>DBNU01000087.1 GCA_002299125.1 Proteobacteria bacterium UBA664
CGAAGCCGCTCTCCTCGAACATCATGGCCACGATGAGCCGCCAGTCGAAACCATGCGAGCCGGCCGTGGCCCGGGCCAGATCGTCATAAGGCGACAGCCGCCGCACTGCCATCGCGTCGCGGTTCGCGCCCGTTTGGAACTGCGTCGCCAACCGCGTCTGCTCCGGATCGCCCCAGAACTCGCGCACCATACGATTCACCTCGCCCGCGAGTTCGAGGTCGCCCGCGCGGGTCACCCAGCGATGATTGGTGGCGTCGTGCAGTGATAGTGAGACCGCGAGGTCGGGGCTTTCCTCCAGCAGGCGTCGCGCGGTTGCGGCGTCGAGCACGGTGAAGGCGCGTGGCGCCGCCAGCAGTGCCGCGCGCAGGCCTTCCGCCGCGGCGTAGGCTTGGTCGAACTCGAGTTCGAAGTCGGCATCGCCGCGCGCAAGCAAGCCCTCGACTGCGGATTTGAGCGGGCTGTCCGGGGGCATCAGACAATGGCGGCCGGAGAGATCATCCGGGGTCTCCACGTTGACCCAGATGGGTGCGACGACCACGGGAGCGGTGTACCAGTGCGGGAGTGTGCGCAGGAAGCGGTCGTTGGACAGCGGGGTTGCCGGCGCGGCGATGAGATCCCCCCGCCCTTCGTCCAGCCAGCGCAGTGCCTCCGCATCGGACTGGGCGACCTCGGTCCGGAGGGTCAACCCCAGCCGTTGCGACAGGCGCTGGAGCAGTCGGAAGTCGAAACCCTCGGGCTGCCCGTCGACCATCGCAAAGCTGCCGCTCCGGGGGCGGACGATGGCACGGAGCACGCCGTGGCGACGGATCTCCGGGAGATCACCGCGATAGTGGTCGGCGGGACGGTGGGCTAGATGGCTCTGGCCGAGAAACGCATCGATCTCGCTGAGCAGATGCTCGTTACCCGCCCGCACGTACCAGTGGCGGGAGATGGCCGCGCCGATCTCGAAGGCGACCACCAGATCATCGCGCAACGCCAGCACGCGCTCCGCATCGTGCGACGCCAGTACCAGCGCGTCGCGATCACCGCGCGCTACCTCGCCTGCCATGGCGGTCACACCGAGGTGGAGTGGCGCCGCCTCGAACTTCACCCAGGGATGGTCGCGCACGAGTGCATCGACGCGGTGCCACAACGGTGAGTCCGGCGCCAGTGTGAGGCGGCGTCCGAAGGCCGCCTCAAGGCCGCGCAGACGTGCCAGCGGTGAATGACGGGCGGTCACCACCTGAAAGCGGTAGCGAGTCAGCGGCACCGATGCCCGCACACCGTCCGGCATGTGATCCGCGAGCCCGGGAGAATCGAGCCCGACGATGAGGTCTCCGGCACCGATCGCGAGACGCCGCAGCATCTCCTCGCGTGTGCGCACCGCAATGCGCTCGACCGGCATCCCGAGTCGCTGTGAGAGTTCGTTCAGCAGCCTGCCCAGTTGATCGGATGGTGCATCGCCGTAGCGAACCTCGGTGGACTCGGGGGTGAGCACACGCAACCGGCCAAACCGGCGCAGGGCGTCGAGGTCGCCGGTCATGAGCGCCACGGCGGGTGCGTCGGAGAGACGGGCCACCGGGATGCCGGGCCGGAACTCAATCGGTGCAAACGCGGACCTGCCGAGCGCGCTCGGAGCGCTCACGTACGGCTGATCGGCCTCGGCGCGAAAGGCAGAGAACAACAGAAGGGGAGCGAGAAAGACTGCCCGTCGCCAGCCGGCGCGGGGGGACAGGACGTTCATGGGCCGGGGCCACTCCGTGCATACGCGGAGGTTCCGGGTGGGGTTTTTTTGAACCCTGGAACCGCCCGCATGGGCGTTTGTGGGGAAGGCCCGCGGCGCTGGGCCTGTTACTCAACAGGCCGTCACCCTAACAGCTAGACGCGTCGAGGGGAACCATCATCAAAATCAGCACTTTAAGATCACGCTTGTGGCGTGGCTCATAGGTTCCACAGGCAACACATTGTTATTTATTGCTTTATAACTCAGCGATCCTGCCGCCCAAGGTCTCATCGAGTGCCTGCAGACGCTCCGGGGTGCCGACGTCGGCCCATGCGCCGGTGTGGTGTTCGCCCCCCAGACGCTTGGCCAGCGCCGCCCGTCTGAGCAGGCTGCCGAGGTCCGATTCCGTGCCGACATCCAGCAGTGCCGGGTCGATGCAGGCGATACCGGCGTAGGTCAGGCGGGCGCTTACCGTCTGCGGTGGTTCGCTGATCCGCTCGCCCTGGAGTTCGAAATCCCCCTGCGGATGTTCACGTGGGTTATCCACCAGCACGATCTGGCCGAGGTCACCGGCCGTGAGCCGACAGCGCCGGAAGTCGTAGTCGGTGTAGACGTCGCCGTTCACCAGCAGAAAGGGACGCTGACCAAGCAGCACGCGCGCTTGCCGCAGGCCCTCTGCCGTGCCGAGAGGGTGATCGCCTTCGTCCGACCAGTCGATGTGCAGACCGAAGGCATGACCGTCACCGAGACGCGTCGTCAGGAGCGCACCGAGGTGGGCCCGGTTGATCACCACTGCCCGGATGCCGGCAGCAGCGAGCGCCTCCAAGTGTCGGACGATGAGCGGCCGTCCACCGACAGCAAGCAGGGGT
>DBNU01000237.1 GCA_002299125.1 Proteobacteria bacterium UBA664
CGGTGCGGCACTCTGGGGTTCGCTGCTCTTCGGCAGCATGCTGAGCCTCACCCGCCTGGCGGCGGTGGGCCGACGCAACCCGGCCGTCGCCTGGGTCACGCATTGGGCCTACATGCTGCGTGCCTCACTGGTCGCCTATGCGGTCGGTGGCATCTTCCTCGGTATCACCTATTGGGACCTGTTCTACCAGTTGGTGTTCTGCACCGTACTGATGCAAGCCATCGTGCAGGAGGAACTGGCTGCTACCGGCACCGCCACACCGGGCATCAGGCCACATGCGCCATCCACCCGGCGTCACTTGCCGCCACGCCACCAGCCCGTGCCCGCACACCGCACGGGTCATTCGCAGGCTGCCCCCATCCGATGAACTCGCTTGCCCTGCTCCTCGATCAGAACACCGAACGCCACCGGCGAACGCGGCAGATCCTGTTCGGCACTGCCCCCGAAGACCACCCACCCCCAAACGGCCTGAGCCTCGCGCCGACACCGGGCGCCGGCTGCGCCGCCTCGGCAGGGTGGCAGGCCGCGATCAGCGGAGACCCCCGCTGGCGAGACGAGGACCTCGCCCGGATCGCTCGGGAAGAAGGGCACGCACGCGCACTCATCGAGGCCTGGCACCGCAACGGCCCGCGCAGCCTGGAGGGACTGGAAGGCCACTGGGCGCTGGCGGTGCACGAGGTGGGCACGCAGAGGACGCACCTGGCAGTCGATGCACTCGGGATCGCGACCCTCGCCTGGTCCGTGGACGCCGACCGGATCCTTGTCCACGCGCGGGCCGATCGCGTTGCGCGCGCCCTCGGTGCCGGTATCGATCCGCAAGGGCTGTACGATTACCTCTACTGCCACATGATCCCGGCACCTGCGACCGTCTGGCAGCGCGTGCAGAAGCTTCCGCCCGGATGTCTCGTCAGCATCAGCGAGGCTGGCGCACGAGTCGAACGCTGGTGGTCCCCTCCCTGGCGCGAGCCTGAGCGGGCAGACTTCGATGAACGGGTACGCGCACTCGACGCCACACTCGAGACCGCGACGGCCCAGGCGCTCGACGACACCCCGGCCGCCGCCTTCCTGAGCGGCGGTCTGGACAGCAGCAGCGTAGTCAGTATGGCCGCACGGCTGCGCGGGACAGCCGTGGATGCCTTCGCCATCGGCTTCGCGGCCGAGGGTTACGACGAAATGGAATGGGCGCGAGCGGCTGCCCGCCATGCGGGTGTGCGTCTGCACGAGCGCTATGTCACCGCGGAGGACATCCTCGAGACCATCCCGGAAGTCTCTGCTGCCTACGACGAACCCTTTGGCAACGCCTCTGCGGTGCCGGCCCTCATCTGCGCGCGTACGGCGCGCGCCGCCGGCTTCAGCCGCATCCTGGCCGGCGATGGGGGTGATGAGATCTTCGGTGGCAACGCGCGCTACGCGAAGCAGTTCGTGTTCGAGCGTTGGCAACACCTGCCGGTGTCCGTGCGCGCGTTGCTGACTCCTGTGTTCGACAACACGCTCACGCGCCATATTCCGGTATTTACCAAGGCCGCAAGTTACGTCAGCCAGGCGCAGATCCCGCTGCCGGACCGCCTCGAAAGTTACAACTTCCTGCACCGTCACGATCCGACGGAAGTCCTTACGGCCAGTTTCCTCAAGGATATCGATCGCGAGCGTGCGCTCGTCGGAATGCGCAACCGCTGGACCACAACGGACGGCGTACCGATCATCAAGCGCCTGCTCGATTTCGATCTCGAGTACACCCTCGCCGACAACGATCTGCGAAAAGTCAACCGTATGTGCGCCCTGGCCGGCATCGAGGTGCGCTATCCCTTTCTCGACGCCGCGATGATTCGCCTCGCAGCCGGCCTGCCTGCGGCATGGCTGGTGCGCAACGGCGAGTTGCGCTGGTTCTATCGGCGGGCCATGCAGGGCGTGCTGGCGCAGGCGACGCTCGCCAAGGGCAAGCACGGCTTCGGCCTGCCCTTCGGCCTCTGGCTGCGTGAGCACGCTGGCCTGCGCGCGCTGGCCAGTGAGCACCTGCAGGCACTGCGGCGGCGCGGCTGGTTTCGTGAGGACTGGATCGATTTCCTCCTCCGGCAGCATCGCGAGGGACACGCCGAGTACTACGGCGTGATGATCTGGGTGATGGTGCTGCTGGAGGCCTGGATGCAGGCCCAGGAAGCGGCCTGAACCGTCAGATGAGGAAGGCCGCGGCGGGGCGCGGCTCGCCTCTCAAGCACGCGGGGGACACTGGCAATGGCAGTGTCCGCCCGATCAGCCCGGTGCGACGCGGCTCATCACATAGCGATGCTTGCCCGAAGCCTCGCTCGCCAGCTCGCTGTGATATTCGAGCCTGACCTCGACCGTCTGCCCCAGGCGCGCTGTGAGCCCCTCCACGACACGAGTTGCTGCAACATCGTCCCATTGCGCGTTCACCACCATTTCGACGCGGGTCAATGCCAGAGTCTCCTGCACGATGCGGAACTGCTCGACGCCCGGCTCATCACGCAACACGTAGATAAGGGCCAGTCCGTGCATGACCGTGCCATCGGCGGCCACGACGAAATCGGTGCTTCGGCCCTCCACCGAGGCCAGCAGCGGCAAACCGCGCCCGCAGGCGCAGGGCTCCGTGGCACGGGTGGCGATATCCCCGGTCCGATAGCGGATGAAGGGGAAGTCCCCGCTCCTGAGATGAGTCACGACCACCTCGCCGGCACAGCCATCCGGGACCGGTTGGCCCTCACTGTCCAACAGCTCGAGGACGATGTCCTCGGCCGTCAGATGCAGGCCGCCTTGAGGGCACTCGTGGGCGATGAAGCCGGCATCGCGTCCACCGTAGCCGTTGGCTACCGGGGCAGCGAATACGCGACTGATGAGTTCCCGCTGGTGCGGATAGAGCCGCTCCGAGGTCACGAACACCACGGCAATTCCCAGCCCATCCAGACGCACCCCGGAGCGCTCGGCGTGACGCGCGATGAGCGCCAGGGCCGACGGATAGCCGAACAGCATCCGTGGCCGGAAGCCGTGGATCTCAGCGATGAAACGATCAAGTTTCTGCGCCGACATCTCGAAGGCCGGCAACAGGCGCGTACGCATCAGTGCGTCGCGCCAGCCGCGCAGCCGATCCTGGGCACCGACCTCGATCGGTGAACCCCACACGACCATCTCACGATCGCCGATGTCCACGTTCCACCAGCGGGTGGCCCGCCACTTCGCGGCCACATCGTGCGCTACCCGTTCGCGACCGAGCCAGAACACAAGCGGTGCGCCACTGGAACCGCCGGTGTTGCTCCGCTGCAGTCCCTTCGCCCCGGGACGCTTCATCGCCTCGATCTGTGCACGGATGGTGGGCTTGTCGAGCAGTGGCAGCCGGGCAAGGTCCGCTGGCTCGCGGATCTCACGCGCTGCAATTCCATGTGCAGCGAAGAGCCGTCCCCAGTAGGGCACCTCACGCACCGCAGAGTCGATGAATGTCGTCAGCGTGGCGGCGGCCCGATCTTCCAGCGCTGCACGAGAGAGCCATTGTGAACGCTCCATGGCTAGACGGATGCGCCGGCTGGCGTGCCCCTTGGCCAGACACTGCGACGGGAAGATCACCCGGGACACCAGCAGGGTCCATGGATCGACGCTCATGCCCTGCCGGCCCCGGCCACGACACGATCTGCGAAAGCGCGGTCGAGCATGCGCGCCGTCACGCGGATCGCGCTCCCGCCGCAGGCTCGACGACACGTGCCTGCCGGTGCAGATCCTCAAAGATCTGCACCAGTCTCTGCACGCGCGTCTCCCAGGCATTCGCTTCGGCGTGCTGTCGGATGAAATCCCGCGGCCATGCGGCAGCCAGTGCGGCTTCGATGGTCGCAGCCAGCCCTTGCGCATCGCCAAATGGGACGATGTGCCCAAGGCGCGCATCGCTCAGCACCTCCGCGTTGCCGCCGACATCGGTGGTCACCACCGGCAGGCTGCACGCCATCGCCTCGAGGAAGACATTGGCCCAACCCTCATTGCGCGTTGCAAGCACGAAGATGTCAGCGGCCGAGAGCGGCCAGCGGAGTTCATCGCTGGCGATCCGACCGAGAAAATGCACGTGTTCGCTGATCCCGAGCGCCTCTGCCTGAGTGCGCAGTCTTGGTCCCCAATCGCCCTCACCACTCGCCCCACCGGCGATGAGGTAATGCAGACGAGGATCCCGGGCAATGAGGTCCGGCAGGATATCGAGCACTCGATGGAAACCCTTGCGTTCGCACAGACCGCCGACGCTGATCAGGACACGCGCATCCGCAGACAATCCGAGCCGGCGGCGGGCCTCTGTCCGGTTCATGGGACGAAAGCGCTCGATATCGACACCGTTGCCGACGACCTCCTCCCGTCGGGGGCACGCGCCCAGCGCCCGCACGTGCTCAAGGAGGGCTGCCGCTACAGAGAGCACACAATCGACCTGACCGAGTGCCCGCACCATGCGCGTCCGCCGCCCGGCCTGGCGAGCGAGCGGAACCTCCGTTCCGCGCAGCGTCACGCAGACCGGCACTCCGAGACGCTGCCCCAACCACGCCGCGGCCACACCGTCCGGCCAGGCGAAGTGTGCATCCAGCACATCGAGTCGCCCGGCCTGCCGTAGCCCACGCAACACGGGCAAGGCAGCACGGGCGAGGCTTGCCGCATCCAGCAGCCTGAGCACTCCGGGCGCGGCCAGGAAACGGGGTCGCAGTACCTCGATCCCCTGCATGCGCTCCCGCGACACGGCCGGGGGCCGCCAGTTGGGCCGTACGCGGCGGATGAGTGACTGACCGGGGAACCAGGGTCGCGGTGCCACGACCGTGAGGGGCAGGTTTTGCGCCACACGGAACATGCGTTCACGGATGAAGATCCCGGCCGCTGGTTCACCCGCGTGCGGGAACAGCGATGAAAGCGTCACCACTGCGGGAGCCCTCTTCGGGGCACCGCAGTTCATGCAAACAACTCGTCTAGCAGCGAGAGCTTCCGGGTCCAGTCGTATTCGCGCAGCACGAAAGCGCGCGCATCCATGTTGGGCAAGACGGCATTGCCGTTGATACGTTCCAGCACGGCGGCAGCAAAGGCAGCGGGCTCGCTCTCAATCACGTGGGGTGTGTCCTTAGTGACTCGGATGCCCTCAAAGGCGGCGGGTGTGCCGACCACCGGAAGCCCCATCGCCAAGGCCTCGAGTATCTTGTTCTGCACCCCCCGCGCGATGCGCAACGGCGCTACCGATACCCGTGCCTGCGCAAGCCAGGGACGCACGTCCGCCACGGTGCCCGTGACGATGACACCCGGCAGTTCCGCCAGTGCACGGACGCGGAGTCGTGGACGGGCACCGACAATCGCAAGGCTTGTATCGGGGCGCTGCGCCCGCACAAGCGGCCAGATCGACTCGCAGAACCAGACCACAGCATCCTCATTGGGCGCGTAATCCATCGCGCCAGTGAAGACAACTTCTCCCGGGCGTGCTGGCCAGTCACTCTGCGCGATGGCCTGGGGATCGAAATAGTTCGTATCGACGCCGTTCTCCATGCAACTCACTCGCGCGACCGACTCGGGTGCGAGACGGCGAAACAACGCCGCCTCGGGTTCGCTGACGAAAAGTGTGTGATCGAAGGTGGCAGCCACTTTACGCTCGAATTCCAGCAGACGACGCCCCTCGCGGGCGTGGATCCAGGCGATCGCCCCCGTAGACGATGCCCCGTAGGCGCTGAACTTCTCGGAATCGACATCGACGAGATCGGCCACCCGCCGGGCACCCTGCCACTCTGGTCCCATGACATAGGCAGCCATGGAGGAGGAGAAGACCAGCACCCTACGCAGCGGCTCACGTCGCTGCAGTCCCCGGATCCAGCGCAGCAGACGCGCCTGGCGAAAGTAGCGCAGGGAAAGCGGCTCACCGGTCAGCAAGCCAGGCATGCTCCGCAGCCTTTGCAGGCGCGGCCGCATGGGTACCACACAGGAGGAAGCGGCAAAATCCGCCAGCCGAGGCACGTGCACGGCGTCAGCCGGGTCGTCCATCAGCGCACCCAGATGCACGCGAAAGCGCGCGGCCAGATGCCGCAGGATGTGGAAGGACCGTACCTTGTCGCCCTTGTTTGGGGGAAAGGGAATGCGATGGGCCAGAAAAAGCAGCGATTCCATCTCAGCCCAGGCTGCGCGCGAGCCACGGCCCGATGAAATTGGCTACCGGCAAGGGCAACTTCTGCCAGGCAGTGATGAACAAGCGATACTTCGGGTTCAGCGGGTTCACATCCGGGACCGAGTTCGCGTTCACCAGATGGTAGCGATAGGGCAAGGGAACTGGCTCGAAGCCCCAGTTTTTCTTGAAGCTGAACGACCCCGTACCCTGTTTGCTGCGCCCGTAATCGAAGATCCTCGCACCTGACTCTGCGGCACGACACATCACTGACCAATACATGAAATCGAAGGCCTTGCTCGCGCGCGCCGCCGGCAGGCCGCCTCCATAGTAAGGGAGCACCTCGTCCCGGAAGTGGAAGGACAGAACGCTCGCGAGCGGACCACCCACCGAATCCGTTACCGTCATTACGCTGACTCGATCGCCGAACAATTCCAGCAGGCTGGCAAAGTGTCGGCGCGAAAACACCGGTGTCCCATGATCGCGCACGCTGGTCGCATAGATGGGGAAGAAACGCTCGATACCGCAGTCCATCTCGGCCAAGAGACCCGCCTCGATACCCTTGCGGACCATGGCGCGCTGCTTGCGCGGTATGGCCTTCATGTTCACATCCGGATCGTCATCGATGCGCTTGCGGAACGTGACATACAGATCCTTGCCCGGCCAGTCATCGCGCGCGCCTTCACGGAAGCGGAGCTCCAGGTGGTCCACGCCTCGCTGATGCGCCAGGGCCACGGCGTGTGCCTCGAGGGCGTCACGCGCTTCCTCAGTTCGTGCCAAGGTTCCGCCGTAGACGCAGAAGGGCAGCGACACAAGCGCGTGGCCGAACAGGCGACTCTTCACCTCCGCAAGTGGCAGCACGCCCTCGACCACGCCAGAGCGCGTAGCGGCGAGGAACTCTGCAGTGTGGCCGTGGACCTCCTCGATCAGTTGCTGCCACTCGGCCAGATGGAAGAAGGTCCCAGCCTCTTGCCCCTCGACAAAGGTGTTCCAGGCCACTCGCCCAACCGTGGCGAGCGGCACAACTTCGAGGCCTGCGTCCTGCATCCGTTGCTATCCCGCCTCAGCCTGTAGCAGATCGCAGCACGGAGCGTGGCTGCTGTGATTGCACGGTCTCGGGCAAAAAGATGCGGTCCATGCGATCCCAGCGGAAATCCTTGAGCAGGCGTTCGAGTCGCCCGGCGACGCGGTCCAGATTGAGGTAATGGCGAAAGCGCGTGCGTAGGCTCAGGCTGCTGGGCCGAGGCTGATCCGGGTCGACCTCCCAAGGGTGCATGTAGAAAATGCACGGGCGCCCCTCCGACTGATTCACTCGCTGCAGGGCCCAGCGGGTTACTGCGTAGGGATAGAGGCGAAAGTACCCGCCGCCGCAGAAGGGTAGATTGCGATCGAACAGCCGCAGGGTAGACATGGGCACCTCGATGATCCCGGAGTCGGCATCGGTAAAGGCCGACCGCGGTGCCTCAGGGAAGCCGTAAAGATCATGTCGCACGGGGAAGATACTGGAGCTGTACTCGTAGCCGGCCTCCTTGAGCACGCCGAGTGCCCAGAGATTGCGCTTACCGATCGAGAACGTCGGCGCGCGATAACCAAGCACCTGGCGTCCGCCAGTGTCCTCCAGCACCGACTTGGTCCGGATGACATCCTGGCGTAGCCGCTCGCGATCCATGTCGTGCACGCGTGTGTGATCCCAGCCATGGCTGGCGAGTTCGTGCCCTTCATCGACGATGCGCCGAATGAGTGCGGGATGACGTTCCGCGATCCAGCCCAGGCAGAAGAACGTGGCAGAAACCCCACAGTTGGCGAAGAGATCGAGCAGAAGCCCGGTATTCTGTTCGACTCGGCTCGGCCATGAGTCCCATTCATCACGGGTCACGCGGCGCTCGAAGGCCGATACCTGGAAGTACTCCTCGACATCGACGCTCATGGCATTGATGACGGTAGTCGCCCGAGAGGCTGGAAGCTGATCCGCTTGCATGCGTCTGGTCCTCGAACCTCTCTGCCTTCCCCGGGATGGCCGGAGACGGGTGAACTGGGCGCGCTAAAGCCTGGCCTGCAGGACCCAGACGGCAAAACCGGCACCCGCCAGCACCACGACCGCAGCCACCACGAGTGCCGCCTGCCACCGTCGCGCTGAACGACGCGTGTCCGCAATGTCGTCCAGTGTTGCCTCGGTCTGAAGCCCGGGGATCGCGGTATCGTCCGCAGTATCGATGTCACTGATCATCGGGTCGGCAGTGACCTCAGCCTCTCGCCTCACATCGAGGCGCGCCTCGAGCTGTCGGGCAAGATGCGCATTGCGTTCCATCAGCGTGTTGAGCTGCAACTTGACGGCGGCAAGCTCAGACTCGAGACGCGCAGTATCGGCTGCCGTCCTTATCGCTACTGGGTGCCTGACGTCTCCGCTCGCCGGAGCAATGACATCGAGCAACCCTTCCCCGTCACCTGTCTCTCCTTCCTCCGCCGGCAGGTTGCCGCTACCCACTTCCTGCTCCACCTCGCGAATGACCGTGCGCGTTCGCTCCTCGTCGATGTAGTGGAGTTCATCGAGACCACAGTTGAGCAGCAGACGGTCCATCAGCAGATTGATGCGTCGGGGGATACCAAGCGTGGCCGCAGTAATCAGCGCATACACCGGCTCTTCAATCCGTGGATCGTCACGCCAGCCTACCGTCTTGAGCCGGTGCTGGATGTACTGGCGTGTCTCACTCTCCGAGAGGGGGCGCAGATGATAGGCGGCTATCACCCGCTGACGAAGTTGCTCAAGGCCAGGCGCACGCAGCGTGTTGCGAAATTCACGCTGACCGAGCAGGAAGCACTGGAGGATGGGTTGCCCGCAGTGCTCGACGTTGGAAAGCATGCGCAACTCCTCCAACCCGTCGGTTGGAAGGTTCTGTGCCTCATCCACCAGCACAATCACCCGCCTGCCGGCCGCGGTCACTTGCTGGCAGGCGGTCTCTATATCGCGCAGCAGAGCGGCCTTGTCGCGGCCCTCGTACTCGAGCCCGAGCGACCCCGCAATCACCTTCAGCACCTGTTCGTGATCGAGCCGACTGGAGGCGATGCGCACCGGTACCAGGCGCTCGGTGTCCATCTCGTTCACCAGCGCGTTCAGCAGGAGTGACTTGCCGGTACCTACGTCACCGGTGATGACGATGAATCCCTGCCCCTGCTGCAGCCCGTAGCGCATGTAGGCAAGCGCCCGCTGATGCCCGGCGCTCTTGAAGAAGAAGCGCGTATCGGGCATGAGCTGGAAGGGTCGGGCCGAGAAACCGAAGAAGCTTTCGTACATGCGTGACCCCATGGGAAGGGATTCGGGCCGCGCGGACCTCAGAGCAGGCCGCGGTGGGTGATGATCAGAAGAACGAGTAGTTCAGCACCCCGACCAGACGATTCTCGGTGAACTGCAGCAGGCCCAGCCCGCCGCCACTGCTGCTGGTGTGACGATAATTCACGTTGGCGGCGAGTCGGGCCGAAAACCGGTAACTGAAATCCGGCCCCAGGCTCACCATCGTGTTGGGCTCGCGACCAAGACCGAGCAACTCGCTGTTCATGTAGAGGGTGCTCACGCCGACACTCGCCTGCGGCGAGATCTGTCGACGCCAGATCACGTTCGCCAGCCGCATGGCCTGATTCGTCTGCCTGTTGCGGGTCATGGATTCCAGTTGATCTGAACTCAGGCTGACGAGCAGGGTGTCGAGGCGATGATCGAAGCGCAGATCGACCAGAAAACGGCGCTGGATGGCCACGTCCTGGATGAGTCCGGCACGATTGAAGATCACGAGCGGGCTGGCACCCGCCAGTGGGTCGATGATCGGGTTACCGAAGGGGTCGGTCGTGGGGACGAAGCGCACGTCCTCCTGCCGCGAGGAGAAAGTACTGGCGAACTCGGTGTAGCCCGCCCGGAATGCGAAGCGACGGCGAGTCCAGGAAACATCCAGCGAGTAGTTGTCACCGAAGAAACGCCGACCGTAGCCGAAGGTGAAGTTGAGGCGCTGGTTCGGAGTCCAGGTCGCACCCGTCTGCCAGAAGGGCCCGTCGATCACACCGAATCCCTGATTGCGGAACTCGTTCTGATCGATTCCGTAGGTGCCATTCAGACGTAGTTGGCGCGTGAGTGGATAACTACCCTGGACACTGGTCGTGCGCAGGCGATCTGTGCCCCCGTCAACGAAAGTGGACTCGCGCAACTGGTGGCTGAAGACCAGCGGCAATTGCGGCAGGATGTCTCCGGTAGTGAACCGCCCATCCCAGAGGTTATCGGTAACGCTCAACCCAACCCCGACCGGCACGGTCCCCGGGAGCGGTTCCCCCGGTTGCGCCTCTGTGACGGAGTATCGGTACGTGAGCAACAACTCGCCCAGATCCGCGAAGCGACGACGCAAGGTCGGCCCGGCGCGGAAACTGGACACCTCAGCGACATTACCCGTGACATTGGCGAGACTCATCTGCATCGGCGCACCGGCAGGAGCGAACATCTGCACACCGCGATTGAAGGCGGCCTCCGCTTCGAGCCACTGCGGCAGCAGGATCGCGCGGCCCAGAATGTCCATCTGCGGCAGGTTGCGATCGAAGCGGCTGTTTTCCAGGTGTATCAGCCTGGTCAAGGCGACGTTGGCGCTCGCGTTCAGGCGCGCCCCTTCACCCTGGAGCAAGAAGCCGGGCGTGAACTGGGTGACCAGATCGGACTGGGGATTGCGCTGCGACAGCAGCAAATTGTCGGTAAGTGTGAGCGTGCTTGCCGTGCGCGGTGTGAAGGTCCACTCGCCGGCGCCCGCACTCGCTGACAGAAGCATCAAGCCGGCCACAAGACCCGCCTCGCGGCGGCGCTGCAAGCCGGAATGCGATGCACCCACCACGCCCAGGTTCATCCGCTCTTGCCCGATGGCGTCAGATAGCCATAGCCGTAACGGTAACCGTAATACTGGTAGCCGTCTGCCATCGTCTCCTTCACCTTGTTGAGGATGAGACCAGTGATGCGCACATGCTCCAGCATCTGCAGGGCATGACGCAGCGTATCATGCGTCGTGCGACCGGCCTCGACCACGAGCGCAATCTGGCCGATGTAAGGAGCGAGCGCCGTGGCACCGGTGGTGGCAAGCACGGGCGGGCAGTCGAAAAGCACGATGCGGTCGGCATAGCGCTGCGCCAATTCCAGCGTGAGTCGGCGCATGGCCTCGCTGGCAAGGCGCTCGGTGATGGTGGTGCGTTCCGTGCCTGCCGGCACCAGCGCGAGCTTGGGCACATTGGTGTTGCAGATCACATCCGGCAGACTGATGTCGTCGCGGGAGAGGTAATCGAACAGACCGGGGCGGCCCGCGGCGCCGAAGGTACGTGACAGATCCTGCTTGATGACATCGGTATCGACCGCCAGCACGGTGCGATCGAGTTCCATGGCAAGACTGAGCGCGAGGTTGACCGAGGTGAAGGTCTTGCCCTCGTTCGGCAGCGAGCTGGTGATCATGATGAGGTTCGCCGGCGCATCGAATCCGGCGCTCGGATCGTTGATGTTCGCCAGCAGGCGGCGCTTGATCTGCTGATACTGCTCGCTCATGGTGTCCGTGCCACGCCCCGGCACGAGGTGGCCGCGGGCGGCCAGGCGACCGAGGTCGATCTCGAGGATCCGTCCGCGGGCTGGGGCTGCATGCTGCGAGCCATGACCCGACGACGGCGGCCGCGGTATCGGCGGCCGCGCAGAAGACGTGGGTGGCACCGCGGATGCCGCCCGGCCAGCGACATCGGCAGTCACTTCCCGGGCAGCACCGGCATCGGCTATGGATGTGGTGGCTGCCCCCCCCGCTTCCGCGCGCCGCTCCGACCCATCCTCGCCACCCTCGTCGTGCCTGTCGGCCGACGTTGCAGCCTGACCGCCCGGCACGCGGTCGCCGGTCAGCCGGCCCATCAGACGATCGATCGTACTCACAGGATCCCCCCGATCATGCGGTTCACGTATCCGGGCAAATCGACATCCATGATATGCAGGGTAACGAGGCCTCCATAGAGTGCCACCAGGACCACCAGACCAAGGCTGAACACGGCAAGCTCCATGCGTCGCTCGGACTGGTGCCATTGATTGCGCACGAAGGTGATGGCACCCAGCACCGGCAGGCCGGTGAGTTCCTTGAGTTCATGGCGGGTGAAGACGCGCGGACTGAGCTGTGAGACCACGAAGGCGATACCAAAACCGACAGCCACACCCAGTGCGAGCACACCGGAGAGCAATTGCAGACGCTGCGGCCCGATAGGCGTGGAAGGCAGCCGCGGTGGCTCGATGATCTTGATCTTGATCGGGTCGGCGGCCTGTTCGGCGTCCGTGGCCAGTTTCGCCGATTCTCGGCGGGAAACCAGTTCATCGTACTGGCGTTTGTTGACATCGTAATCACGGTTGAGGCGCGTAAGCTCTGCCTCGACCTGCGGGACGGTATCAATCAGTCCCTCGAGTTCCTGGACTGCGGCCTTGAAATCCTCTTCCCGGCTCCTCAAGGCGGCGATATGCGCATCGGCCTCCGAAAGGGCGATGGCCACGCGCTGTCGCACCGGATTATCGAACTGCAACCCTTGCAGGTCGGGGAAGGGTGAGGAGTCCGGGGCCTTCGCCATGGCTTTCTGCAGGGCCCGCTCGCGTTCCTCGCGCAGGGCGTCCAGCAAGGACTGCATCTGGCGGATTTCCGGATGCTTCTCGGTGTACTGCAGGAGGAGATCATCCATGCGCGACTGAAGATCGGAGATGCGCGTGTCGAGCATCCTGACCTCTGGCGCGTTGGCCGGATCGGCGGTTTCCCCCCCTCCCATGCCAAACAAGGGTTCCTCATCCCCGAGGATTTCCGGTATCTCGCTGGATTGGCGTTGCAGTTCCTCGCGCCGGCGCTCGGCCTCCTTGATGTCGAGCTGGATCCGCTTGAGATCCTCCTGCCCCTTCATCATGCGCCCGTAGAAGTCCTGACCACTACCGGGCATGAGCGCCATGTTCTTCAGCTTGAATTCCTTCAGACGCTCCTCGGCCTCGATGAGACGGCGCTCATAGTCGGCGATTTGCTGCTCGAGGAACTGCGTGGCGACCGCTCGATCCTCCCGGGTATGACCGATGGCCGACTCGAGAAAGATGCTCAGCAGCTCGTCCACCAGTTTTTTGGCAAGACGAGGATCACTGTCCACGAAGCGCAGTTGGTAGGTGTCATCCCGCTTGTTCTGGGCACTGATCTCGATGCGATTGGAGAGATCTGCGATCAGGCGGTCTTGGGCGGCTGGCGTCGTGGCGCGCAGGTCGAGGTCGGTGCGGCGTGACAATTCTTCGAGCGTCGGCCGGGTGAGCAACGTGCGTCGCATCAGGCCGATCGTGTCCTGCAGGGTACCGTCGGCCACGACCAGCCCTCGCAGCAGCGGGCGCAGCATCGATTGTGTGTCGATGTGCAGGCGAGCAGTCACCGCGTATTGATTCGGCAGGGCAAGCACTGCGAACCAACCGGCCAGACAGAGAAGGAAGGCAATCACCAAGGCAAGCCAGCGGTACATCCAGGTCATGCGCAAATAGCCCATGACCATCAGGATCTGGCTGTTCATCGCCTCATACCTCTATGACTGCCCGGACTCACGGCAAGAACAATCAGAACCAGGACTCCGGAATGATGAGGATGTCGCCCGGGGCCATCTCGACATTGGCCGAGATGTCGCCGTCACGGACGAGGTCTTCCAGACGGATCCGCCGCTCCACCGGACCGTCAGGAGTCTGACGCACGACCCGCGCCCCGTTGCCATCCGCGAAATTGGTCAGGCCACCCACCGAGATCATCACGTCCAGTGCCGTCATCTTCTGGCGAAAAGGGATGGTGGTGGGTTCCGCCGCCTCCCCGACCACTCGGACGGTCTGATCGTACTCGCCCTGAAAGCCACTCACCGTGACCGTGACCAGCGGGTCGCGGATGTATTCCGCCAGCACCTCTTCCAACTCCCGTGCAAGTTCGGTGGGCGTACGGCCGGCCGCCGGGACGTCTTCGAGCAGCGGTGCCGTGATGAACCCATCGGGGCGTACCGGCACGGTCGTCGAGACGTCCGGATTGCGCCAGACGAAGATGTCGAGCGAATCCCCTGGACCGATACGATATTTATAGTCGCGGACTTCCGGGGCTACCGCACTGAGGAGCGGCGGCCCGAACAATCGATTGCTGACCATGGACATACAGCCGCTGGTGGCCACCGCCAGCGCGAGCAGTACCAGTGTCTTGCCTGTTTTCACCTTGGATGTCTCCAATGGGGGCGCCCGAACTGCCGGAAACGCCTGACGCCTTCCTGACCCCTGCGCTCGCTCGCCCCGGCGGTCCACGCCCTGCCGGGGAACCATCCATGCCATTCCACTGCCGCGAGACTAGCAGAGTAAACATGGCATTAGAATAAACTTCGAGAATCCCGCTCACGTAGAGCGCGGATTCGATCCTAAGACACCGACGGCAGCACGCTGGAGTATCCGCACTCGGGAGAATACCCCCAAGGTGCCCCCGCCGAGGGTCCTGAAACGCAAACTTGCAGTTCTTGCGAAGCTATCGGCAAGCCCGGCCACGTCCTGTTGGGTGCGGGAACCACGCGGCCGGGACCGAAGCTGCACGCACGGGAGTTTCTGCACCCTGCGCCCCCGCTCCTCACTGGCTCAGGATTGTGGCGCTTTTGCCGATTCTTGAGCATCGCCGACCCTCGGCCCCGCGCCTCGGTGGCATCGGCAGACTCTCGTGGATCCGCGCCGTGCCGCGAAGCAGGGCGCGGGAACTGCATCACGTACGCACGGCGGTAGCAACGGCTACTATGCGCGACCGAGGCAGCAAACTCTTTCCGGCAAGCGTGACACAGGATTCCGCCATGCCCATCGACCTGAAGGTAGCCCGCACGGAACGGCAGGTGGACGATGCCCTGTGGCTTCGGCATCAGGTTTACGTCATCGATGACGGGAAGTTCGGCGGCCAGCCCCTCCCGGGGGAGCGCATCGTCGATCGCTTCGACGCCTTCCCCGGCGTGCGCAATGTGGTGGTCTACGACGGCCAGGAACCCATCGCCACGATGCGCATCAACCTCGAGAATGAGCTCGGGTTGCCCGCCGCGGAGCATTTCGATTTCTCTGCCTATCGGGCCCGTGCCGAGGCCGAATGGGTCGCCGAGGGCCATACCCGCAAGGCCCTGTTCGCCAGTTGCGGGATGCTGGCCGTCCGGCCACCCTGGCGCAACCGCCGGGACGTCCTCCGTGCCATGTTCAAGGTGGCCGCCGGCGTGACGATGCATGCCGGCGCGACCCATTTCACCGTGGTCGTGAATCACGAGACCGTGAGCATGTACCGACGCCTCGGCTTTGTGCCGCTGGCCGAGCGCTTCTGGGATCCTGCCGTGCAGAACGACATCGTGCCCCTGGGCGGTACTTCACGAGGGTTCTTCGAATGGGCCTTCGGCGACCTCCCCTCCACCGCCCTCGATACCTTCCGGGACAGCTTCGAGCGGCAGTTCCTGCGGGCCGGAGAGAGCGTCTTCCACGAGGGCGACACGGGGTCCCATGCCTACATCATCAACTCCGGCGAAATCCGCATCTCGCGGCATTCACCGGAGGGCGACGAACTCACCCTCGCCCATCTCGGGCGCGGCGAGCTCTTCGGAGAGCTGGCGCTCATGGACCCAGCCCCCCGTTCGGCCACGGCCACGGCCGAGACCCACTGCGAACTCATCACGCTCGACCGTGCCTCCTTCCTGGCTCAACTCGAGGCCGATCCAGTGCGGGTCCGCGAGTTGTTCTCCCTGATGTGTCGCCGCATCCGCAGTCTGGACGACCTCGCCACGCAGCTCGCCTTTGCCAATGCGGACGAACGCCTGGAATTCGCCCTGCGCAAGCTGCGCTTCCGCGGTGTCGAGGATCCGGAGGCCGAGGGCGTGATGGTCGCCCGTGGCGGGCCGGAGACACTGGCCCGCATCGCCGCGGTGCCCGAGGAGGCGGCCCTGGCCTTCCTGAACGACTGCCGGGAGCGCGGACTGCTGGATTTCAACAGCCGGGAGATCCGCTTCACCGGTTGAATCTGTCTGCCATGGTAGCGCGGCCAGCCGGCGGGCCCACCGTCATGGGCCTCGACGTATCCACTTTTCCGCTTGGCCACGCTCGCCGCAATGGTTCTCACACCCTCAGCCTTCTGTACCCAGGCAACCTACCCGAACACGCTCCGCCACCGACCCGGAAGACTCATGACCACGACGCCATCCCCCCTTCGTTCCACCCGCCCCTCACGGCAGATGCTGTTCGGCGCACTGTTGCTGGGGCTGCTCACGGCCTGCGGTGGCGAACCCAACCCGACGGATCTGCTGGAGCGTGCCCGCGCGGCCCAGGCGAAGGGGGAGTTTCGCAGCGCCTGGATCGATGCCCGCAACGTACTCATCCAGGAGCCGCAGAACGCCGAGGCCCGGATCCTGATGGGCGAGCTGCAATTCGCGGTGGGCGCCGTGGCCGAAACCGAAAAGGAGTTGCGGCGCGCCCTTGAACTCGGCGTGCCGCCGGCCCAGGTCGAGCGCCTGCTGGTACACAGCCTGCTGCTGCAAGGCCGGAATGAGGACGTGCTGGAACGCACCGAGGACGTCGAGGCCACGGGTCTCGACCCCGCCGGTCAGGCCCATCTGCTCGGGCTTCGCGCCCAGGCGGAGTTCACCCTCGAGGACTTCGAGGCGGCGCGCCAGAGTGCGGACGCCGGCCTCGCGCTCGATGGGACGGCGAGCGAGGCCGTGCTCGCCCACGCCATGCTGCTCCTGCGGGCAAACGAGCCGGACGCGGCCGCAGCAGCCTTGGACGCGCACCTCGAAACACAACCAGCCTTCGCCTCCGGCTGGCACCTTCGGGGTGACATCCACCGCTTCCGCGGTGAGGTGGACCCCGCCATCGCAGCCTACGGCAGAGCCGTCGAATTGCGTCCGTATCAGTTGACCGACCGGGTCAAGCATGCCATCGCGCTCATCGGCCGCGGTGACGTCGCCAGCCTCGACGCCGCCCTCGCTGAGGCCGCCGAACTCGCCCGCCGCGCACCACAGTTCCCCGGTGCCGGTTACGTGCGCGGACTGGTCGCCCTGGAACGTGACGAGCCCAAGGCTGCCCGCGACCACTTCCTGGAGGCACTTGCCAAAGCGCCCGAGCACGTCCCTGCGAAGCTCTATCTGGCCCAGGCGCAGCTCGCACTCGGTGATCGGCAACAGGCCGAGTCCCTGCTCACGTCCGTGGTGAAGGCGATGCCCGCTTCCCACGACGCACGCAAGCTGCTCGCGGGTCTGCGCGTACGCAGTGGCGACTTCGCCGAAGTGGCCCGACTGCTCGAGCCCCTGGCGCGTCTGGAAACCCCGGAGCGGGTCGTGCTCGAGATGCTGGGCACGGCCTACTTCGGCCTCAATCGCGGCCAGGAGGCCATCGCCCTGTTTGAACGGGCGACCACTCTGGCACCGGATTCGGCGACGGCGAAGGCACACATGGGCCTCGCCCTGCTCGCCGGCGGCGAGACCGAACGTGGGGCGGCGACGCTGGATGCGGCCATCGCGGCCGTGCCGGAGGATCCGAACACGCGCGCCCAGATCGTGACCGCCATGTTGCGTGCCGGGGCCCACGACCGTGCCCTCGAAACCGCGCGTGCCTTCCTCGCGGCCACGCCGGACAGCGCCGTGTCGCAGCGGCTGCTGGCCTTCGTGCATCAGGCGCGTGGTGAGATGGAGGCCGCCAAGCCGCTCATGTTGAAGCTTCTGGAGACGGAGCCGGCCGACCCCTCCATCAACCATGCGCTGGCCACCTTTGCCATCGCCGCCGGCCAGTTGGACGAGGCCCGCGCACGCTATGAGGCCGTCCTGAAGGTGCTGCCGGAGCATGAACGCACACTGATCGCGCTGACCGAGCTCGACAGCCGCACCGGCCGGCTGGACGAGGCCCGTGAACGGCTGGAACAGATGGTGGCCCGCTCACCGGATCGCCTGCCGCCGCGGCTCATGCTGGCGCAGTACCTGCTGGGTCGCCAACAGGCAGAGGCCGCGCAGCGCCTGCTGCTCGAGGTCAAGGCCGCGGGGCAAGCCGACCCCTCCTGGCGTCTGCTGATGGGTATCAGCCACCTGAATACCGGTCAGGCAGCAGAGGCCATCCCGCATTTCGAGGCCGTGCTGCAGAAGGTGCCTGATTCGCTCGAGGCCGCCTTCCGGCTGGCCCAGGCCTACCAGACTGCGGGCAAGCCCGAGCAGTCCGACCGCGCACTGGCTCGCGCCCTCGAGATCGACCCGAATCATCTGCCCTCGCTGGTGGCGCGGCTGCGCGGACACGCCATCGCCGGACACGCCGACGAGGCCCGTGCCCAGTTGCAGGACCTCGAGCGGCGCTTCCCGGATCACCCCGAGGTGCGCGCCCAGGCCGGCTGGCTGGCCGCCCGGGGCGAGGACACGGCCCAGGCGCTCGGACACCTCGAGGCCGCCTGGGCAAAGGCCCCGACCGCGGCCCTCGCGCGCGAGATCTCGGGGCTCCGCCTGCGCTCTGGTGACCACGACGGCGCAGTGGCGGCCCTGCGCGGCTGGCTCGACGAGCATCCGGACGACACCGCCATCCGCAGCCGGCTCGGGGTGTTGTTGCTCGAGCTCGAGCGCCGGGACGAGGGCATCGCGGCCCTGCGCGAGGTGGTGCGCGTGAGACCGAACGACCCGCTCGCCCTCAACAACCTCGCCTGGTATCTGGTCGACACGGTGCCGACCGAGGCCCTGCAGCTTGCTGAGCGCGCACACGCGAACGCCCGTGACAACCTCGCCGTCATCGACACCCTGGCGCGGGCACGCACGGCCAACAACGACCATACGGGTGCACAGCGCTTGCTGCGCGACGCCCTGCTGCAGGCCCCCCGCAGCGTGGAACTTCGCCTCAGTCTCGCCAATGCGCTCGCTGCGGCCGGCGAAACGGCGGCGGCCCGGGCACAGGCCGAATCGGTATTGGCGGACCAACCGGGGCACGAGACGGCGCTGGCGCTGCTCGCGCGCATCGGCCGCTGACCGCACGAGGGAAAGATGCATCATCACCGCTGCCCCCTCGCTCGTGGGTGAGCGGATGCCCGACCCGGACCCAACGCCAGCCACCAAATCGGCGAAGGCCGCCACGACATGACGACCACCCCGCCACCCCGCACCCTCACTCCGCGCCGCATCCTCATTGTGGCCGAGGCCGTGACCTTGGCCCACGCCGTGCGTCCGGCGGTGGTGACCGGCCTGCTCGTGCGGGCGGGACATGACGTGACCCTGGCCTGGGCACCGCGCTATGCGTCGCTGTTCCCGGAACTCGACTGCCCGACGGAGACCATCGACAGCCTCCCCACCCACGACTTCGCCGCAGCACTGGCAGCGGGCCGACCCATCTACAGCGCGGCGCGGCTGCTCGACTACGTAGCAGCCGACGAGGCGCTGCTCGAGCGCCTGCGCCCGGAGGTCGTCATCGGTGATTTCCGACTGTCGCTGCAGGTCAGCGCACGCCGCGCGCGCGTGCCCTACCTCGGGATCGCCAACGCCTACTGGAGCCCCTGGGCACGGCAAGCGGTGCCGGTGCCCGACATCCTGCCCACCCGCCTCCTGGGTGCGCGCCTCATGCAACCCATCTTCGATCTCATTCGCCCCCTCGCCTTTGCGCAACACGCCCGGCCCATCGAGGTCATGCGGCAACGGGTCGGGCTGCCTGCGCTGGGCGGCAACCTCTTCGCCGCCTACACCGAGGCCGACCAAGTGCTCTACGCCGACATCCCGGGGCTGGTGGATCTGCCGGGACTGCCGGCGAGTCATCGCGTCGCCGGGCCGGTGCTGTGGTCACCCGCCGGCTCGCTGCCGGCGTGGTGGGACGATCTGCCGGAAGACCGGCCGCTGGTGTACGTGACCCTGGGCAGTTCGGGCGACCCGCGCACGCTGCCGGCGCTGCTGGCGGCGCTGGGCCAGCGACCCGTGCGCGTGCTGCTCGCCAGCGCCGGCAAGGCACTGCCCGAGCACTTGCCCGCCAACGTGCTGGCCGCAGACTACCTCCCAGGCCTCGCCGCGAGCCAGCGCGCCTGCCTGGTCGTCTGCAACGGCGGCGCGCCCACCACCCAGCAGGCCCTGGCCGCCGGTCGCCCGGTACTCGGCATCTGCACCAATCTCGATCAGCAACTCAACATGCAGGGCATCGTGCGCACGGGGGCCGGTCTGTCGCTGCGCGCCAGCGAGGCCGGCGGCGCACGCCTCGCCCAGGCCCTCGACACCCTGCTGGCCGACGGACCACACCAGGCCGCAGCCCGGCGGCTCGCCGCAAGCTGCCAGGACGCCGACCTGGCCGGGGCGCTGCACGCCGCCATCAAGGACGCGCTGGCAAGCCACTGAATACGGCATCAGGGTCTGGACGGCGCTTCGGCGCACAGCAACCCGGGCCGCCGTCATCCCCGCACCACCCCGTCATCCCCGCGCAGGCGGGGATCCAGTCCTTCCCCAGCGACGGCGCGACGACTCTGGACCCCGCCGCAGCCTGCCCCCGAGTGTCGTTGTCGGGGGCAGGGATGACGGAATAAGGTCATTCATCCGCTCTCCACCACCCGCGGGCGCAGGCGGCGCGCCGGCACGCCTCCCCAGATCTCACCCGGGCCGATGCGCGTGCCCTTCGGCACCACGGCACCGGCCGCCACCAGGGCACCATCACCGATGCTGACACCGGCCAGCACCACGGCGTTGGCCCCGATGGTGACGTGATCGCCGATCTCGATGGGCCAGT
>DBNU01000160.1 GCA_002299125.1 Proteobacteria bacterium UBA664
TGCATGGCGTCAAGCGTCGGGCCTCGAGCTTCAACACCGGCCGCATCGATCACCTCTACCAAGACCCGCACGAAGATCAGCGCTGGTTCACCCTGCACTACGGGGATCTCACGGACAGCACCAACCTCATCCGCATCGTGCAGGAGGTGCAGCCGGACGAGATCTACAACCTCGCCGCGCAGAGCCACGTGGCGGTCTCCTTCGAAACGCCCGAGTACACGGCCAACGCCGACGCCATCGGCAGCCTGCGCCTGCTGGAGGCCATCCGCATCCTCAAGCTGGAGGACCGCACGCGGCTCTACCAGGCCTCTACCAGTGAGATGTTCGGCAAGGTGCAGGAGATCCCGCAGCGGGAGACCACCCCCTTCTACCCGCGCAGCCCCTACGGCGCGGCCAAGGTCTACGCCTACTGGATCTGCGTGAACTACCGCGAAAGCTACGGCATCTATGCCTGCAACGGCATCCTCTTCAACCACGAATCCCCCGTCCGCGGCGAGACCTTCGTCACCCGCAAGATCACCCGCGCCGTCGCTCGCATCCACATGGGTCTGCAGGACTGCCTCTACCTCGGCAACCTCGATTCCCTGCGTGACTGGGGCCATGCGCGCGACTACGTGGAGGCGCAGTGGCTGATGTTGCAGCAGCCGGTGCCGGAGGACTACGTGATCGCCACCGGGCGTCAGGTCTCGGTGCGCGACTTCGTGAACATGGCCTTCGCCCGGGTGGAGCGCGCCCTCGACTGGCGGGGCCATGGGGTGCAAGAGGAGGGCGTGTGCCGGAACACGGGCAAGGTGCTGGTGAAGGTGGACCCGCGCTACTTCCGCCCGGCGGAGGTGGAGACCCTGCTCGGCGATCCCTCGAAGGCGAAGCGCCAGCTCGGCTGGGAGGCGCGCACGCCGCTCGAGACCCTGGTCGAGGAAATGGTAGCCGCCGATCTGCGTGAGGCCGAGCGCGACGAGCTCTGCGCGCGCGAAGGCTACCGCACCTTCAACTACTTCGAGTGAGCGCAGACCATGCAGCCCGATACCCGCATCTACGTGGCCGGCCATCGGGGCCTGGTGGGCGGCGCCATCGTGCGCGCCCTCGAGGCCGCCGGCTGTTCCAACATCATCACGGCGACTTCCTCCGAACTGGATCTGCGCGATCCAGCAGCGACGCTCGCCTTCCTGCGTGAGCAGCGCCCCGAGCAGATGTACGTGGCGGCGGCCAGGGTGGGTGGGATCCATGCCAATGATTCCCGGCCCGCCGAATTCCTCTACGACAACCTGATGATTGAGACGAGCCTCATCCACGGTGCCTGGCAGGTGGGGGTGGCGAAGCTGCTCTTCCTCGGCAGCACCTGCATCTATCCACGGTTGGCACCCCAGCCGCTCAAGGAGGAATACCTCCTGACGGGGCCGCTCGAGCCCACCAACGAGTGGTATGCCGTGGCCAAGATCGCCGGCATCAAACTGGCCCAAGCCTACCGCAAGCAGTATGGCTGCCGCTTCATCTCGGCCATGCCCACCAATCTCTACGGCCCTGGCGACAACTTCGATCTGGCCAACTCCCACGTGCTGCCCGCCCTCATCCGCAAGTTCCACGAGGCGAAGGAGCAGGGGAGGCCAGAGGTGGTGGTGTGGGGCACCGGTACGCCCCGGCGCGAGTTCTGCCACGTGGATGACTGCGCCAGCGCCTGCCTGCATCTGATGCAGGGCTACGACGAGGCAGAGATCGTGAACATCGGCCAGGGCGCGGATATCGCCATCGCCGAGCTCGCAGAGCTGGTGCGGCAGGTGGTGGGCTTCACCGGTGGGATCGTCTTCGACACCAGCAAGCCCGACGGCACCCCGCGCAAGCTGGTGGATGCGACCCGCCTGTTCGGCCTCGGCTGGCGCCCCCGGATTGCGCTCGAAGAAGGCATCGAGCAGACCTATCGCTGGTTCCTCGAGGCCCTGTCTGCCGGTCAGATCCGGCTCTCGGCCTGAACGGCGCACGCGCGCGAGGAACGACGATGGCATTCGCAACGACCCCAGCCCGGCAGCGCGGCACCTTGCGGCACCTTGCGCTTGCCGAGCAGCCATGAGGGCGCTCATCTGCGGAGTCAACGGCCAGGACGGGGCCTATCTGGCCGAGCATCTGCTTGCGATGGGCCACGAGGTAATCGGCAGTTCACGCGATGCCACCACCGCGCGCTTCGAGAATCTCGCCCGGCTTGGCCTCGCTGGGCGTGTGGCGCGGGTGTCGATGGCCTTGAACGACTTCCGCAGCGTGCTGCACACGCTCCGGCAGGTGCGGCCGGACGCGATCTACAACCTGGCTGGGCAGACCTCCGTGGGCCTGTCCTTCGAACAGCCGGTGGAGACGATGGACAGCATCACCGGTGGCACGCTGAACCTGCTCGAGGCCATCCGCTTCGAGAACCCGGCCATCCGCTTCTACAACGCCGGCTCGAGCGAATGCTTTGGCGATTGCACTGATGCACCGGCGACAGAGGCGAGCCCCTTCCGGCCCACCAGCCCCTACGCCGTGGCGAAGGCCTCCGCCTTCTGGCTGGTGCAGAACTATCGCCAGGCCTACGGGCTCTTCGCCTGCACCGGCATTCTCTTCAACCACGAGTCGCCCTTGCGCCCCGAGCGCTTCGTCACTCGCAAGATCGTGCGCGCGGCGGCGCGCATTGCGCGTGGTGAGGTACAGACACTCGAACTCGGCAACATCGCCATCGCGCGCGACTGGGGCTGGGCACCGGATTACGTCCGGGCGATGCATCGGATGCTCGAGGCAGCCGTGGCCGACGATTACATTGTGGCGACTGGCCGCACCGAGACCCTGGAATACTTCATTGCCCGCGTGTTCGCCGAGTTCGATCTGGACTGGCGCGCCCATGTGCAGACCAGCCCGGAATTGCTGCGCCCCACCGATTTCGCCGTTGCCCGGGCCGATCCCAGGAAGGCCCGCGAGCGCCTCGGCTGGCGGCCGGAGGCGGACGTCGACACCGTGATCGCCCGCCTCTGTGCCGCCGAGCGCGCGGGCTGATGGCCAGCAGCAGGCGGGAACCAGCGCGCCCGGCAACGGCCACAGGCCCGGCGATCCACCTCGCGTTCACGCAATCGCCAAGGCTGCCGTTATAGTGTCTCACCGCCGCGTGCCCGGCCATGCATCGGGCGCAGCCTGACCACCCCACCCGTTCTACCCACCGGAAGGTCCCCATGTTCATGATCACCAAGGCTCCGCGTCTCCTCGTCCTGTCGCTCGCCTCCGCCGTACTGCTGGCCGCCTGCGGCGGTGCCGAGGATCGCATCGCCGGGCACCTCGAGCGCGGTCGCAGCTATTTCACGGAGGCGAACTGGGACAAGGCGCGGCTCGAGTTCATGAACGTCCTGCAGATCGACGACAAGAACGTCGAGGCCCGCTTCAGGCTGGGCGAGACCCTCGAGAAGCTGAAAGATCTGCGCGGTGCCGCCGGCAGCTATCTGCGGGTGGTGGAACTCGACCCCACGCACGTCGAGGCGCGCATCAAGGCGGCGCAGTTCATGCTGATCAGTGGCCAGATGGACGAGGTCAAGACGCATCTGGCCGAGCTGGAGCGACTGGCCCCGGAGCATGCCGGCACACTGGTGTTGCGCGGCAGCCTCCGGGTCAGTGAACGCAACTTCGACGCCGCGCTGGCCGACGCCACCGCCGCCATCGCCGCTGATCCAAAGGAGAGCAACGGCTACGCCCTGAAGGCCTCGGTGCTGATGGCCAAGGGCGACAAGGACGGGGCACTCGCGATTGCGAAGACCGGCGTCGAAATGATCCCCGAGGCCGGTTCGCTCTGGATCATCCTGGCGACGCTGCACGCTGAACGGAACTACGTGGAGGAGGCCGGGAGGGCCTACGAGCGCCTCATCGCGCTGGAGCCGGG
>DBNU01000015.1 GCA_002299125.1 Proteobacteria bacterium UBA664
CTGCGCGACCCGCAACTGGCCGATCTGCGCCTCCGTCGCGCCCTCGCCCTCGCCCTCGACCGCACGCGGCTGACACAACGCCTGCTGGGCGGACATGCCCGACCGGCCGACGGCCTGCTCGGGCCCGGCCACTGGGCCGGCGGTGGCGAGGCGGCAGCCCCCGAGGGCGATGCCGATGAGGCCCGCCGCCTCTTCACTGCCCTCGGCATCGCGCCTGATCGACCGCGCACGCTCGAACTGTCGACCAGCGGCAATCCCGAGCGGCTGCGCCTGGCAGCGGCCCTGGCCGCTGAACTCGCCCCTTACGGCCTCGAGATCCGCATCCGGAGCGCGGACTGGGCCGCCTTTTACGCCGCCGTGCGCGCCGGCCGCTTCCAGCTCTGTCTGCTGCAGTGGGTGGGTTTGAAGCTGCCCGACATTTACCGCCATGCCCTGCATTCGAGCGCCATCCCGCCCGCGGGTGCCAACCGTGGGGGTGTGACCGACCCCAGACTGGATGCGCTCATCGAGGCGGCCGAAACGGCCAGCCCAGAGGCCGCACCAACCGCCTGGCGGGCGGTGCGCGCACACCTGCGTGACACACTGCCGTTCATCCCGCTCTGGTTCGAGGACGCCACGGCGGTGGTCGGACCGCGTGCCCAGGATTACTCGCTGGCTGCCGACGGCAGTCTGGATGGACTCGTGAGGCTGCGGGGGCCGTGAGGGCCCGTGCGGTCGCCGTCCGGCGTCGGGCGCACACCCCACGCCACGGGCTTGTACGCCTTCGGGTTCATGTCATTCGCCCGCGCGGGACGTATCCTCGGCGATCAACTGCCACCCGGACCGTCGCTCCATCCCAGCCATGCCAGCCGATCAGATCCGCATCGATGTCCCCGACCAGACCCTGAGCCTCCATGCCGGCGGGGTGGAACTCGCCCGCTGGTCGGTCTCCACCGCGCGCAACGGCGTGGGCGAGCACGCGGGCAGCGAGTGCACACCGCGGGGCCTGCATCGGGTGAGCGAGAAGATCGGTTCCGGCGCACCGCTGCACGCCGTGTTCGTGGGACGGCAGCCGACCGGCGAGATCTGGAGCCCGGCCCTCGCCGCAGAGCATCCCGGCCGCGACTGGATCCTCACGCGCATCCTGTGGCTGGAGGGCTGCGAGCCCGGGCGCAATCAGGGCGGGACGGTAGACACCCGTGCCCGTTACATCTACATCCACGGTGCCCCTGCCGACGCTGTCATGGGTGTGCCCGGCTCGCGCGGCTGTGTACGCATGCACGGACCCGACATTATCGAACTGTTCGAGCGCACCCCGGTCGGCTGCGTGGTCGAGATCTGCGGTTGAGGTTCAGGTAGCGGCAGCCGGCGAGCAACCACCACCGCATTGCGTCCCCGGCGTGGAGCGGTGTCAACCATCGACAGGCTCTCGCGTTGATGGAACAAGCGGCGGGAATCGGTTCCGCCGACAGCCACCGGAATCACTCAGGCATCGAGGAACTGGAATTCCATGCCTGGCTCACGACTCACCCTATGGGGGCCCTCATGCTTGAATCGGATACCAGCCGGTCCACCCGGCGATTGGCCGCGGTACTGATCGCACTCTGCGGCCTGGCCCTGGCCGTGCGGGCAGAGGAGCCCGGCCTTCCGGCACCCGACCCGACCGGGCACACCAGCGCCGTGCCGCTGGATCCGCTTCCCAATGTGGGCGATGGAAACCGCTTGACCGACACCGAGCGGCAGTGGCTTCAGGATGGCCTCGCGCGCTGGCGATCGTTGCCCCCAGGTCAGCAGGCCCGTGTGTTTGAACAGCTGACCCGCTTCCAGCAACTGCCACCCGAGGAGCGCGCTCGACTGATCGACCGCCTCCAGAATTTCGAAGGGCTGCCACCGGAGCAGCGTGCTGCGCTGCGCGAGGGCTTCCGTCGCTTCCAGCAACTGCCACCCGAGGAGCGCGCGGCCTGGCGCGAACGCCTGCGCGACTTGCCACCCGAGGAGCGCGCGGCCTGGCGCGAACGCCTCCGCAATCAATCATCGGAGCGGCAGGCGTTGCCCCCTCCGGCGGAGCGATCCGCGCGGGACGGGGCTCCGTGATTGAGGGCACCGCCGCGACGACCGGGGATCCACCCGGTGCATCGAACACCCTCTCCGCTACTCCGTGACCTCGATGGTGATCACCTCCGAAAACACCGGCCGCTCGTGCGGGCGGTGCAGATGGTCCCCCAGGAGCAGTTGCAGGGTGTGACGTCCCGGTGGCAGGGAAATCTCGGTCTCCGTCTGGCCTTTGCCGAAATGTCGATGGTGGTCGTCCGCCGGGATCGGCGCAGCGAGGGGCGGCAACGGGGCGTTGATGACCAGGTGGTGGTGCCCGGTTCCGGGGAACTCGACCCCGGCCGGGGCCACGCCCATGTGGCGCAGTCCAAAGCGCACGATGACCGGGCTTGGCAGGCGTTCCCCGTTCCGGGGGCTGATGAAGTACAGCTCGGCGGCCGGTGCGGGCAACGTCGCCTCAGTTGCGGCCGCCGCGAGGACCGCAGCATCCCGGCCGAAGAGGATGGCCACGCCAGCCAGGATGCCGAGGCGTAGAGCGCGTGCGGATCGGGCGGGGGTTGGTACTGGATGCATGGCTCCGTTCTCCCGGGCTTGCCCCGCCGCAGCAGGTGTCTGCCTGCGCACCCGCGAGCGCGGGTCGCAACGGTCACTGTGCCAAGACTACCTCCTGAAACGCCGCAGGAGGCGATCGTAGTCGCGCGCGGCGCTGTCGGACGCGTGAACCGGCGCGGCCGTAGAGCCCGTCGCGACGTCTCTCACTTGGGTATCCGCCGGCTACGCGTTGACGGCACCGAGACAGGCCATGAGAATCCGGGGACCATGTCCAAAGCGGTAGACCGAAACTCCCCTGCATTGTCCGCCCGCGAAGCTGCCGTCCGGATCCAGGGCGTGACCTTCCGCCGTGGCGAGCGTGTCATCTTCGAAGACGTGGACGTCCACATCCCACGAGGCAAGGTCACGGCCATCATGGGACCAAGCGGCTGTGGCAAGACCACACTGCTTGGCGTCATCGGTGGTTCCGTCCGTCCGGAAGCGGGCAGCGTGGATGTGCTGGGGCACTCCCTTGTCGGCCTATCGCGGGCCGGTCTCATGCGGGTGCGCCGTTCCATCGGCATGCTCTTCCAGAGCGGTGCCCTGTTCACGGACCTCTCGGTTTTCGACAACGTGGCCTTCCCGCTGCGCGAGCACACGCGGCTGCCCGAGGAACTCATCCGCGACCTCGTCCTGATGAAGCTCGAGGCCGTGGGCCTGCGCGGTGCACACACCCTCATGCCGTCGCAGTTGTCGGGGGGCATGGGGCGGCGGGTGGCGCTCGCCCGCGCCATCGCCCTCGACCCCACGATCATGCTCTACGACGAGCCCTTCACCGGCCAGGACCCGATCTCGATGGGTGTGCTGCTGCGGCTCATCCGGCTGCTGAATGACGTCCTCGGCCTCACCACGGTGGTCGTCTCGCACGACATCCACGAAACGGCGAGCATCGCCGACTACATCTACCTGCTGGATCGCGGGCATGTCGCTGCCTGCGGCACGCCTGAGGAGCTGCGTCAGGGCTCGGCCTGGGCCCGCCAGTTCATGAACGCCGAGCCAGACGGCCCGGTGCCCTTCCACTACGGCGGTCCATCCATAGCGGCCGATCTGCTGGGCCTTGCCGAGGCATGAGCATCCCTTCGCCAGCCATGCCTGCCTCATCCTCCCCTGGGTCGGCAGCCGCAACCGCAGGGCTGGCCACCAGGCCCCACGCCCCTCTGCCCGGGCCGCCACCCGCATGACCGAGATACTGCACGCTCTTGGCCGCACGGGTATCGGTGCCTTTGAGTCCCTCGGGCGATCTGCCCTGCTGTTCCTCTACACTTGGCGCGGCATGGGCGAGGTGCTCACTCGCCCGCGACTCGTGCTGCAGCAGGTCTACGCGACCGGCGTGCTGTCGCTGGTGATCATCAGCGTCTCCGGGCTCTTCGTCGGCATGGTCCTGGGACTCCAGGGCTACAACACGCTGGTCGGCTTCGGTGCCGAGGAGCAGCTCGGCGTGATGGTGGCGCTCTCCTTGGTGCGGGAACTCGGGCCGGTGGTCTCGGCCCTGCTCTTCGCCGGCCGCGCGGGATCGGCGCTCACGGCGGAGATCGGCCTGATGAAGGCCACCGAGCAACTCGCCGCCATGGAGATGATGGCCGTGGATCCGCTGCACCGCGTGATCGCCCCGCGTCTGCTTGGCGGGATCATCGCGCTGCCCCTGCTGGCCTCGATCTTCAATACCGTCGGTGTGTGGGGCGGCTGGTTGGTGGGCGTGGGCCTGCTCGGCGTGCACGACGGCTCCTACTGGGCCCACATCGAAACCACCGTCGACCTGCGTGACGACGTGGTGAACGGACTCATCAAGAGTGTGGTCTTCGGGGTGGCCGTCACCTGGATCGCCGTGTTCGAGGGCTACGATACGGTGCCGACTTCCGAGGGCATCAGCCGCTCGACCACGCGCACCGTGGTGCACGCCTCGCTCGCCATCCTTGCACTCGACTTCCTCCTCACCGCCCTGATGTTCGACTGAACGCGCGCGGCCGTATCCCGCCCGCGCTGCGGGCGAACAGACCGGCCGTGCGCCACGGAGCGCACCATGCAGAAACGCAACCTGGAACTCGCCGTCGGCATCTTCGTGGCCCTGGGCCTCGGTGCCCTGCTCATCCTCGCCCTGCGGGTCACCGACCTCGGCACCACGGTTGGCCGGGATGGCTACCGGGTGCTGGCACACTTCGACAACGTCGGTCAGTTGAAGCCCCGGGCGGCCGTGAAGGTGTCGGGGGTGACGGTGGGTCAGGTGGCCGAAATCTACGTCGACCCCGAGACCTTCGATGCCGTGGTCGTCATGCGCATCGACCGCCGCTTCAACCAGCTCCCACTCGACACCTCCGCCCAGATCTTCACCTCCGGCATGCTCGGGGAGCAGTATGTCGCCCTGAATCCCGGCGGCGACGAGACGTTCCTTGCCGAGGGCGACACGATTACAATCACGCAACCGGCACTGGTGCTGGAGCAGCTCATCGGCCAGTTCATGATGGGCAAGGCCGCGGGCGACGAGTAAACCGTTTGCCCCTGAGCCTTCGAACCATCCCCTCTGCAACACCCCGAATTCCACTGAGGTCCGTCCATGGTTTATTTCCGTAACTGGCTGGCCCTGTGCCTGCTCGCCTTGAGCCCCACGGTCGCTGCGACCACCGCCTCGGAGGTCGTTCAGGTCACGGCGGATCGGATCATCGAACGCATCAACGCCGACCGTGCCCGTATCCACCGGGATTCCGGTGCCCTCTTCCGGCTGGTCGAGGAGCTGGTCGTCCCCAAGTTCGATTTCCGCCGCATGTCGGCCTGGGTCCTCGGCCGCAACTGGCGAGTCGCCACCGAATCCGAGCGGGACGCCTTTACCGAGCAGTTCCGTGTATTGCTCGTGCGGACCTACGCCAAGGCCCTGCTCGAGTACACCGATCAGCCGATCCGCATCCTCAGTGAGACGCCGGAGCCGGATGGTCGGACCATCACCGTGCGCACCGAGATCGTGCAACGGGGCGTAGCGCCGATGGCCATTACCTATCGCATGACCCGGGTTGGTGACGACTGGAAGGTGGTGG
>DBNU01000084.1 GCA_002299125.1 Proteobacteria bacterium UBA664
TTCCCAACGGCCTGCATGCGGGGCCGGATCGCCTGTTGCTCGCGAGCTGGGGGGTGATCGATGGCGAGGGCTTCGCGACCAGTGTGCCCGGGCGGCTGAAGAGCGTGGCCTACGCCACCGCGGAGGTGACCGACATCTCGCCGCAACCGGTGGGCAACCTTGATGGCGTCGAGCCCGACGGGCATGGCGGCTACTTCGTCACCGACTGGGTGGCGGGGCGGCTCTATCGCATGGCACCGGGGCATGGGCATGAGTTGTTGCTGGAGGCCGGCAAGGGCGCGGCTGACCTCGGTGTGCATCCGACCAAGGGCATCATCGCACTGCCCATGATGCTCGACAGCCGACTGGATCTCTTCCGCGTCGAGCCCTGATCTGGCGCAGTACGGCAGTGTGCGCGTTACTCAGGTCGGCGCACAGCGCCACTCGAGGCACCACTCCCCGCCGCCGCCCTGATCCAGGCGCGCGGCGAGCCAGGGCAGGCATGCCTCGAGGGTGGCATCGAGCCCGAAGGGTGGATTCCAGATGAGGAGCCCGGATCCATTGAGGCCGATGGGGTTGTCGCGCGGTCGCACGGCGATCTCCACCTGCAGCAGCGGCGTGCCTTCGGGGCCAGGTGGTGCAGCGAGCAGCCGCTCGCAGCCACTCGCTCGCGTGATCGGATACCACAGGGCGATGGTCGCGTGCGCCAGGCGCGCGAGCGCCGTATTCACCGATTGCCGCACCGCTTCGGCCTCCTCGCGACGTTCGTAGGCCGGGTCCACCAGCAGCAGGGCCCGCCGCTCGCGGGGCGGCAGCGAGCGCGCGACCTGCGCATGGCCATCGCGCTGCCCGGCCTCGACCCGTGCATCGTTGGCGAAGGCCGCGATCAGTATCTCGGCATCGGCCGGGTGCAGCTCCGAGAGGATCAGTCGATCCCGCGGGCGCAGGACGCGGGCGGCGAACACGGGTGAACCCGGGTAATGCCGGACATCGTCGCCGCCACCCGCACACTCACGCACGATTGTGAGCCAGTCGGCCACCGGTCCAGGCAGATCCACGGCCGCGAGCAGGCGCCCGAGGCCGTTCGGCCATTCCGGCGGTGGCTTGCCACCCGGCGGCGGCAACGGGTAGGTGCCGCGCCCGGCGTGGGTATCGAAGTAGCAGAGTGGTTTGTCCTTGCGCGTGAGGGCTCGCAGCAGGGCGACGAGCACGACGTGCTTGAGCACGTCCGCGTGATTGCCGGCGTGGAATTGATGGCGGTAACTCAGCATGGGCGGGCTCGGCGAATAGGAGACGGGCGGGATTTGCGCTCGCCGAGGGTGGGAACCGGTGTCGGCGCTGCGGCGGGCATCCCAGTGACAGTGCCCCTCGTCTTGCCCGCGCAGGCGGGCATCCAGAGTCGTAGCACTGTCGCTGAGGAAGGACTGGATCCCCGCCTGCGCGGGGATGACGTGAGGTGCGGGGATGACGTGAGGTGCGGGGATGACGTGAGGTGTGGGTGGTGACGTGAGGCGGGAGAGTTGCCGGGATGACAGGCTGACCAGCGCGGGCGGCCGCGCTAGCGCCTGCTCTTCGGCAGTCCGAACACCTCACAGGCCCAGCGCGGTGACTGCCGCCAGTACACGTGGGTGAGGTGGTCGATGCCGTGATAGCGAAAGCCGGCTCGTTGCCCGAGGAGTTCGAGGCTCTTGCTCGAAAACAGGCTGATGTGGCCGTTGCGCGGGGCGGCGTACCACCAGGAGGGCGGCTCGCCGGCCCTGACCTGCCCGTCGCAGAGCAGGGTGGAGAACAGCACGATCCCCTGCCGCTCGGTGAGGCGTCCGAGAGTGCGGATGAGGTGATCCACGTCGGGGACGTGCTCGAAGACCTCATAGGCGGTGACGAGCGCAAAACGGCCAAGCTGCGTGAGGTCGCGGTCCGGTTCGAGGAAGGGGTCCCATGACTCCGATTGCCAGCCCTGCCCCCGCAGCAGGCGCGCGAGCAGGCCGTCGCCGCCACCGAAGTCCAGATGCCGGATGCGAGCGGCGTGGCCACCGAGCAGCGCGTGGAGCGCGCCGGCGTTGCCCTGTGGCCGTGCGCCCAGGTAATCGGGATCGACGGTCGCGTAGGCCTCGTTGTACACCTGCCGGGCGAAATCCTCGCGACTCCACGCGTGCATGGCCGGGGCGAAGCAGAAGCCACAGCGGGCGCAGAGGCAGTAGCTGATGCTCTGGCCCGAGGGCGGCAGCAGTGGCTGCTCGCGGTCCTCGCAGGACTTGTTGAAATCGACCGGCGGCAGCGCGGGTGCAAGACCCGAGCACACCGGACACTTCGCGCTCCCGGCCTCGGCCGCCATCGCATTCGCACCTGCTGCTGCCGGTCGTGACATGCGCGCCTCCGGCTTGGACCCCCGGACCCTTTGCTCAGGCCTTCAGCGGCTTGAACTTGATGCGATGGGGCGTGGCGGCATCGGCACCCAGCCGGCGCTGACGGTCGGTCTCGTAGTCGGCGTAGTTGCCCTCGAACCACACCACCCGCGAATCACCCTCGAAGGCCAGGATGTGGGTGGCGATGCGGTCCAGGAACCAGCGATCGTGCGAGATCACCACCGCGCAGCCCGGGAAGGCCAGCAGCGCCTCTTCGAGGGCGCGCAGGGTCTCGACGTCCAGATCGTTGGTGGGCTCGTCCAGCAGCAGCACGTTGCCCCCGGCGCGCAGGAGTTTCGCCAGATGGACCCGGTTGCGTTCACCGCCGGAGAGTTCCTTGATGCGCTTCTGCTGATCCGGGCCCTTGAAGTTGAAGCGCCCGACGTAGCCGCGCGAAGGGGTCTCGTAGGTGCCGACCTTGATGATGTCGAGCCCTTCGGAGATCTCCTCCCAGACGGTGAGGTCGCCGTTGAGGCTGTCGCGCGACTGGTCCACGTGCGCGATCTTGACCGTCTCGCCGATGCGGATGGTGCCGCTGTCCGGTTGTTCGAGCCCGACCAGCATGCGGAAGAGGGTGGTCTTGCCGGCGCCGTTCGGGCCGATGATGCCGACGATGCCGCCCGGTGGCAGCGAGAAACTGAGCTCCTCGAACAGCAGCCGGTCACCGAAGG
>DBNU01000083.1 GCA_002299125.1 Proteobacteria bacterium UBA664
AGGGGATCGTGCCGCGTGAGGAAATGATCCCGCGCGAAACGGTGCGGGTCGGCGAGCGCTACAAGGCCTACCTGAAGGATGTCCGGCCGGAGAAGCGGGGGCCCCAGATCTTCCTCAGTCGTACCGCAGTGGAACTGCTGGTCGAGCTGTTCCGGCTCGAGGTGCCGGAGATCGGCGATGGTGTGATCGAGATCAAGGGTGCTGCACGCGACCCCGGCCAGCGTGCCAAGATCGCGGTGCTGTCGCGCGACCAGCGGGTGGACCCGGTGGGTGCCTGCGTGGGTATGCGTGGCTCGCGCGTGCAGGCCGTCTCCAATGAGCTGGCGGGTGAGCGGGTGGACATCGTCCTGTGGGACGACAACCCCGCCCAGTTCATCATCAACGCCATGTCGCCGGCGGAGGTCGTCTCCATTCTGGTTGACGAGGATACGCACAGCGTGGACGTCGCCGTGGTCGAGGAGCAGCTCTCGCTGGCCATCGGCCGCGGTGGTCAGAATGTGCGACTGGCCGCCCAGCTCACCGGCTGGAAGCTCAACGTGATGAGCGAGACCGCCGCGCAAGAGAAGGACGAGGCGGAGTCCGAGCGCCTGCGTGCACTCTTCATGGAGGCGCTGGATGTCGATGAGGAAATCGCCAACATCCTCGTTCAGGAGGGTTTCTCCTCCGTGGAAGAAGTCGCCTATGTGCCCGAGCGAGAGATGTTGCAGATTCAGGAGTTCGACGATGCGCTGGTGGCCGAGCTGCGCGGTCGCGCGAAGGATGCACTGCTGACCAGCGCCATCGCCGAGGAAGAGGAGCGTCTGGCCGGCGCTGAGCCGGCTGAGGATCTGCTCGCCATGGAAGGCATGGACGACGAACTCGCCTGGGAACTCGCCCGGCTTGGTGTCGTGACGATGGAGGATTTGGCGGAACAGGCGGTGGACGACCTCCTCGTCATCGAAGGCCTGAGCGCGGAGCGCGCTGGGGCCCTTATCATGAAGGCCCGCGAACCATGGTTCCACGACCAGGAGTTGCGGAGCTGAGCGCGGATGCGTATTGCGCAGTGAGCGGCCGGGGGAACTCGGTCAAGCAAGCAAGGGAGCAGCATGGCTGAAGTCACGGTTCTACAGTTAGCCGAGCAGATCAAGGTCCCGCTCGAACGCCTTCTGGTCCAGCTCGAAGCGGCTGGGCTGGCACGTCGCAGTGGCACTGAAACGCTCAGCGACGAAGAAAAGGCCAGGTTGCTCGCGCACCTCAAACGGTTGCAGGGCGAGGATGCGGACACAGAGCCCACGCGCATCACGCTGCGCTCGCGACAAGTCAGCGAACTCAAACTGCCCCAGGTCGGTGGGCGCCGACCCCCGGGTGCGCGTGGTCCGGCGCCCACTACCCGTACCGTGAATGTCGAGGTCCGGCGCAAGCGCGTGCTGGTCTCGCGTGATTCGGTGGAGGAGGAGGAGCGCCAGAAGCAGGCAGCACTTGCCGCCGAGCGTGAGCGGCAGGAGGCCGAGCGCGCGGCCGAGGCGGAGCGGCTGCGACTGGAGGCTGAACGCAGGCAGCAGGAAGAGGAGCGTGAGGCGCGCGCCCGCGCTGAGGCCGAGGCCGCTGCTCGCGCGGTCAGCGAGGTGCCTCCGGCACCCGCTGTCACACCGGCTCCGGTCGTCGCGGTCGCTGCGGTAGCCAGCCCCTCTGCGGCCGAGCGTGAACGCGACGGCAAGACCGGTCGTCGTGGCGCCGCGCCTGCCGGAGCGCGGGAACGCGAAAGCAGTGGTGGTCGCCGCCAGGAACTGCACGTGGCAACGGATCGTTCCGGTCGCCGTGGCAAGCCGCGCAAGCCCGTGGCGACGGGTGCAGGGCGCCGTTCGAGCAGCGGCAGCGGCCGGCACGGCTTCGAAGTGCCAACGGCCCCCATCGTGCGCGAGGTGGCCATCCCGGAGACCATCATCGTCAGTGAACTGGCGCACCGCATGTCGGTGAAGCCGGCTCAGGTCATCATGGCCCTGATGAAGCTGGGCTCCCCGGCCACCATCAATCAGGCCATCGATCAGGCAACGGCTGCCATCGTCTGTGAAGAGATGGGGCATCGGCCGAAACTCGTGAACGTCAACGATCTCGAGGAGACCTTGCTGGGCGAGCAGGGTGCGACGGTCGAACTCAAGGCGCGGCCACCGGTGGTCACCATCATGGGTCACGTGGACCACGGCAAGACCTCACTGCTCGACTACATCCGCCGCAGCAGCGTGGCTGTTGGCGAGGCCGGTGGCATTACCCAGCACATCGGGGCCTACAGCGTCGATACCCCGAATGGGCGCATCGCCTTCCTTGATACCCCGGGCCACGCCGCCTTCACGGCCATGCGGGCGCGGGGTGCCAAGGTCACCGATATCGTCGTGCTGGTGGTTGCCGCGGACGACGGCGTGATGCCGCAGACAGAAGAGGCCATACAGCACGCGCGGGCTGCGCAGGTTCCGCTCATCGTGGCCATGAACAAGATTGATCGAACAGGGATCGATCTCGATCGCGTGCGACAGGAACTCGTCTCACGCCAGGTGGTGCCCGAGGAGTGGGGCGGTGATACCCAGTTCGTGCCGGTGTCGGCGAAGACCGGCCAGGGCGTGCCAGAACTCCTCGACGCTATTCTGGTGCAGGCGGAGGTCCTCGAACTCAACGCCGCACCGAGTGGTCCGGCCAGCGGTACGGTGGTCGAGTCACGGGTAGATCGTGGTCGCGGGCCGGTGGCCACGGTGCTGGTGCAGAGCGGATTGCTGCGCAAGGGCGATATCCTGCTCACTGGTTGCGAGTACGGGCGCGTGCGCGCGATGGTCGATCACACCGGTCAACCGCTGGATGAGGCCGGGCCGTCCACGCCCGTGGAGGTCCTCGGTCTGTCCAACGTGCCCAATGCCGGCGACGAAGCTGTGGTGGTGACCGATGAGCGCAAGGCGCGCGAGATCGCCCAGTTCCGCATCAGCCGGCAGCGCGACGAGCGGCTCCGGCGCCAACAGGCCTCGCGGCTCGAGAACGTCTTCGCGAACATGGAAGACGGCCAGGCGCGGTCGCTCAACATCGTCATCAAGGCCGATGTGCAGGGCTCGGCCGAGGCGCTGTCTGATTCGCTGCGCAAGCTCTCCAACGATGAGGTGACCGTGAACGTGGTCTCGGCCACGGTGGGCGGCATCGCCGAATCGGACGTCAACCTGGCGATCGCAAGCGACGCCATCGTCGTCGGCTTCAACACCCGCGCGGATGCGTCTGCGCGTCGCCGTCTGGAACAGGAAGGCATCGACGTCCGCTACTACAGCATCATCTACGACGTCATCGACGACGTGAAATCCGCCATCGAGGGCATGCTCTCGCCCGAGGTTCGCGAGGAGATCATCGGCATCGCCGAAGTCAGGGATGTCTTCAAGTCCTCTACGCTCGGTGCGATTGCCGGCTGCCTGGTCGTGAACGGTCATGTCCGACGCGGCCATCCGATCCGTGTCCTGCGCAACAACGTCGTCATCTACGAGGGTGAACTCGAGTCGCTGCGGCGTTTCCGTGACGACGTGAACGAGGTGCGTTCCGGCACTGAGTGCGGCATCGGCGTGAAGGACTACAACGACGTCAAGCCGGGCGATCAGATCGAGGTGTTCGAACGCAAGACCATCGCGCGGACGCTCTGAGGCCGTGACCTCGCCTGAAGGATCGCGCCCTCTGCGTGTGGCTGGCCTGGTCCGGCGTGAATTGGCGCAGGCGCTGCAGGTCTTCGCCCGCGAGCACGACGCCGGCCTCATCAGCCTCACGCAGGTGGACGTCGCCCCGGACCTGCGCAATGCGCGTATCGGCGTCTCGGCCATCGGTGGGCGCCTGTCGCCGGCGGAACTGCTCGAACGGCTGGAGGAGAGCGCCGGCGAGTTGCGCCGGCATCTGGCCCGCACGCTGGCGCTGCGCACCGTACCGCGCCTGCGTTTCGAGCTCGACGACAGCCTGGTCGAGGCCGTGCGCCTGTCCGTGCTCATTCGCGAGGGCTTGCCGGCCGGGGCGCGCTCCACCGATGCGCCGGGCACTCCCGGATCCAACGCTGATGACGGGGGTGGCAAGTCCACCGACCCTGAGTGAGTAACCGCCGATCTGCCGGGGCCGGGGCGGACATCGACGGCCTGCTGCTCGTCGACAAGCCGATCGATCTTTCCTCGAATCAGGTACTGCAGCAGGTGCGTCAGGCTGTGGGTGCGCGCCGGGCCGGCCACACCGGCACCCTCGATCTCAAGGCGAGCGGTCTGCTCGCCATCTGCCTCGGTCGGGCCACCCGACTCTCGGGCTGGCTGCTGGATGCCCGCAAGCGCTATGTCGCCGAGGTGGCACTCGGGGTGTCGACGACCACCGGTGACGCAGAAGGCGAGGTGGTCGAGCGGGTCGCGGTGGGTACGCTGCAAAGATCGCATATCGAGGCCGCCTGCCAGGGCTTTCTCGGTGAATCCACTCAGGTGCCGCCGATGTATTCGGCGCTCAAGCGCGCCGGGCGCCCGCTCTATTCGCTGGCGCGCGCGGGCCAGGAGGTCGAGCGCGAGGCCCGCACCATCTGCATCCACGAGTTGCAGCTACTCGAGGTGGCGCGCGCAGGGTTCACCTTCGAGGTCTCTTGTTCGAAGGGCACTTACGTCCGGACGCTGGCGGAGGACATCGGTCGGGCGCTCGGTCTGCCGGCCCATCTGGCCGCCCTGCGTCGCACGGCCATCGGCTCGCATCGTCTGGAGGATGCCGTCAGCCTGCCGGATCTCCTGGCTCTGCGGGAGCGCGGGGAGACGAGCCGCTTCATCCGGTCGTCCGACTCGGTGCTGGCCGATCTGCCCGCCTTGCAGCTCGACGCCACGGACGTCCAGCGGGTGGTCCATGGCCAGCCGGCCCGCGCCGCCGGCGGCAGCGGGACCAGGTGGCTCCGTCTGTATGCGGACGGTGGCGACTTCCTCGGCGTCGGTGAGCGCCGCGCGGACGGCCTCATCTGGCCGCGCCGCCTCCTCGGCGGTGGCACGGGCGACGACGCGCCCGGGCGGTCGTGAGGGTCGCAGCCTGCGCAGGGATCACGGCCCGCGACGACCAAGTGCGAGAGCAAGGCCGTGACCGCTGCAGCGCTACACTCTGCTCCACCATCACCACCTGCCGCAGAGCACCCTGAATCATCTGCCCCCCATCCAGGCGATGCAACGGCGGCAGGGATCACACCCACGCCTGTTCCATAGGCGCGTAACGAATCATCCGGGACCAGACACACAACGTCATGCAGAAGCGTTTGCCAGATACGACGCTCACTTTGCCAGTCGCAAACCATGCCGAATTGAGGATCGGGGCACTTCTGTCCATTATTCGTCAGCTCGGTGTATCTCGCGCTGAGTTGGCGTCATGATCGCGCGCCCGACAAGGCGCTCCATCAGGCGGCAATTTCCGCTGCGCTCCATTGCCCCCAGTGAACTTTATCGTCAGGCGAAGGATGAGACTGACGAATGAATAGCCGACTCCGCGAGAAACTGGCCGCCGAGATAATCGGGACGTTCTGTCTGGTGCTGGCCGGCACCTGCGCCATCGTCGTAAATGGCGACGGCGCGGTTTCGCACGTCGGTGTCGCACTGACCTTTGGATTGGTCGTATTCGCGATGATTGCCGCGCTCGGCGATGTGTCCGGTGCCCATCTCAATCCAGCCGTAACCATCGGTTTCTATATCGCTCGGCGGTTTTCCGGCCGGGAGGTTGTGCCGTACATCCTTGGTCAGTGCCTCGGTGCCGTCCTGGCCAGCCTTTGCGTCTGGTTCCTGTTCCCGGACGATACCGGCCTCGGTGCAACGTTACCCACTGGCCCGATGTACCAGTCGTGGGTGCTCGAGGTGTTTCTGACGGCCCTTCTCATGTTGGTCATTCTCGGCGTGTCCACTGGCGCCAGCGAGCAAGGGATCACCGTAGGTCTGGCCATTGGTGGAACTGTCACCATGTGTGCCTTGTTCGCTGGACCGGTATCGGGCGCGTCCATGAACCCGGCTCGATCACTCGGCCCTGCCTTGGTGTCAGGGCAATTGGAGGCGATCTGGCTGTACGTTACGGCGCCTGTCATCGGTGCGGCCCTGGCCGTAGGCGCGTGCAGATGCGTCCGCAACGATTCCTGTTGCCGTCCAATTGTTCTTGGGGGATCGAATGAGTGCCGTCAAGCGTGTGTTGTTCGTGTACGCCGAGAACGCAAACCGAAGTCAGATTGATGGATCCACGGTTGCGCTCTACGTTGCACGCCGTGGGTGTCAGCGGTCGCCTTCGCCTGATTGGCCGGTCAAGACGTGATCGAGGCATCAATGAAGGCCCGTTTCGATGCTGGTGAAGCTATCACACGCACTATTCGTTCAAGCAGATAGATCAATCGCTTCGCGATTGCTTCTGCCGCTCAGATCAGGCATCGGGAGGCCGCTGAGAAATGATGGCTGACTCCTCCATCGAGGCATCGTCGCGAGCGGCCTCAAGAGCAAGGCGGGCGACGCACAGCGACTGACATGCCATACAGATGGGCGAGGAGCGGGCACTGCCCGACGAGGGCTTCGGGGGGGCGCAGCAGATTGGTTCGCCCTCTCGAGGGTCCCCCTCCCAGGCCCCTATGCCCCCGGAAGAGGCTCCCGGCTCAAGCCCACACCGCGCCGGACAAGACTCGGCCTTGTAGGCGCCGAGGGCGGCGGCTATCATCGCGCGCTTCCACAAGGTCCGACACAACGAAGACGGCAGTCGCAGGAGTCAAGCATCCCATGGCGCTCACCACCGAGCAGAAGCAGGGCATCATCCACGAATACCAGCGTGCCGGGGCCGATACCGGTTCCCCCGAGGTGCAGGTCGCGCTGCTGTCCGCCCGCATCGACGACCTCTCCGATCACTTCAAGTCCCACGCGCAGGACAATCATTCCCGCCGCGGCTTGCTCCGACTCGTCAACCAGCGTCGGCGCCTGCTGGACTACCTCAAGGGGCACGACACCGAGCGCTACCGCGCGCTCATCGGTCGTCTGGGCCTGCGCAAGTAAGCCCCGCATTCCCGCCCGAGCGATCACCGTGCCGGGCCTTCCCGAAGCCAGGGACCAACGGTCCGAGGCGCCCGGAGTGAACGCCGTTGCAGGCCCGGGCGGGGTGTTTCGATCCGCTGGTGGCTGCCTCCGGACGATACATCCCGGAGCCCGCAAGCCCGGCAATCCTTGTCGGGCGGCAACACACACAGCCCAGCCCTATCGCCTGTCAGCGACGCTGTCCATGACCCCACGCCACGCCCGGTCCAGCGACCGGGCGTCCTCATTTTCACGAGCCGCAGGAAATCACCCATGAGCATTGCCCGCCAGGAATTCGATTACGGTACTCAGCGCGTCATCCTGGAGACGGGCGGCATCGCGCGTCAGGCGAGTGGCGCGGTCATGGTCACCATGGGTGACACCGTGGTGCTGGTCACTTGTGTGCTCGGCAAGGCACCCTCCAATGCGGGCTTCTTCCCGCTCACCGTGGATTACCAGGAGCGTACCTACGCCGCCGGCAAGATCCCGGGTGGTTTCTTCAAGCGCGAGGGCCGACCCAGCGAAAAGGAGATCCTCACCTCCCGTCTCATCGATCGCCCCCTGCGCCCGCTGTTCCCGGAGGGTTTCGTGCATGAGGTGCAACTGGTCGCCACGGTGCTGTCGCTCGACCCCCGGGTCGATCCGGATATCCCCGCCATGATCGGTGCCTCCGCCGCCGTGAGCCTGTCCGGTGCGCCCTTCAACGGCCCCATCGGGGCCGCGCGCGTCGGCTTCCGTGATGGTGAGTTCATTCTCAACCCGAGCTTCGGCGAGGCGGCCGCCCTCGATCTGGACCTCGTCGTCGCCGGCACGGAGAGCTCCGTGCTCATGGTCGAATCCGAGGCGCGCGAACTGCCCGAGGAGATCATGCTGGGTGCCGTGGTCTACGGTCACGCGCAGCAGCAGGTGGTGATCCAGGCGATCCGAGCCCTGGTGGCGGAGGCCGGTACCCCGCGCTTCGAATGGCAACCGGCCGCAGAGGAGCCGGGGCTGCGGGATGCCGTGGAGGCCAGTGCCGGACAGGGTCTCAAGGATGCCTACCGGATCTTCGACAAGCTGTCGCGGCGTGACCAGGTGGCGTCGGTGAAGGCGGCCACCCTGGCAGAACTCGCGGCTAGCGAGACGCCACGCTTTCCTGCCGCAGCGGTGTCGGCGGCCCTCGCCGATCTAGAGTACCGGACGGTGCGGCGTTCCACGCTGACTTCCGGCCAGCGCATCGACGGTCGTGACACGCAGAGCATCCGCCCGATCTCGATCCAGGTGGGTCTCCTGCCGCGCACCCATGGTTCGGCCCTGTTCACTCGTGGTGAGACGCAGGCCATCGTGGTCACCGCCCTCGGCACCGAGCGTGATTCCCAGATCATCGACGCAATCGAAGGCGAGCGTCGCGATCCGTTCATGCTTCACTACAACTTCCCGCCCTACTCGGTCGGTGAAACAGGGCGTGTGGGGAGCCCCAAGCGGCGCGAGATCGGCCACGGGCGGCTGGCCAAGCGGGCCCTCGTCGCCGTCATGCCGGCACCGGGCACCTTCCCCTACGTGGTCCGACTGGTCTCCGAGATCACGGAATCCAACGGTTCGAGCTCCATGGCCTCCGTCTGCGGCGGCAGCCTCGCGCTGATGGACGCCGGTGTCCCGATCAAGGCGCCGGTCGCCGGGATCGCCATGGGCCTCATCCTCGAAGAGGACGGCTACGTCGTGCTGTCCGACATCATGGGTGACGAGGACCACCTGGGTGACATGGATTTCAAAGTGGCCGGTACGGCGAAAGGCATCACCGCCCTGCAGATGGACATCAAGATCAACGGCATCACGCGCGAGATCATGGATGTCGCCCTCAAGCAGGCGCGCGAAGGCCGCATGCACATCCTGGGCGAGATGAACCGCGTGCTGGCCGAGTCACGCACTGAAATGAGCGAGCATGCGCCGCGCATCCTCACCATCCGCATCCACCCCGACAAGATCCGTGAGGTGATCGGCAAGGGCGGCTCCACCATCCGCTCCATCACCGAGGAAACGGGCACCACCATCGACATCGACGATGACGGCACCGTGAAGATCGCCTCGGTGGACGGTGCGGCGGCTCAGGAGGCTCGGCGTCGCATCGAGCAGATCGTCTCCGACGTGGAGGTCGGGGCCATCTACGAGGGGCGCGTCGCCAAGCTCATGGACTTCGGTGCCTTCGTCAACATCCTGCCCGGCAAGGATGGGCTCGTGCACATCTCGCAGATCTGCGATGAGCGGGTGGAGAGCGTCAGCGACAAGCTCGCCGAGGGCGATATCGTGCGGGTGAAGGTGCTCGAGGTGGACCGCCAGGGCCGCATCCGGCTCAGCATGAAGGCGGTCGACGCGCCCTGATCGGCGTCGAGGTCCCGGCCCGCCCCTTGCTTGGAGGCGGGCCTGTGCCGGCCAGTTCTCCGGCAAGGCTGCGCGCGTTCATCGTCATTCCCGCGCAAGAGGGATCCCTCTGACGTGGCACCATCGCGGCGTTGGGGAAGGTGCTGGCTCCCGCCGCAGCCTGCCCCCGAGTGTCTTTATTCGAGGGCGGAGATGACGGATCCGGGGGCCGGGATGACAGGGGCGCGGTGAGATCGGGTGTGCCCTCACCGGCGCGGTATGTCCCCCGGCGGCGAGTGGATCGTGAGCCCGTGCGGATCTGGCGGCTGTACGCCCAGCGCGAACGCATGTTCGCGGCGGCGTGCCTGTTTGTGTTCGTACATGCGCGCATCGGCCTCGGCGACCAGGTCTTCAAAGCCCGGACTCTGGGTCGGGTCGCAACTCGCGCGGCCCACGCTGTAACGGATGCGGTAGGGGCGCTGACCATGGCGATTGCGCTCGCTCACCGCTGCCGCGATCCGTTGCAACTGCCGCTCGAGCGCCTCGCCCGAGGCGGTGGAAACCACCGCGAATTCATCGCCGCCGACGCGGGCCACCACATCACTTGCGCGACAGTGCTGGTTGAGGATCTCGGCGAACTCCCGCAGCAATCGTGAGCCGGTGGCGTGACCGAAGGCGTCATTCACGGGCTTCAGGTTGTCGAGGTCGAAGTACAGCACCGACAAGGGCAACTTCTGTCGGCGGGCGCTCTGGAAGCTCTGCTCACCGAGCAGCAGGAACCCCCTGCGGTTGTAGATGTGCGTGAGTTCGTCGATGAGGCTGACCAGGCGCAGCCCGGCCTCGAAGCGGTCCAGGCGGTGGCCCTCCCGCAGCAGCAACAACAGGGCACCGAGTGAGGTTGCGGTGAGGGTGAAGGCCGTCGCCAGCGGCAGGCTGGCGACCCCACTGCCTACGGCGAGGGCCACCGCGACGAGTGTCAGGCCGGGCAGCAGCACGATGGGGAGCAGACGCCGGACACGCCGCCCCCCCATGCCGGTGCTGGTCAGGATGGACAGCGGCCCCGGATGGCGTGCGCACTCACTGATGCTGGCCAGACTGAGCAGGGACATGACGGCGAGGAGCGTCCACGGGGCCTCGTCCGCGACTTCGACGCCCGGGGAGGGCACTCCGAGGCCCACGGCCGAAAACGCGAGGAGGGTGATCCCGAGCAGCAGGAGGGCCAGAGCACAGCGCGCCGATCCGGCACGGACATCGGATCCGGACGCCCGGGTACACAGGAATGCCCCCTGGGTGATGGCGAAGGCACTGGAGACAGGGCCGCAATCCCCGAGGGCACCGGTGCCGAGCTGAACACCGGAGTGCAGGTGATCGATCGGCGCGAGTGCGTCCGCTGCCATGAAGCCCCACCATTCGCTGACCCAGGCGGCAAGCACGGTACCGCACAACAGCATGCCGATGGAGGCTGCATTGCGGCGCCGTGCGTCTGTGCTCAGCGGCCCGGGTGCGCCAGGGTGCAGTTGTCCCAGGCCGAGCGCCGCGAGGGCCAGCAGCAGGGTTGAAGTCTCCCGCTCCTGACAGGCACCGAACCAATCTGGTGGCAGTGCCACGGCCTGACAGGCGAGCACGCAGGCCGAGAGGGAGAGCGAGAGGACGATGGCCACTGCCTGCAGCCAAAGCAGACGCGACTGGATACGCACATCGACGGGCGGCGCGAGACAGTCGGCGCGCGCCGCAGTGGGGAGCGGGTTCAAGGGGGGAACGACTCCGGAGGCGTCGGGCCACTCCGGCAGGCTGCGGGAGTACCCATCGGGGCGAGACAGGACGCTAACAGGACGCGAGAGGGCGAGAGCGCTATCGGCAGTCGCGTATCATAGGCCAACTGTCGCCGCTGGGTATATTGTGAATTTCTATAGAGTGATGCCGGGTGCCAGAGAAGCGACAATCGCCAGGGGCATTACGAAGGCCATTGCTCAGTTCTCCCTGCGACTCCCCGCGGCGTGCCCAGGCGCCGGGCCCCGTCGGCCGTGACGAGCACATGCACCGGGGCGTCGGTGTGCTCGGTCGGCAGCCGGGATACGATCTGGCAGCGATAGGCGAGGGCGATCCGGCAACCCTCTGGGTGGGCGGCGAACCAGCGGTCGTAGAATCCCGCACCGAGGCCCATGCGTTCGCCGGCGGCAGTGAATCCGAGGCCGGGGGTGAGGATCGCTTCGAAGGGCAGGAGGGCAGCCTCGCCGCCGAGGGGGGCCGGGATGTTGAAACGCCCCGGACGCAGCTCACTGCGGTCGCGCAGGCGACGTGCCTCCATGATCCCTCGGGAGACGATCACCGGGGCATAGACCGAGGCTTCGGGTCGCGCGAGCAGTTCGTCCACGAGGTCGGTGGTGTCCACCTCCTCGGGCCCGCTCAGGTAGACGAACCAGCGGCGGGCCGCGCGCCACTCGGGCAGACTCACGACTGCCTCCGCGATGGCCGTGGCCTCGGCCACGCGCTCAGATGGCGTCAGGCCTCGTCGGGCTGCCGTGAGGCATTCGCGGAGGGCCCGCTTCTCGTCGACCACGGAGTTCATCTGAACAGTTCCTCGCCTGCGTGCTTTGGTCTATAGTCCCGCGTCTTCGATTCGGCGTGGTCGGCCTCGGGCCGCCCCTGCCTGTCCCTACTCAATATGCCCGGAGGTCAAGCAGCACATGGTGGTCATTCGTCTCGCGCGCGGTGGCGCCAAGAAGCGTCCCTTCTATCACATCGTGGTGACTGACAGCCGTGCCCGCCGCGATGGTCGGCACGTCGAGCGTCTGGGGCTCTTCAATCCGCTGGAACGAGAGGGTGATGGCCGCTTCCGCATTGACAGCGAGCGCCTCGCCTGGTGGCAGTCGAAGGGTGCACAGATGAGTGACCGGGTGGCGAGCCTCGTCGCTACCAGCGGCCGAGCTGCCGCTGCCGGCTGAGCCGGTGTGGCACATCCGGCGCATCTGCCCGTGGGTTCAAGCCCGGGCAGTGGCCGCTGCCTCGAGGCGTCCGGCCATGAACCACAGGCCGGTTTTCGGCCTGAGGGGGCATGAGTGACAGACTTCTCAGCGACGACGGGAGCCGCAACGGTATCCCCGTCATCCTCGCTGGCGGTTGGTCGCTTCAGCGGTGTGTTCGGGGTGCGGGGATGGTTGAAGCTCTTCTCCTACACCCGGCCGCCCGGGAATCTGCTGGGATACCGCCCGTGGCAGGTGCTTCGGGACGGTAAGCTCGTCCCGCTCGAGGTGGCGGAGATCGACCAGCGCGGGCAGGTCCTTCTGGTACGCCTCGTGGGTGTAGATTCGCGTGACACGGCGGCCGCATGGGTCGGACGCGAACTCTTCATCAATCGCGACCAGCTTCCGCCTCCCGCGCCTGGCGAGGTCTACTGGGCCGACCTGATCGGCCTGCCGGTGGTGAACCGCGCTGGCATCGACTTGGGCCGGGTGGTGCGCCTCCTCGAGACCGGGGCGCATGATGTGCTCGTGGTGCGCGGGGAAATCGAACGCCTGATCCCCTTCGTCCGCGGGGTGCACGTGCTGGAGGCCGATCCGCAGCAGGGGCGACTGCTCGTGGATTGGGAGGCCGACTACTGATGGTGTGTCTGGCAGTCTGCCGGGCATATTCCTGCGTTGCGCTCGCCGCTGCTCGACCCGCGCAGGTGTTCTCCCCTTGGCTGCCCCCGGAAGACACCCCATGGTGCAGGACCTGACCCCTTACCGCTTCGGGCTGGTGAGCCTGCTACCCGACAGCTTCGCCGCCTACGCGCGCTATGGCGTCACCGGGCGTGCGGTGGCAGAGGGCCGCGTGACGCTGCACCTCGAGAATCCACGGGATTACGCCCGCAACCGGCACCGGACGGTGGATGATCGACCCTACGGGGGCGGGCCGGGCATGGTGCTGATGGTGGAACCGGTGCTCGCCGCCATCCGCGCGGCGAAGCTGGCCTCACCCGGTGTGCCGGTAGTGGCCCTGAGCCCGCAAGGTGAGCGCTTGACGCAGCGGCGGATCGAGACCTGGGCGCACCTGCCGGGCCTCATCCTGGTGTCCGGGCGCTACGAGGGCATGGATGAGCGCATCTACACCCTCGGCGTGGACGAGGAGTGCTCGATCGGCGATTACGTGCTTTCCGGCGGGGAACTCGCCGCGATGGTCGTGATGGACGCCATTACTCGGCTGTTGCCCGGGGTGCTCGGTTCACCCGGCTCGGCCGTGGCGGATTCCTTCTCCGCCGGTCTGCTCGATCACCCGCACTACACACGGCCGGAACTGTTCGAGGGACTGGCCGTGCCCCCGGTCCTGCTCGGCGGCGACCACCGTGCGATAGAGCGCTGGCGTCGCGAGCAGGCCCTCGCCCGCACCCGGGAGCGGCGCCCGGATCTGCTCGGCCCGGGATGAGTGAATGACCGGGGTGAGGAGACACCCGGGCTGACTTCCGCCGAGGCTTTCGGCTATCCTCTCGGGCTTTCCGGCTTCGAGCCGCTATTTCCCGCCCCTTCAGGTGAACCGTCATGAGCAACATCATCCAACAACTCGAAGCCGAACAAATGACGCGCCAGGTCCCCGCGTTCGCCCCGGGCGATACCGTGGTGGTGCATGTGAAGGTGAAGGAAGGCACTCGTGAGCGCCTGCAGGCCTTCGAGGGTGTGGTGATCGCCATGCGCAACCGCGGCCTCAACTCCGCCTTCACGGTGCGCAAAATCTCCCACGGCGAGGGTGTGGAGCGCGTCTTCCAGACTTACAGCCCGGCAGTGCACGAGATTCAGGTGAAGCGTCGTGGTGACGTGCGGCGCGCCAAGCTCTATTACATGCGTGCGCTCCGCGGCAAGGCGGCCCGTATCCGCGAGAAGATCCGCACGAATGTCGGTGCAGCCGCGCTGCCGGCCGACAACGGCACGGATGCAGGCAGCGGCAGCAACGAGGACTGACGTCCTCGGTAGCCATGTCAGGGTCGGGTCCGTCTCCTGCCGGGGCAGAGCCCGAGCCACCCGAAGTCCTGCGTTTCCTCACGGTTCTCCTGCTCGAGGAGGGTCTCGCCTCGGCTACCAGGGCAAGCTATGCCAGTGACCTGCGCCTGCTTGCGCGGGCGCTGGCCGGCTCGGTGCTGACGGCTGAGGCCGCCCAGCTCACGGCCGCGCTGCCCATGGACGAGGCCAGCCTGCGCACCCAGGCGCGTCGGCTGTCGGCTTGGCGTCGTTTCTACCGTTGGTGCCGACGCGAGGGTCTGCGCGAGGACGACCCCACCGAATTCATCGCCTTGCACAGACGTGGCCGGAGCCTGCCCCGTGCCCCTTCCGAAGGCGTGATCGAGCGTCTGCTGACGGCCCCGGACCTCAGCCGTCCGGAGGGCCTGCGCGACCGCGCGATGCTCGAACTCATGTATGCCTCCGGGCTGCGGGTGAGCGAGTTGACGGGTCTGCCCCTGGCAGCGGTGGGTCTCATCCAGGGAGTGGTCCGGGTGCACGGGAAGGGTGGACGCGAGCGGCTGGTGCCCATGGGTGAGGAGGCGAGGCTGTGGCTGGATCGATACCTTCGCGATGCCCGTCCGCTCCTGGCCGGTGCACTTGGGCACCCGGCGGTGTTTCTCTCGCGTCGCGGTCTGCCGCTGACCCGCCAGGCCTTCTGGCTCAGCGTGCGCCGCTATGGACGCTTGGCGGGGATCGGCGATGACCTGCATCCACACAGCCTGAGGCACGCCTTCGCCACCCATCTGCTGAACCATGGTGCCGATCTGCGCGTCGTCCAGCAATTGCTGGGTCACCGTGACATCTCGACCACGCAGATCTACACCCAGGTCGCCCAGGCGCGTTTGCAGGCGCTGCACGCCCGCCACCATCCGCGCGGCTGAATGCGTTGAGGGACAGGTTGTGCGTCACGGTCACGGTGTGAGCGTTGTTGGCTCCGCGCTTTCACGCTCGCATGCCGTCCTCTGCACTCATAGCAGCCACGCACCCAAGGCCGCGCTGTAGAGCAATCTGAGCTGCAGCGGCACCGGCAGATGTTCGATCTGCGCTTCATCCAGCAGCAGCAGCTCGCACTCCTCCCGAGCCACGAGCCGTGGGATGACATCCGCCGACAGCAGCAGACAACGCCCGGCCGGGATGCGGCGCGCCTGGGTCTCGCCCGCTTCGGGACTTGGCGCAGCGGACCGGTGCAGGGCAAGGCTGCCCAGCGTGACCCAGACCAGGCAGGCCGCCCCGCCCGCAAGTGCCGGTAACCGCTGTCCCCTCGCGAGTCGCCGCCAGTCGGCAAGTCTTGCCAGAGTCGCTGCCTCCTCCGGACGGAGCCCTGCCGCTCCCTCGATCAGTCGCAGTGTCCGATCCGCATCCAGCTCGGTATGGGAGGTGGGGGTGATGCACTCCTGCACGACCATGAGATCGCCGATGAGATCGGCGGCGCTGCGGTAGCGCAGCTCCGGCCGCAGGGCCAGGCAGCGATCGAGCACACGTTGCAGCACTGCGGGAGTGGCGAGATGGAGGTCAGCAAGGCTGCAGGCCGTGCCCGCGGCCTGAGCCTTGCGGTAGGTGTCGGCGGAATCGGTTGGAAAGGGCAGCCTACCTGCGAGCAATTCGAACAGTACTACGCCGAGGGCGTAGAGGTCGGAGGCCTCGCTGTAGTGGCCGTGACTGCCAGCCTCGGGTGCGAGGTAGGCGGCGGTGCCGTTGATGCCCCCCCCCGGTGACCCGCCATTGGGCAGGGCCAGACCGAAATCCGTCAGCCGTACCTGACCCAGCGAGTCGATGAGCACGTTCGAAGGCTTGATGTCCCGGTGCAACACCCCGCGAGCATGGGCGTGGGCGAGCGCCTCGCCGCACTGACGCACCACGGCCAGCGCGCGGACGAGACGCAATGCGGGATCGGAGTCGACGTAGGTGTTCGCCGTCACGTGCTGCGGCACCAACTCCGTGACGATGAAATCGATACCGGCCTCGCTGCCCGCATCGAAGACGGCCACGATGTTCGGGTGCTGCAGCGTGGCGGCCATCTGGGCCTCGACGAACATGCGCCCGGCGCTGGCTCCGGCGTGCGCTACCTTCACTGCCACGGGCCGATCGATGACCGGGTCGTAGGCGCGGTAGACCGTGCCCTGTCGCCCGGCACCCAGCGGATTGATGAGGCGATAACGTCCGAGCGTATGGCCGGCCAGCCCCGCCGTCATCGTCGCACCATCCTGCGCTGTTCGTGGGGCGACTTGCTTGCCGCGAACCGTGGGTCGCGAGTCGGCACTGCGGCTGGCACGCCTGCTGCTAACATCGCCGCGGCGAACTTGCCGGAGCAGGCCCGGTCAGCCGCTCAACCCAATGCGGGGCCGCGTCGCTGCCCCAACGAACCCCGGAGTTCATGTCCATGAACCTATCGCGTCCCCTCGTCACTGCCCTGGCGCTCGCCGTCACCTGCTCCGTCCACGCGGATGATGCCCTGCGCGGTGCCTTCAGCGCGCGCCTGGGTACCGAGGTGACGAGCGTGAAGCCCACCCCCATCGCCGGACTGTACGAGGTGCGGGCCGATGGCCAGGTCGTCTACATGACGCGCGATGCACGTTACGCCCTGCAGGGCTCGCTGCTCGACCTCGAGAGCCGGCGCAATCTCACCGAAGATGCCCGGGCCGAGATCCGGCGCGGGGAACTCGTGGCCTACGCCAACGGCGGCACACTCGACTTCCCCGCCGTGGGCAAGCAGCGGCATGTGATCTACATCTTCACGGACGTGGATTGTGGCTATTGCCGTCGTCTGCATCAGGAGGTTCCGAAGCTCAATCAGGCGGGTGTCACGGTGCGCTATTTCGCCTACCCGCGCGCCGGCCTGGAATCGGACGCCTATCGCCTCATGGCCTCGGTCTGGTGCGCCGACGACCCGCGCGCCGCGCTCACGGCCGCCAAAAGCGGTGCCAGCGTGCCGGCGAAGACCTGCGAGAACCCGGTGAAGGCCCATTTCGACATGGGCAATCGCATCGGGGTACAGGGCACGCCGTCGATCCTGCTCGAGGACGGCACGGAACTCGGCGGTTATGCGCCCGCCGATCAGATCGTGCAGGCGCTCGACAAGCGGGGTTGACGCCACCGGCACAGTCCTCAGGGCGGTGCCTCGGGCCCGGTCAGTGAGCGATCGGCCTCGGCAACGGCTGACGCCGGCGTGAAATCCACGGATTCCAGCGATACGCGCGTCGTGATGCCGTTCTCGTGATGCACTACGCGCACCGGCAGATGGTGCAACTCGGGGGCCACCCACACGGAGGCATGGGTGTCGGCCTTCTCGTAACGGCGCTCGAGGCGGATGGTCCGGAAGCGCCCCAGCGGGACATCCACCATTTCTTCACCGATCCGCTCGAAGTGATAGAGCTTGAGTTTGCCGCCGTCGGCAACGGGATAGATGAGCGGACCGCTGGCACCGTTGGCCACGTCCTGCATGATGTGGAGCTGGTAGACGAGGCGATCGACCGTGCCGGGTTCGATGGCGAGCTGCCACTGCTGCTCGTTTACCGTGTTGATGGCGCGCGGGACGCTCCAGTCGAAGGCGATGTCCACCGTCCGCGGCTTGCCGCCGCCGCGCTGGTAGCGGTAGCGGTCCGGACGCAAGCCATGGGCGGCGACCAGACGACCTTCGGATGATTCCTCCACCCGTTCCGACCTGAACAGAGCGACCAGCCCGCGCGCACGGGTGAGCGACCAGAAGCGGAAGCGACCGTCCGGGAAGCGCTCGAAGCTACGTTCCATCACGCCCACTGGGAAGCCTGCGGCCGCGACGTGATAGCGCGCGCGGAAGGCCGGCGGCGCTTCCGCGCCGGCCGCCATTCCCGCTGGAGCCAGCAGGCACCCGGCAAGCAGTAGACAGGGCAGGAAGCAGGGCTGGCGTGGCACGTGAGGCATTCCCTCGGTTGGTCGGGCCGGTGGCCTGGTGGTTCCCCACACTGCCCCGGACGGGCAGCACGGCGTCACCGGCTACCGTATCATGCGTCGCCTTCTGGCCTCCCGCGAGCCCGCCCGATGCAAGACATCTCCCGAGCCTTCGCCTCTGCCCGAGTACTGGTGTGTGGCGATCTCATGCTCGACCGCTACTGGCACGGCACGACCTCACGCATTTCCCCCGAGGCCCCGGTGCCGGTGGTGCGTGTGGATGCGACCGAGGATCGACCGGGCGGGGCGGCGAATGTGGCGCTGAATGCCGCGGTGCTCGGGGCCAGGGTACGTCTCGCCGGTGTGGTCGGCAGGGATGCCACGGCGGAGGCCCTGGAGGCCGCCCTGGGTGTGCATGGTGTCGTCTGTGATTTCCAGCGTGAATCGGGCTATCCGACCATCACGAAACTTCGGGTCCTGAGTCAGCATCAGCAGCTCTTGCGCTGTGATTTCGAGGGTCCTTCCGGCGAGACCCCGGCGCTGTCGCCGCGCTGTCTGCCGCGGGCGGAGCCGGAGCCGGTGGTGGTGCTGTCGGACTACGCCAAGGGCGCGCTGCGTTCGGCGCACCTGCTCATCGAGGCGGCTGCTGCGCTGTCGGCCCGGGTGGTGGTGGACCCCAAAGGCACGGATTTCTCCCGTTATGCCGGGGCGCACGTGATCACACCGAACCAGCGCGAGTTCGAGGCCGAAGTCGGCCAGCCAGTGGATGATGCCAGTCTGGTGGAGGCGGCCGTTGATCTCTGTCGGCGTCACCGCTTCGGTGCCGTGCTGGTCACGCGCGGCGAGCGCGGCATGACCCTCGTGGAACGTCACGGTGCCGTCCGGCATCTCCACACCGAGGCCCGGGACGTCTTCGATGTCACTGGCGCCGGGGATACGGTCTGTGCCGTACTCGCCACGGCCCTCGCCGCGGGCTTCAGCCTGCACGAGGCGACGCGCTTCGCCAATGCGGCGGCCGGCATCGTGGTGGGCAAACTGGGTACGGCCACCGTGAGTGTGCTCGAGTTGCAGCAGGCCCTGCACGGCAGCCATCTCGGCAGCGGCGTGGTCGATCGCGAACGACTGTTGCGGGAGGTCGCCGCGGCGCGGGCGAAGGGTGCGCGCATCGTGATGACCAATGGCTGCTTCGATGTACTGCATCCGGGGCATGTGGCCTATCTCGAGGAGGCGCGTCGCCTGGGTGATCACTTGATCGTCGCCGTCAATGACGATGCCTCGGTTGCCCGACTGAAGGGCGCTGCACGTCCGGTTAACCCGCTAGCGGCGCGCATGGCCGTGCTCGCCGGTCTGGCCTCCGTGGATTGGGTCGTGCCTTTCACGGAGCCGACGCCTGCCGCCTTGATCGCGGAGGTTCGGCCCGACGTGCTGGTGAAGGGGGGCGATTACCGACCTGAGCAGATCGCCGGGCACGATGCGGTACTGGCGAGCGGAGGTGAGGTGCGCGTACTCGGTTTCGTGCCCGGCCACTCCACCAGTGCCCTCATTGCCCGCATTCGCGGGCCGGAGGATGCATCGTGATCGTGGTGACGGGGGGGGCCGGCTTCATCGGCTCCAATCTGGTGCAGGCGCTGAATCGCAGTGGCCGAACCGACATCTGGGTGGTGGACGATCTGCAGGATGGCCGGAAGTTCGCCAACCTCGCTGATGCCGTCATCGCCGACTACAGCGACAGTCAGCGCTTCCTTGCCTGGATCGATTCACCGGCAGCGGCGCAAGCACCGATCGAGCGGGTGTTCCATCTCGGTGCCTGTGCCGTCACCACGACCTGGGACGGCCGCTACATGATGGAGGTCAACCACGAGTATTCGAAGCGACTCTTCGAATACTGCACCGGGCTGTGTATCCCGTTCATCTATGCCTCGAGCGCCGCGGTCTACGGCACCGGTCGCGAGTTCGCGGAAGCAGGGGAGAACGAGCGGCCGGTGAACGTTTACGGCTGGTCGAAACTGGTCTTCGATCAGTTCGTGCGTGCGCGCACAGGCCGCCTCCACAGCCAGGTCGTCGGTCTGCGCTATTTCAATGTCTACGGGCCCCGTGAGCAGCACAAGGGGCGCATGGCGAGCGTGGTCCGGCATCTCGCCCTGCAGGCGATGTCCGAGGGCCGTCTGACGCTCTTCGGCGAGCACGACGGCTGGGGCGAGGGCCAGCAGCGGCGAGATTTCGTGCATGTGGATGACTGCAACGCGGTAGCGCTGTGGTTCGCTGCGCATCCCGATCAGAGCGGCATCTTCAATTGCGGCAGCGGGCAGGATCGCAGCTTCAACTCGCTGGCGCGGGCCGTTGCCGACTGGTTCGGTGGTGACATCGAGATCGGTTATCGAAGCTTCCCCGGCGACCTCGTCGGGGCCTACCAGAGCTATACCCGAGCGGACCTGACGCGTCTGCGCGCCGCGGGCTGTGACATCGATTTCCGCGATCTGGAGACGGGGGTCCGTGGCTACCTGGATGTATTGCAGGCAGGCGCCGAAATCGATCGCGGGGCGGTTGCAAGTCGCCAGCGCGGCGCGGAGCGCGAGCGCTGAGCAGGCGGCCGGGCAGCCATCCGCTGCTGACACTCTACGCGCTGGCTGCGGAGTGTCTGTTGCCGCTCGCCGCCATGCGCCTCTTCTGGCTGTCGCTGCGTCGTCGCGGCTATGGTCGGCGCTGGTGGGAGCGCTTCGGCTTCTGGAAGGCGGCGCCGGTCGAGGCCCCGGTCTACTGGATACACGCGGTATCCGTGGGAGAGGTCCGCGCGGCGTTGCCCATCGTGCGCGCACTGCAGGCAGCTCGCCCCGGGGCCCATCTGCGCATCAGCACCACCACCGCGACGGGGGCCGAGGCCCTCGCAGCAGCCGGCCTCGGCGGGCTGCACGCCTGGGCACCCTTCGATGCCGGTAGTGTGCAGCGGCGCCTGCTCGCCCGCCTGCGACCGCGAGTCGTGGTCATCATGGAGCGTGAGTTGTGGCCAGGCCTCATCCGCGCCTGTAGCGAGGCCGGCATCCCCGTCCTCGTAGCCAATGCGCGGCTGTCTGCGAGCAGCCTCAATGCCTATCTGCGGCTGCCGGAGGCAGTGCGTCGGCAGATCTTCGGTGGACTCCAGGTCGCGGCCCAGTCGCTGGAGGATGGCACACGCTTCGGCTTACTCGGCGTCCCGACCGTTGCCATCCGTTGCCTCGGCAACACCAAGCTCGACGACGAACCCGCGCCAGGGTCGACGGTGATCCGCCGCCTGGACGCGTGGATCGCTGCGAGCACGCACGCGGGTGAAGAGAACGCTGCCCTCGCCGCACATCGGGAATTGCTCGCCCGCGGACAGGCACGGTTGCTGGTGCTGGTGCCGCGCCACCCGGAGCGCTTCGAGGCAGTGGCTCAGCTCGTGGTGCAGTCCGGCCTCGCCCATGAACGTTGGAGTCAGGGCGCGCGGGTGCCGGACTGTGCCACTCCGGTGCTGCTGGTGGACACCATGGGGGCCCTGCGAGCGCTTTACGCGGAGGTGGCTGTCGCCTTCGTCGGCGGCACGCTCGTGCCAGTCGGTGGGCACAGCCTCTACGAGCCGCTGCTCGCCGGCACCCCGGTCGTGGTGGGCCCGTACCATGAGCACGTGTCTTCGGTGCTCGCGAACGCTGGTGCAGCCGTCGGACTGCTGGCGGGCGCCGCGGCACTGGCCCCCGCGCTCGGTCAGCGGCTGACGGCAGTCGAGGCCCATCTCCGAGCAGCGGCGCTGGCCGCGGAGCATCTGCGCGCGGGTGCCGGCGCAGCGGGGCGGACGGTGGAGCTGATGCTGGGACTCGCGGACGGGGCGACCGCAGTCCCACTTCCCCCGGGAAAGGAGTTGGGGTGAGGGTCGGAAGTGCCACGACACAAAGCCTTGGCAGATCCACGGGGTGGTGCGGGAAGGCCTCCTCTCAGCGCCGCAACAACCCCTGCAACTCGCGAAAGGCCGGGTGGCTGGCGTCGCGTAGCCATTCGAAGACGATGGACTCACTGGTGACCACACTCACGCCGGCTGCGCGCAGCCGCTCGAGGGCGTTCTGGTAGTCCTCCAGGC
>DBNU01000086.1 GCA_002299125.1 Proteobacteria bacterium UBA664
GTTCTCTGGAGACCATTCGCCATATGGTCGCGAGCGGTCTCGGCATTACGGTACTGCCGGCGAGTGCGATCGGCCCGGGTGCCAGTCTAAACGGCCTGCTCGAATTCCGCCCCTTCAGCGATCCCGTACCCTGCCGCCGGATCGCACTGGTCTGGCGCTCGAGCTTCACCCGGCTTTCGGCGGTACGAACCGTGGCGGACGCAGTGCGCGCCTGCCGTCTGCCGTGGATCCGCGGCGCAAGCGGCCCTGATGGGCTGCAGGCCGAAGGAAACGGCATCGAAGCGGGTCAGGACGACCTGTTGCGCGCGGGGTAGAAAGGGCAGGCTCGGACCGCGCTTTGCGTCCGCTGCGTCCTGCGGAGGTAAAGACAAGTTGGCGACTGCACCCTCCCAGTTCAAGACTCCCGCGGGAACGGCGGCCAGCCCATGGGCTCGCCTCCCAGCAGGTGCATGTGCACGTGAAAGACGGATTGCCCAGCGTTCGCGTTGCAGTTCACCACCAGCCGATAGCCATCTTCGGCCAGCCCTTCCGCCGCCGCCACTTGCCGGGCCGCGACGAAGAGTTGCCCGAGCAAGGGCGCATCACTGCCCGTCACATCGTTGATCGTGGCCACGTGCCGCTTGGGAACGATGAGCACGTGGCTGGGTGCCGCCGGCGAGATGTCGCGAAAGGCGAGGATGTCGTCGGTATCAAGCACCGTCTGCGGGGTGATCTCGCCGCGAACCATGCGGCAGAAGAGGCAGTTCTGCATGGCGATACTCCAGAAAGGAACGGCACATCGATTCACTCAGGGCCGTGGGCTGCGTCCATGACCCGCAGCCCACGGTTGTCATCGACGAAGTTCTGGTGCCTCAGCGCAGGACCATGAAGGCCTCCACTCCCTGCCGCCGTACCCTGAGCATGACCTGCGCGCCGGGGGAGGCCATCACTTCCGCGAGTCCCGCGACGTTCGTCAGCGCACGCCGATTGGCCTCTACGATGATGTCACCTGGGCGCAGCCCGTTCTGCCAGGCGCGGCTGCCCGGGGCTACCTGGGTCACGACCACGCCACGCTGATTCTCCCCTGGACCCTGGAAATTGCGCAGGGTAGCGCCGGCGAGCCGGGGGTTGGGGAAGTCGTCGCCGGAGACCTCCGTCACCTCGCGCGGCGTGACCCGCGCATTCACGGACAGGCGCTTGCCCTCGCGCAGCACCTCGAGCTGTACCGGTTCACCCACACGCAACAGGCCGATCTGCGTGCGCAGTTCTCCCGCACTGCCGATCTGCCGGCCATTGAGCGAGACGACGACGTCCCCGGCCCGGAGTCCGGCCTCGTCCGCGGCCGAGCCGGGCACGATGGCATTCAGCACCGCACCGGACTGCCCGGGCGGCAGACCGAAGGCCTCGGCCAGACTGGGATCGAGGTCCTGCAGTTGCGCACCCAGGAAGCCACGGCGCACCTCCCCGAACTGCAGCAGTTGTTCGGCCACCTGCAGGGCCATGTTCGCCGGGATGGCGAAGCCGATGCCGATATTGCCCCCTCCACCCGGCGTGAAGATGGCCGTGTTGATGCCCACCAGTTCACCCTTGAGGTTCACCAGCGCACCACCCGAGTTGCCCGGATTGATCGAGGCGTCGGTCTGGATGAGGTCTTCGTAGCCGAGGATGCCGAGACCGGTGCGACCGAGGGCGCTCACGATGCCGCTGGTCACGGTCTGGCCAAGGCCGAAGGGGTTACCGATCGCAACCACGAAGTCGCCCACACGCAGGCTGTCCGGTGCCGCCAGGGGGAGTGCAGTCAGCCGCTCCGCCGGGATGCGGATGACCGCCACGTCCGTCTCCGGATCAGCCCCCACCAGCTCCGCCTGCAGGACGCGTTCGTCGCGCAGACGCACCCGGATCCGCTCGGCGTTGGCGATGACGTGGTTGTTGGTCACGACCAGCCCGCGCGCCGCGTCGATGATGACACCCGACCCCAGCGATTCGGTCCGACGTTCGGCCGGCAGGTCAGGGATGTTGAAGAAGCGCCGGAAGAAGGGGTCCTCGAGCAGCGGGTTGCGGCGCACGCGTTGCACACCCTCGGTGGCGATGTTCACCACGCCAGGCGTGACCCGTTCGAGCATGGGGGCGAGACTTGGCATGGGTGCCCCGTCGACACTCTGCGGCAGGACCGCCACGGCCAGACCCGGCAGAGCGACCGCCAGCACCGTCAAGAGCAGGGCGTTACGAAACTTGTTCGGGAGATGCACGTGTCAGTCCTCGCTGTTGCCATGGGCCTGATGTGCTCGCACAAGCACAGCCAAGCCCGGGAGTGGAGCCGACAGACCGGCCGCAGCCGGCCCGGTTCAACGGCTGTTTGGGACACCTCACACAGGGTACCGCAGGCGCATCCAGCCGGCAGGTCAGCATGCGCCAGGCACCCACCCCGAGCGACCGGAGCGCGTGTCAGGGCTTGCGTTGGCCACCGGGCCAATCCGCACGGGGATCGAAGGCCGCCGTGTCCCGCAATTGCTCGAATGCCTTGCGCACGTCCTCGCTCCCGGGATCGGGATTGCGAAGCTCAATCTCGAGGTAGAGGTCGCCCGACGCCTCACCACTGCGCAGGGCCGGCAGACCGCGCCCCTTGAGACGCAGTCGCTGACCACCCTGGGTGCCCGGTCGTACCGTCAGCCCGACCGCGCCAGTGGGTGTGGGGACATCCAGACGGGTCCCCAGCGCCGCCTCCCAGGGGGCCAGCGGCAGGCTGTAGCTCAGATCGCGGTCGGCGACCCGATAGAGGGGATGCGCGCGCAGATGCACCTCGAGGTAGACGTCACCGGGGATTTCTCCCGGCCCGCCGCTCGCCTGTCCGGCCAGACGCATCCGAAAGCCCTCCGTGGCCCCGGCTGGCACCTTGACCTTCAGCGTGCGCTTACCGCCCGGGCCGGCAAGGCCCAGCATGCGCTCGCAACCGCTGACCGCCTCCTCGACCGTGACCTCCACCGACACGGTCTGATCCTCAGCCCGTGACCGCTGCCTGCGCCCGCGCGCGCGCGCTCCCGAGCCATGCCGCTGAAACAGCGACTCGAAGATGTCGCCGAAATCCGCGTTGGAGAAATCCGCGCCGAAACCGCCGCCCTGCCAGTCCGGGGGCGGGCGGAACTCCTCGCCCGCGCGCCAACCGCTGCCGAGCTGGTCGTAGGCCGCCCGCTTCTCCGGATCACCGAGCACGGACCAAGCCTCATTGATGTCCTTGATGCGGGCCTCGGCATCCGGCTCCTTGCTGACGTCCGGATGGTACTTCCGGGCGAGCTTCCGGTAGGCCTTACGGATCTCCTCGACGCTCGCATCGCGCGCCACGCCCAGCCTTGCGTAGTAGTCCTCGAATCGCATCCTTCGAACCGTCCGTTGGTCGTGGGTGCCCGGGCGGACACCCACGACCCTTGTCGAACACAAAAGGCTACCCGGTCAACCACCGCCCTGCGGGCTCGCCTGCCGGCGCTCAGCCCGCCTGAGAACCCGTGTTGACGTTGACGCTGATGCGGCGCGGTTGGACGCGCTGATGCTTGGGGATGGTGATCCGGAGCACGCCATGCTCACCCTGTGCCTCGATGCCCTCGGCATTGGCGCTGTCGGGCAGGCTGAAACGCCGATAGAACGTACCGTGCACACGCTCGACGCGCTTGAAGGTGGAGCCATCGCCTTCGGTGCGCTCCACATGCCGCTCGCCGCGGATGGTGAGCACGCCCTGCTCCATGGTGACTTCGATGTCTTGGGGCTTCACGCCCGGTACATCCACGAGCAGCACGAAACGCTCGGCATCCTCCTTGATATCGACCGATGGGGCCCACTGGGCGGTGACGACGTTCGAGGTGTCGGCGGTCGTCCCCTCGCCGCGGCGCGACTCGAAGACACGATTCAAGTCCTGCTGAATCTGGTTGACGACATCCCAGGGGCTGTAACGGGTAACGCTCATGGTGACCTCCTCGTATTGGGCTTGGTCGGTGCCGGATCTGAGCCGGCGCGCGTTGCACCGGCCTTCGAGGCAAGCACGTGGGGGCGAGGGATCGGGGTTTCAAGTACCGCAGGCTGGCCTGTTCGGCCGCAGTCTGCGCGGCGTCAGGTGAAACGGCAGGTCGCGCCCGGCCCGAGGTTCAACTGCCGCGACACATCAACGCGCCACCCGGTAAGCCGTGAGGGGCGCGGAAGGCCTCAGACCCGATAGGCCAGCCACTTCATCACCCCGGCGGCGGCCCGCATCGCGCCGCGTACCGGGCCCGGCAGGGGCATGCCGCCGTGCGCCTCGGCAAAGGCGCGATGAGCATCCTCCTCCAGGCGCATCTGCGTCAGGATGCGACGACTGCGCACATCGCCCTCCGGCAGACGGGACAGGTGCCCGTCGAGATGCTCCGACACCTGGCGCTCGGTCTCGGCAAGAAAACCAAGACTGACCCGATCGCCGGCCAGGCCGGCGAGGGCACCAAGGGCGAAGGCTCCGCCGTACCAGAGCAGCCCGAAGCGGCTGGGATGGCTGCCGAGCTCCTCGAGGCGCCGGCCACACCAGACGAGATGGTCGATCTCCTCCTGGCGGGCGGCATCGAGCCGGGCACCGAAATCGCTGGAACGGGCAGTCAGCGCCTGACCACGGTAGAGGGCCTGGGCGGCCACCTCCCCGGCGTGGTTCACCCGCATGAGACCGGCCACGTGACGGCGGACGGGCTCGCTCTCGAGGGCGGGGTCCGGGCCTGCCGCCCCGTCGATCGGATCCGGATCTGACGAGCGACCCGTCACACGCTCGGGGACGACCGGCGCATCAGCCGGATTCGGGCGGGGCGCTTGCGCATGGACGCCGGTCAGGGTCCGCAGACAGGCATCCACCTCGACCAGCAATCGATCCAGAGGCGAGAGTGGCGGGTGATCATGACGGGGCACGGAAGTTTGCATGGTCGAGAGACTCGACCCTCCGCGCCCGTCGCGCAAGGTCTCCGTGCCCGAGCGCGATCGGCGGCCCCCGGATCACGACCCGCTTCACGACCCAAGCCATGACCCGGCGCAAACGGGTGGCCCTGCCGGAAGCCCGGTTGCGTACAGCGGGCAGAACAACGAATCTGTGCCTGCTGCGGGGCAGCCCCCGAGCGCTTCGCATTGACATCCCTCCGGCCCCGCCCCTACCATCCCGACCCTTTT
>DBNU01000238.1 GCA_002299125.1 Proteobacteria bacterium UBA664
TCCCCAGCCGCTGATGGTGGCGGTGGCCTCTGCCGCCGTGGCACCGACCATGTCGGCGGGGCTGTTGATCGCGAAGTAGACGCCGGGTTCGAGCACCGTGGCGGCGATGAGCGCCATCACCGCCACGAAGGATTCCATCATCATCGCGCCGTAGCCGATGAAGCGGGCGTCCGCCTCGTTGGCGATGAGTTTGGGTGTGGTGCCGGATGACACCAGCGCATGAAAACCGGAGATCGCGCCACAGGCGATGGTGATGAACACGAAAGGGAAAAGCGGGCCGCCGAAGATGGGGCCGCTGCCGTCGATGAAGGGCGTGAGGGCCGGCATGCGGACCTCCGGACGCAGGATGACGATGGCCACCGCGAGCGCGAGGATGGTGCCGAGCTTCATGAAGGTGGAGAGGTAATCGCGCGGTGCGAGCAGCAGCCAAACCGGCAGCACGGCGGCCAGGAAGCCATAACCGATGATGCACAGGGCGAGGGTCGGGCCGTCGTGATCGAAGAGGCCCCTCAGCCACGGCTGCGAATCCACCCAGCCGCCGCCGACCACCGCGACGATGAGCAGCGAAACACCGATGCAGGTGCCCTCCAGCACGCGTCCGGGCCGGATGCTGCGCATGTACAGGCCCATGAGCACGGCGATGGGGATGGTCGCCGCCACCGTGGCCGTTGCCCAGGGGCTGTGCTTCATCGCGTTCACCACCACCAGCCCCAGCACGGCGATGAGGATGATCATGATGCTGAGCACGGCCAGGATCGCGGCAGTGCCACCCACCGGTCCGAGTTCATCGCGCGCCATCTGCCCGAGCGAGCGCCCGTTGCGGCGCAAGGAAAAGAACAGGATCACGAAATCCTGGACGCAGCCACCGAGCACCCCACCGATGAGGATCCACAGGGTGCCCGGCAGATAGCCGAACTGGGCGGCCAGGGTAGGACCGATGAGCGGCCCCGGTCCGGCGATGGCGGCGAAGTGATGACCGAAGACCACCCAGCGGTTGGTCACGACGAAATCGCGACCGTCCTCCAGACGCTCGGCTGGGGTGGCGCGAGTCGGGTCGAGGCAGAGGACGCGGGCGGCGATGTAGGCGCTGTAGAAGCGATAGCCGAGCGTGTACACACAGGCAGCGGCCACCACGAACCAGAGGCTGGAGATGGTCTCGCCCCGCGCAAGGGCGATGACGGCCAGCGCCAGTGCGCCGAGGCCGGCGAGCAGCAGATAGGGCAGGTGCTTCAACACGGAGGACGGCTCCCGTCGGCGACGGGCAAGCGCGCAGAAATCCCGGGCCGGCCCGAAGAGGAATTGGTGCGACAGCGGCGCAGACTCGTGGTGGCCGCGACCGCGGCTCCACTCTGGTGAGCTTTTACTCGACCAAGGCGGCGAGGTCACGTCAGCGGGCGATCGACCGGGTCGCAGTCAGGCGCGCAGCACGGATCGGTGCCTGCCATGGTCGGTCACGGGCAGTGCCCACCCCGCGCGCAGGGAACGGGCAGAGCCGGGCAGGATTCGGCCGGTCCCACTACCGGAGGCGACGCGTCCGTGGCGGGGAACCGCCCGGGGCCACACTGGCCCCGGGCGGTGCAATCACAACGGCCTCAGGCGCGGCGGCGGCGGCGACTTGCGGCCAGGCCGGTCACGGCCGAGAGCAGCAGCCAGCCTGCGGCGGGAAGCGGCACGGGGGCTACGCCATAGAGCGTGGTGCGGCCGGAGGTCTCGTTCGAAACCGCCAGAAAGCCCGCGCCGTTCACGTCGGTGAAGAAGTGCAGCCCCTCCGGGCCGACATCGCCCGGTGTGGAGAGCATGTTGAGGAAACGGATCGCCGTCAGGTCGGTGAGATCGAACACCGCGATGGCGTTGGCGCGCTCCAGGCCGAGGAAGAGCAGGGTGGAACCGGCCATCTCGCCGATCACCGCCGACTCAGGCTCCGGGCCTTTGTTGTCGGAACGGAGGTCGTCCCACAGGGTGGGGAAGCGGCTCGCGATGACGGTCTCGAGGAAGTCGCCCGAATCGAACACCAGCCGACCCTGATCATCCAGGATGCTGAAGGAGCGCGCCCCATAGGCCTGCAAGCGGTCCAGATCGCCATCGCCGTCGGTATCGCCGGAGGTGGTGATCAGCAACCGGTTGAGTTTGTCGTTGTTGGTCCGCCAGTCGCTCCCGTGTGCGGCGATGAGCGCGGTGTTCAGCGTTGGGTCGATGGTGGCATTGCCGACGCGGACCTCATCCAGGAAGCCGGTGTAGTCACGCCCGTCACCCTCGTTGGCGGTCACGAAGAACTGCCGCCCGGCCTGCGCGAAGGAGGCAATCCCATCCGGCATGAACAGCCCCTCGACCCGCCAGTTCTGCAGGTTGAAGTTCCGCGTGTTGTTGCCGGTGCCATCGCGATCCGAGGCGTCCAGCCGGTTGCCGACCTCTACCCCATCGATGAAGAAGCCGGTGTCATTGCGGCTATGGTCCTTGACACCCATGGACACGACGTTGGTCACTGTGCTGGTGGCGATGTCGACCAGGGCGATGGAGTTGGCCTCCTGCAGGGTGACGAATGCCGTGCGGCCATCGGCACTGATCGCGATGTGCTCGGGCTCCAGGTCCTGGGCGACACTGGCGTTGGGGCCGTTGAGACGCACGCCGGCGTTGCGCAGGGCCGCCGACTGGTTGTTCAGATGGCTGAAGGTGGCCTCGGTGTAGGTGAAACCGTTGGTGGTGTCGATGATGCCGATCGAGCCGACCGGATCCACACTGGTGGTCTGGTTGTAGCTGTTGGGCTCGCCCTCGTTGGCGACCAGTACGCGGCCGTCAGCCGTCCAGACGACGTTGTCCGGATTGCCGCCCACCGTCACGTCCTGCAGGCCGGCGAAGGTGCTGGTGTCGTAGAAGCGCACCAGACCATTGTTGGTCTTGACCGGTGCGGTGAAGGCGACGGCGGCCACGCCGTTGCGGATGGCCACCGAATTCACGCCACCGACATTGGTGGTGTCGATGCTGTGCACGAGGCTGCCGGAGAGGCTGAGGATGTCGATGCCGTTCACGCCCAGCGGGGTGGGGCGTGCGCCGTCGGTGCCCACTACCCACAGACGTTGGGTGTTGCGATCGAAGGAGACGATCTCCGCGCCGCCACCGGTGCGCGAGCCGCTGGTGTTGAGGTGGTCGAAGGTCCAAAGGTGGTTGAAGTTGAAATCGAGGTTGGCCGAGGCCGGTGCGGCCAGCAGGGTCGAGCTCAAGGCGATGGCGATGCGGGTGAAATGCATGGGGTGTCTCCCGGGGAGGCTGAGGTGGTGCGGGGAGCGGGCGGCGGTCGCGATGGGCGCGCAGCCGCCCGGGGCGCACGGCTGGAAGGGCTGTCAGGAGCCATCCGTGGCCTCTGAAGGACGCCATCGTAACCCGGCGATTGTTACAGTCTTGTGACAGCGGGGGGCGGTCAGGGTACCGGCCGACTCCATCCCGTGGCAGCATGCGCATGCTGCGGTGCGGATGGAACACGAAACCGGAGTGCCCGGTCCTTCATCCAAGCCCACAAGGGAGTCATCACGACCCATGCCCGCCTGGTCCCTGGCCCTGTTGAGCACGCTGGCGCTCGCCGTCTGGCTCGCGACCGGTACCGTGGCCCATGCCCCGCCTCCGCCGGCCGAACCAGCGAACGCGACACTCGAGGTCGCCCGCACGCGCGTGCGGGCCGCGCTCTCCCGAGTGACCCGCGTGGCGCGCGAGATCCGCATCCATGGCGCGCTCGAGCCGCGTCGGCGCGTGACTCTGCGCGCGGAGACCACCGGCGTCATCCAGCAACTCCTGAAGGAGCGTGGAGCGCGGGTCAAGGCCGATGAGCCGATCGCCGTGCTGGCAGAGGAGGATCGCCCGGCGCGCCTGGCGGCCGCTGAGCGTCAGGTCGAACACCAGCAAGCAGAGCTCGCGGCCGCGCGCCAGATGCATGCGCGCGGGCTGCAGGCGGAGACCCAGCGGCTGGCGGCGGAGGCCGCGCTGGCCACGGCCCGTGCCGATCGCGCCATGCTGGCGGCCGAGCTCGCGCGCATTCGCATCACCGCTCCCTTCGCCGGCGTGGTCACGGCGCGACCGGTGGAGATCGGCAGCCTGGTGGAACGTGGCGATGTGATTGCAGAACTGGCCGACGATGCCACCCTGCTGGCCGTTGCGCAGGCACCGCAACAGGTGGTCGCCAAAATCGTTGCGGGCCAGACCGTACAGGTCCATCTGCTGGATGGGCGGACGGTGGCAGGCCGCGTGCGTTACGTGGGCCGTGTGGCAGATGAAATGACGCGCAGTTTCCGCATCGAGGCCGAGGTCCCCAATCCAGACGGGCTCCTGCCCGGTGGGTTGTCTGCGGATCTCGTGGTCACCGCAGGCGAGGTCGAGGCGCACGCTCTGGCGCCATCGCAGCTCACGCTCGACGATGCCGGGCGCCTCGGCGTCAAGGCGGTGGATGGTGCCGACCGCGTGACCTTCCATCCGGTGCAGATGGTGCAGGCGCGGGCCGACACCATCTGGGTGTCCGGGCTGCCGGCGGAACTGCGCCTCATCACCGAGGGGCAGGGTCTGGTGGCACCGGGCGAGGCGGTGGCGGTGGTGGGCGATCCGGCGGACTTCTCGACCGAAGCTGCTGGCGGGCAGCACTGAGTTCGCCAAGGGCAACCCGTGCACACGATCATCGATTTTGCCTTCCGCCGTGGTCGGGCCGTGCTGTTCCTGCTGGCCTTTCTGCTCGCGGGTGGTATCGCCGCCTACCTTGGCATGCCGCGCGAGGCCGAGCCGGACGTTCCCATTCCGGTGATCTACGTGTCCATGAGTCACGAGGGGATCTCGCCAGAGGATGCAGAGCGGCTGCTGGTGCGCCCGATGGAGAAGGAGCTGCAATCCATCGTTGGGCTGAAATCCATGATCGCCCGGGCCGAGCAGGGACATGCCTCGGTGCAACTGGAGTTCAGCGCCGGCTTCGACAGTCGGCGCGCCCTGGACGACGTGCGCGAACGGGTCGACATCGCCCGGGCCGAGTTGCCGGACGACACCGACGAGCCGCAGGTGCACGAGGTCAACGTCGCGTTGTTTCCGGTGCTCACCATCGCGCTTGCCGGGCCGCTGCCGGAACGGGCACTGCTCGCGATCGCGCGCGAACTCGAAGATCGCATCGAGGCCCTGCCGGGGGTCCTCGAGGTGGACATCGGTGGTGATCGTGAACAGGTGCTCGAGATCCTGGTCGAGCCATCGATCATGGAGACCTACGGCGTCACCTACCCGGAGCTATTCAGTCTCATCAGCAACAACAACCGGTTGGTCGCGGCCGGCAACATCGACACCGGGCAGGGTCGCCTCACGCTGAAGGTGCCCGGGGTGGTGGAGAGCGTCTCCGACGCCCTGGACCTGCCGGTCAAGGCGACGGCCAATCACGTCGTGCGGCTGGGCGACGTGGCTGAGCTTCGGGAGGCCTTCAAGGATCGGCAGGGCTTCGCCCGGGTGAATGGCAGGCCGGCGGTGACGCTGGAGGTCAAGAAGCGGATCGGGGCCAACATCATCGAGACGGTCACCGCGGTGCGTGCCCTGGTGGAGGCAGCGCGTCCGGGCTTCCCGGCTTCATTGCAGGTGACCTGGATGCAGGACAAGTCACGCGAGGTCCGTGACATGCTCAAGGACCTGCAGAACAACGTGACCTCTGCCGTGGTGCTGGTGCTGGTCGTTATCCTCGCAAGTCTGGGTTATCGCTCGGCGCTGCTCATCGGGGTAGCGATCCCTGGTGCCTTCCTGGCCACGCTGGTGGTGCTCGATGCCATCGGCTTCACGCTGAACATCGTGGTGCTGTTCAGTCTCATCCTGGTGAGCGGCATGCTCGTGGACGGCGCCATCGTGGTGGTCGAGTACGCCGAGCAGCGGCGGGCGGCCGGCGAGGGCTGGGCGCTGGCCTACCGCGACGCCGCCCTGGCGATGGCGGCACCGGTCACCTCATCGGCGCTCACCACCATCGTGGTGTTCCTGCCGCTGCTCTTCTGGCCCGGCGTCGCTGGCCAGTTCATGAAGTACCTTCCCGCCAGTGTCATCGTGGCATTGCTGATGTCGCTGGCAATGGCGCTGGTTTTCGTGCCGGTGCTCGGAGCCGCGCTCGGGCGCAGCGGTGGTGTGCAGTTGCGTGCGGGCCCCGACCCGATCCGCTCTGCTTACGAGGTCATGTTGAGCGGCCTGCTCCGCAAACCCATCCTCGTGCTTGCCCTGGCCCTCGGAGCGCTCATCGGGTCCATCGGGGCCTATGCGCAGTTGGGTCGTGGGGTGGAGTTCTTCCCCGATGTCGAACCGGAATTTGCGCAAGTGGTGGTGCGCGCCCGGGGGGACCTCTCCATCCACGAGAAGGACGCCCTGGTACGGCGCGTGGAGGAGCGGTTGCTGGGTTCGCCCGAGGTGGTGACCTTCTATGCCCGTTCCTTCGCCCGCGCCGAGGGCCAGACTCGCGCGGAAGACGTGATCGGTATCGTGCAGCTCGAGTTCGTGGACTGGTACCGGCGCCCGCCGGTCTCCTCGGTGCTGGAGCGCCTGCGCCGGGCCACCATGGACCTCCCGGGCGTGCACATCGAACTGCGCAAGGCCGGCGGTGGCCCCGGGGGCGACGCGAAGCCGATCGAAATCGAGGTCGGTGGCAGCGATCTGCGGGTGATGGCCGCCGGGGTCGCGCACCTGCGGCGACTGATGGAGGCGCAGGGTCGGTTCGTGGATGTGGAGGATGATCGACCACTCCCGGGTATCGACTGGCATCTCGCCGTGGACCGCGAGCGCGCGGCCCTGCATGGCGCCGATGTCGCATCCATCGGCAGCGCAGTGCAACTGCTGACGGCCGGCATCAAGGTTTCGGAGTATCGACCGGATGGCAGTGATGACGAGGTGGACCTGCGTGTGCGCTATCCGGCTGCGGATCGTCATCTGGGCCGGTTGTCGGATCTGCGCGTCCCCACCGCGACCGGCATGGTGCCGGTGGGCAACTTCGTCGAGCTGCAACCCGAGCCACGTACCGGGACTCTGACGCGGGTGGATGCGCGGCGGGTGATCACACTCCGGGCGGATGTGTCCCCGGGTGCGCTGGTGGCCGAGGAACTCGACGCACTGCGCGCGCGCATCGCGGCCGATCCACCCCCCGAGGTCCAGCTCAGCTTCAAGGGCGAAGACGAAGATCAGCGCGAGGCGGCCGAGTTCCTCACCCGCGCCTTCCTCATCGCCATCTTCCTGATGGCGCTGGTGCTGCTGGTGGAATTCAATAGCATCTATCAGTCGCTGTTGGTGTTGTCGGCCATTGTGTTCTCGACCGCCGGGGTGCTCATCGGCCTGCTCGTCACGCAGCAGCCCTTCGGCATCGTGATGGTCGGGCTCGGTATCATCGCGCTCGCTGGCATCGTGGTGAACAACAACATCGTGCTCATCGATGCCTACAACACCTTGCGCGCCTCCGGCATGGATAGCCGGGCCGCGGCACTGGAGGCCGCCAGCACCCGGCTGCGCCCGGTGTTCCTGACGGCCTTCACCACCGTGCTTGGCCTGTTGCCCATGGTGTTGGCGATGAACATCGATCTCATCGGACGCGAGGTGAGCTTCGGGGCACCGTCGACCCAATGGTGGCGGCAGCTCGCCAGCGCCATTGCAGGTGGACTCGGCTTTGCCACCCTGCTGACACTCGTCCTGACGCCGTGCATGCTGGTGCTCGGCAGCCGCGCGGGGCGGGGGGAGACGGTCAGGAACGCGGGGGCGTTGGCCGAACCCGTTTGAATGGCGGCGCTATCCATACCGCTCGCGCACTGCGGGTGGCAGCAGAAGTACCGGTGCGGGGAAGTTCAGGCGCTGCGGGAGTGGACGTTGCCCAGCGCCCGGCGTGCGCGTACAGCGGCCGCAAGTGAGCGCAGCAGAGCTGCGGTGTCATCGAAGCCGAGGCAGGCGTCGGTGATGCTCTGCCCGTAGGTCAGCGGCTTGCCCGGCTCCAGGTTCTGGCGACCGGCCACGAGATGGCTCTCCACCATGAGCCCCTTCACACGGCGCTCGCCGGCCGCGAGTTGGACGGCCACATCCCGGGCCGCATCCATCTGCAGGGCATGCTGCTTGCGGCTGTTGGCATGCGAAACGTCTACGACCAGTCGGGGCGAGAGGCCGGATTTCTCCATGAGTGCGGCAGCAGCCTCGACGGCAGCGGCATCGAAGTTCGGCTCCTTGCCACCGCGCAGGATGACGTGGCAGTCCGGGTTACCGGTGGTGGCGAGGATGGCGATGTGTCCCTCGCCGGTGACGCCGAGGAAGTGGTGCGGGTGTTGCGCCGAGACGACGGCATCCACGGCGATCTGGACGCCACCATCGGTGGCATTCTTGAAGCCGATCGGGCAGGAAAGGCCGCTGGCGAGTTCGCGGTGCACCTGGCTTTCAGTGGTGCGGGCGCCGATGGCACCCCAGGCGATGAGGTCCGCCACATACTGAGGACTGATCGGATCGAGGAACTCGGTGCCAGCGGGTATGCCCATTTCGTTGAGGTCGAGCAGCAGCCGGCGTGCGAGCCTCAGACCGTCGTTGATGCGGAACGAGCCATCGAGCCGTGGGTCGTTGATGAGACCTTTCCAGCCAATGGTGGTACGCGGCTTCTCGAAGTACACCCGCATCACGATGAAGAGATCGTCCGCGAGCTCGTGCATGACCTCCTTGAGCCTGCCGGCGTAATCCCGAGCGGCATCGGCGTCGTGCACGGAGCAGGGGCCGACCACGACAAATGGGCGGTCATCCGCATCGTTGAGGATCTGTTGCACGGTCGCACGCGCCCCCAGCACCGTGCGGGCCGCCGCATCGCTGACGGGGAAATCCGCGCGCAGTTCAGCGGGCGAGATGACCTCCTGGGCGGTGCGGATGCGCAGATTGTCGGTATTGGGGGTCATATCCTTCGGGACTCCGGGTAGCGACAGCGGGGCGTGGACTATAGCAGGACGCCAGTAGCGGCCTGCCGACGAATTTCTCATTTTCTGACACTGTTCAGGATCTGCCGCGCGTTGCCCGACCGTGCGTTGCCCGACGAGGGGCGCGGGACGCTGGGGTGCCTCCTTCGGGGTGAGCAGGGCAGCGAAGCTTCCCGAGGCGTGGACGAATATGGTAACGAGGCGCGCTCGGGCGTCAGGACAGGGATTGGATGCTGGAACGGCGAGCGTCGCGTGCCAGCCAGGGCAGGGGAGATTCGGACCGGCTATGCGATCGACTGCGGTAATTCGGCCCACCACAAAGCGCGCGGCCGCCCGAGGTACTGGCAGCGGCCCGAGTCCGCGGCTGTTGCTGGCCGCTTGTCTGGCCCTGCCGTGGTCCATCGCCCTCGCTGCGGCAGGCGAAGACCCTGCGCGCGTGGATACTGCGATACCTCAGATGCTGGCCCTGGAGACAATCGGGCAGCAGGCAGAGGCGGTCGTGCCCGAGATGGAAGCGCTCACGGCGCTCGTTCCCTTGCCGCCACTGCGCTGGCTGGTATCCGGTATCGCCGGGGAGTCCGTGGAGATCGGGTTGCTGGTGCCGGCGGGCGCGAGCGCGGAGGACTACGACCCCAGTCCGCAGGAGATCGGGCGCTTCGCCCGCACCCGCCTGTTCTTTGCACTCGACACGCCGGTCGAACGTCGCTGGCTGCCGCGTCTTCAGCACCTCAATCCTGACCTTCAGGTGGTTCCTCTGCCCTTGCCGGACCCGCAACTCGACTGGTCGGGGCAACTGCTGCCACTCAGTCGTCGGGCGAGCCCGGCGGCTGAACCGATGATGGACTTCCATGGTTGGAGTTCGCCCGCCGTGCTGCTTGCCTGGGTCGATCCGGTCGTCGCAGCCTTCTCACAGGCCAGACCGCAGGAGGCTGCGGCATTCGCGGCGCGCGGTGAGCGCATGCGGGCGGAACTCGAGACACTGGATCGCGAGCTTGCCGCCTTGCTCGAACCCTACCGGGGACGGAGCTTCCTCACCCTCCATCCGGCCTGGGGTTATTTCGCCCATCGCTACGGCCTGCACCAGCTCACGCTGGAGGAGCAGGGCCGCGAGCCCGGCCCGCGCACACTGGCGCGGGTGCTGGCAGCAGCGCGCACGGCGGAGGTTCAGCAGATCTTCGTACCGCCGCGTGCACGCCAGGGCTTCGTGCGGCGGGCGGCCGGACAGCTCGCGGCCGAAGTGGTCGAGGTGGACGAACTGGCCGAGGACTACCCCGCGACCCTGCGCCGCTTCGCCTCGGCGCTGGTACGCGGGTTTGGTGCATGACGGCGCGTCCGTCAGTCCCCGTTCTCAGTCTGCGGGACGTGGGCTTCAGTTACGGGCAACAGCCGGTGCTCGAGTCCGTGGATCTGACGGTTGAAGCGGGCGAGTTTCTCGCCATCATCGGCCCGAACGGCGGGGGGAAAAGCACGCTGCTCAAGCTCATCCTCGGCCTGTTGTCGCCGCAGCAGGGCCGGATCGAGGTGCTGGGCCGATCGCCCCGCCAGGCCCGCGCGGCGATCGGCTACTGCCCGCAGCAGGCGACCTTCCGACGGGATTTCCCCTTGCGTGTGCTGGATGTCGTCCTGCAGGGGCGACTGGGTCTGCCGGGCACGCGCTGGCGCTATCGGTCGGTGGACCGGCAGATCGTGGCTCGCGCCCTCGAGCGCGTGGGTATTGCCGGGCTGGCCGAGCGCCCGCTCACAGCGCTCTCCGGTGGGCAGTTCCAGCGTGTGCTGGTGGCGCGTGCACTGGTGACGGAGCCGGCCTTGCTGTTGCTGGACGAGCCCGCAGCCCATCTCGATGAGCGCGCCGGTGACGACCTCCACAATCTGCTTGCCAGCCTCGCCGGCCCGATGGCCATCGTTGTGGTGACGCACGATCTCTCCT
>DBNU01000236.1 GCA_002299125.1 Proteobacteria bacterium UBA664
AAGGCCACGAAATACATGCCCGCGACCCCGGTCAGCGCGATGAGATTGCTGACCAGCCAGGACTTCCGCCGCTGCGACCAGGCGTAAACCACACAAAGGGCGAGCCCCGCGCCGAGCAGCAGTTGGATGGTCACTTGATGAGCCTCGCGACGAGCAGTTCGAGCAGGATGTGGAAGGCGTTATCGAGCCGCTGACCCTTCTGCAGCGAGTACTCGGTGTAGCGGATGGTGACCGGCGCCTCGGCCACCTTCAGGCCCAGGGCATGGAACTGGTCCACGATCTCCGAGGCGTGCGCCATGCGGTTCTGCTCAATACGCAGTCGCGCGGCGGCCGGCCGCATGAGCAGCCGGAGCCCATTGTGGGCATCCGTCAGGGCGACACCGCTGGTGAGCCGCGTGAACACCACGGCCGCCTGCAACACCAGGCGACGCAGGGGCGGGATGCCTTCGGCACTGCCGAGGAAACGGCTGCCGACGACCACGTCCGCGCCGGTCTGCCGCTGGGTCTCGAGCAGGACTTCGATGTCTTCCACACGGTGCTGCCCATCGGCATCGAAGGTGACGATGGCCGCCGCCCCTTGGGCGAGGGCGTAGCGCAGACCCGTCTGCAGGGCGGCCCCCTGGCCCAGATTGACCGGATGCCGCAGGACCACGGCACCCGCCGCCTCTGCGGCCGCGCCGGTGGCATCGGCGGAGCAGTCGTCGATGACCACCACCCGGGGCCACGCGCACCGCAGGCCCCGAATCACCTCGCCGATGACCTCACCCTCGTTGTAGGCCGGGATCACCACCCACACGGAATCGGTGCCGACCATCAGCCACCACTCCCCATACCGACCACGATGAGTCCGGCCAGGATGAGCGCGATACCGAGCGCGTAATTCACCGTGAGCACCTCACCGAAGACGAGCGCGGCCCCGATGGGCGTGAAGATGAAGGACAGGGCCACGAAGGGATAGGCATAGGCCAGCGGGATGCGCGTCAACACCAGCACCCAGAGCAGGGTGAGGAAGGCATAGAGCGCAACCCCGGCCAGAAGCCACGGGTTCGTCATCACACCCGTGAGCGAGAAGGGCAGGCCCTGGCGCGCGAAGGACACGGATGCGGCCTTGAACATCAGTTGACCGGCACTCATGCCCACAGCGTAGGCGACGAGCAGGGCGAGATCAGTCGGACGCACGGGCGGATCCTCCGTCCAGAAACGCTTGGCAGCGCGCTCGATCCGGAGCGCGGGCCTCGAGGTAGGTGTAAAAGCTGAGCTGATGATGTGGCAGCGGGAAGCGCCGCACCGCGACTGACCCGAAGAAATACCGCACGACCGCTAGGATCTCGGGCGCGGTGTTGAGATGTTCGTGACGCATCAGTCGGCCGTAGTCATGGCCCGTGCGCAGGTAATAACTGAGCCCGGTGGAGCAGCGCCAGCCGAGCCACCACAGGAAGCCCCCTTCGCTCGGGATCCCGGCCTGAAACACGCCATTGGGCGTGAGGTGCAGCGCGGCCTGGGCCACCTCTCGTGGGAGATTGTCCATGTGCTCCAGTACGGCGACTGAGATCACACGCGCGTATTGCTCATGGTCCGCGATCTGCGCGACGGAGTCGTGAAAGTTGCGCACCCGCGTCGCCTCCGGACGCCCGGCATACAGCGCCCGGAAGGGTTCGACGACGTCATAAGCCACGCCTGAGGCCTCGTATTGCACATGATTGAGCGTGCCCGCCCCGAGTTCCAGGATGGGGCCGCCGGGGATGCGCGCGACCTGCCGATGCATCCAGCGCTCGAGGCGCTGGGCAAGGCCCTCGATGGCGTGCGCGCCCTCGCGATTGGCCTTGTACTGCTCCTCGTAGATGCGGGCCTGTGCCGGTGGCAGTTCAGGCCGGATGCGCGGGTAGCTGGCCAGCAATTGGGCGATGGACGACATGGGCACTCACTCCGGACGGGGTTTTCGGCTGCTATCCGCGGTGAATCCGATGCGGATGCTCCGGGTCGACTCTGAACTCAGATCAGGCGGGACATCGGACCCTTCAGCAGGGACAGGCACACGATACAACGTGGCACGGATACCTCGCCCCGCGAGCTTCTGGACGATGGCCGGCGGCAGCCGTGCACCGAGGCCCAGAAGTTCGACTGCCGCAGCGAGGAAATCCTGCGGCGGTACCAGTACCCGGAGTTGCTCCCAGCCCGCCTGCGGCTGATACAACGCAAGTTTCTCCGGCGCGAGCAGGCGATTCGGTGCGGCCGTGTTGCGCGGATTCCAGAAGTACAGCACGCCCGGCCCCGGCGGGGACGTCTCGATACGCTTGCAGTCCACCTTGGCCCAGCGGCAGAACCACTCGCTGTTGTAGGCCGTGAGGGGATCCGTATGGATGGGCCCTTCGTTGGTCTGCAGCAGAGCCATCAGTTCGCGCTCGGCAAAGCGCGGATGCTTGTAGTCGACCGCCACCGCCAGCAGGTTCACCAGCAAGACGATCGCGGCGACGCCCGCTTTGAGCCGCGCCCGCTTGCCATTTGAGCCATGCGCCAGCCACAGGATGGCGAGCATGAGCAGACAGTAGGTGGGGACCATGTAGTAGCGCGGCAGCAGGATGAACTGGCCGAGCACCAGGGCGCTTACCAGAAACCAGCAAAACGCCAGGCCGATCAGCAGCCGCGACAGGCGGGTGATGGCCGGGTCCCGCTCTGCATCGAAGCGCAACGCCCAGTAAAGCGCTGGCAGGGACAACCAGCCGAGCAGGGCAAAGTTGTGATGCGTGAGCAGCATGATGATGGGATCGATCGGTGCCCACACGTGCAAGGTCCCACCCTGGGCGATGCCGAGGAAGGGAGACGCGGCGCGGTCATGAATGGCGGCGGCCTGCTGCAACAGTGCGAGTCGATGCAGGGGATTGCCGGCGAACACCCAGAAATAGAGCGATTCGACCAGCAGGATGACAGCGAAGCCTCCGGCGAGGTACAGAAAGCGGGCGCGTGCCAGCACCTGGCCCAGGACCCAGAGGACCCCGTAGAACAGCAGCAGGGCCACGGTCGCTTCATGTGCAAGCGCCGCCAGACCGGCGGCGATGCCGCTCGCCAGGAGCAGGCGCGGCTGCTCGTCCGGGCGACCGAGCGCGCGCCAGAAGAGCCAGAAACTGAGCACGACGAGGAAGAGGTTCGGGATGTCCGCGCTCGGCGTGGTGGACTTCAGCAGCACGACCGGGGTCGTGGCCAGCAGCAGCGCGCCTCCCAGTGCCCAGTTGAGCCCGACCACCGGCAGCAGCATATTGAGCGTCGTCAGCACCAGTGCCGCGTAGAACAGGCAGGTGCTCAACACCGAGCTGAACTCCCCCTGACCGAAGATCAGGTACATCGCACTGATGGGCAGCGACACGACGGGGCGGTTCAGGCCGAACTGATCGGCGACGTAGGGGAACTCGGCGATCCAGAGCGTCGCTGCACCGAGGTAGAAGGCATCGTCGCTGGCGGTGAAGCCTACCCAGGCGAAGGCGAGGAGCAGCGGCAGGGTAAGAAGGATCAGCGCCTGCGCCCAGAGCGGGGCGAGGCGAGGCCGGGAGGGGAAAAAGCTATCCATCGTGGTTGCAGTATCGGCAGATCGGGGACTTGCCGCAGTACGGCATACCACGCCGCCGTTTTCCAGCCACAGCAGATGCCTGGCATCTCCGGACCCTCACTCCAACCCCAGGGGGCGTTGAAGGACTGGATCCCCGCCTGCGCGGGGATGACGGAGGTGCGCGGGGATGACTCGCCTATCGACGAGGCGAAGGCCGGACTACGGACTGGATCCCCGCCGCAGCCTGCCCCCGAGTGCCCTTGTCGGGGTCAGGGATGACGGTTGCGCAGTGGGTTTGCGCAAACTCCCCGATTGAAGCCACCGGGGCAGGAACCGATCAGACACGCCCGCGGGCCATCACGGTTACACTGGGTCCAATCGCTTTCCCTTCATCCACCCCTTGAGGCCGAGGTCCCGCATGTCCGATCCCCTGCTCTTCCGTGTCGGTGAGGCCACGGTCTTCGCCACCGACGGCCAGTACACCGATGCCATGCCCGAGATCCTCATCGGGCGCACCAGCGGCCCCGTCGGTCAGGCCTTCGCCAACATGATGGGCCAGACGGCGGGCCACACCCGCATGTTCGCCATTCGCGCCTGCAACCAACTCGTGAAGCCGGCCACCATGATGGTCCCCAAAGTGACCATCAAGGACATGGCCACGGCTGAGCTTTTCGGCGGCGTCGTTCAGGCTGCGACCGGCGACGCCATCGTGGATTGCCTGGCCGAGGGCAGCCTGCCACGCGAAGAGGTGGATGACCTCTGCATCATCTGTCTGGTCTGGATCGACCCGCGCGCACCCAAGCACGCGGAACGCGATGACGCCGAGCTCTACCGCAACAACTACGAGGCGACCAGGCTCGCTGTCCAACGCGCCATGGCCGGTGAACCGACGGTCGAGGAACTGCTCGCCAATCGGCACACCATGAAGCACGAGATGTACGACCCCGAAGGTTGAGGCGGTGGGGGGAGCAGCCCCCCGCTCGAAGTGCTCGCTGATCCTCGCGATCAGCGCCGCAGCACGATGGCCTCGCCACTGGCCGGGGCGCAGGCTGGATCGAGCAGTCGGACTGCAAACGCCGCCACCGCGTCGGTCGCGAGTGCCGCTTCGGCGGGGAAGTCAGGGAACAGGCCACGCAGCAGTGCGGTTTCCACCGCCCCGAGAGTGAGCGCGTAGGCCCGGATGCCGGCAGCGCGGCCTTCATCGGCCAGCGCACGGGTGTAGAGTTCGAGCCACGCCTTGCTCGCCCCGTACAACTGGAAGCCAGGAAACGGGTCCCGCGCCGCGAGGGAGGAGACATTCAGGACCACGCCGCGACTCGCCGTCAGTGCCTCCCAGGCGCGCCAGGTGGCCTCGTGCACCGCCCGCATGTTGAGCGCGTACACGGCATCGAGCACTGCGGGGGTGGCGGCAGTCATGGCTTGGGCCGGGGCGATGCCGGCGTTGTTGACCAGTACGTCGATGCGGCCTGCCCGAGCCATGACCTCCTCGACCAGTCGGACACCCGCGCCACGCTCAGCGAGGTCACAGGTGATGCCCTCCACCCGGCCGACTCCCGTCGCCACCCCGGCCGAGCCTTCGTCGAAGATGGGTCGCGAGCGGGCACAGGCGAACACACGGTGTCCCGCGCCGGCCAGTGCCAGCGCGATGGCCCGCCCGATGCCGCGGCTGGCACCGGTCACGATGCTGACGGGAGGCGGCTGTTGCGGGTAGGCAGTCATGCGCGGTCAGTCTAGCGGGAGTTACGCCTTCCTCGGGGAACCGCAGCTGCCGGCGCGCCTCAACAGCGCGCCCGCGGCAGATTCACCAGCGCCTGTCCCTTCCGTCGAGACCAACCGATGATCCTCTCGCGCAGCCTGCGTTTCCTGATCCCGGAGCCATCCGCAGGGCAGCGGAATGGCTGGAGCGGCGGGCCACTCGGGGCCGCGGCCGCCTGGGCCGGCGAAGTGACGCTCGCCGTCGTGGGTGAGCCGGACCCGCGCACGGGCTTCCTTTGCGACATCAAGGCAGTCGACGCCGTGCTGCTGCAAGGCCTGCGCAGCGTTGGTGCCCCCCTGAACGGTTGGTTCGCCTGGCTGCGCGATCTGGCTGCAAAGCTGGGCGCGCAGGACTTGCCGGCCCGGCCGGCATTTCTCACGCTCAGGCTCGGCACGGGCATCGAACTCACCATCGACCCCGCCACGGAGTCCACCATGCACTACACGGAGCAGTTCGAGTTCTCCGCAGCACATCGACTGCACGTGGCAAGCCTCACCGACGAGGAGAATGTCGCCCTCTTCGGTAAATGCAACAACCCGAATGGCCACGGGCACAATTACGTGGTGGACGTGACCATCGAGGTCAGTGATCCCGCTTGCCCGGGACACACCCCTACACCGGACTGTCTGGCCCGGGTCGTGCGGCGCGAGGTCATTGACCGGTATGACCACCGCCACCTCAATCTTGATGTGGCCGACTACTCAACGTTGAACCCGACGGTGGAGAACATCACTGCCACGGTATTCCGGCGTCTGGCGGCAACGCCGGAATTGGGAGCGCATCTCCTGCGGGTTCGTGTCCACGAGACGGCCAAGACCTGGGCCGAGGTAGTGCGGGAAGGGCAGAGCTACAGCGGATCCTCGGGGTAGACGACCACTTGAAACTGCGGACGGTCACTGCCGATGTAGTGCCTTGCCCGCACTGTGGCGCCGGGCTGCGTCACAGCATCCGCCATGGAACCGCCCCCTGGGGGAGTTGGCGAACGGTCCAGCAGATGGCTCGCATGCAATCGATCCACCTGCCAGCGCGCGTGCCGGAAGCTGAGCCAGCCGTTGGCAGGTGCGGTTTCAACCCGTACCGCAGCGTTTTCCGCGCGCGCGAAGTCGGCCACCATGCCAATGGCATCCACCACGAGTTCAGGTTGATCGAGGTGCATCTGGTGACCACTGTGCTCAGCGACGATGTGCGCGGCACGCGGCACTGTACTTGCCAGTTCGTGCTGCAACTGCAACCAGATCAGTTCGAAAAGCCCACGACGCGCGGCAGACTCGACGCCCGATTGTTCTGCCGTGTCCTTGCCACGTGTCAGCACGACCAGCGGCCTGTCAGGCGGGGGCCCGGCGGCGGCCACTTCCGCCGCACTGTCGCGGAACCAGAGGTACTCCTGCGTCATGGCCAGCCTGGCCTTCGGCGTGAAGCCCACTGCGTACACGGCAGCTCGTACCTCCTCGGGCAGTCCGTCGTGCACCGTAACGCCTGAGTAGACGATACGCCCACTCTTGCGCGCAGGAGCCGTGTTCATGCGCAGGGGAGATTCCAGATAACGCTGGACCTGCTCGGGGTGCGATGCATCCACCAGCACCAGGCCTGCGGTGCGTTCCGGAAAGCGACGAGCGAAGAGCTGCGCGGTGTAGCCGCCGAAAGAGTGCCCCACCAGAACATAAGGGCCGGCGATTTCCGCACGCTCGAGCAGCAAGGCCAACTCATCGGTGATGCGCGCCGTCGTGCGCGGCTGGGGTCCGGGTTCCGACCAGCCATAACCGGCGCGATCGTAGATGCAGGTGGTGAACTGGCTCGCCAGCGTGCGCTGCACACTACGCCACTCAAAGGCGAGCGCCCCAAGACCGCTGTCGATCACAACGGTGGGAGAGCCCTCCCCTTCGCACAGCAGATGCAGCCGATGCGTACCGATATCGATCATACGCCCCGGCGCATCGGGCGAACCATCCATCCGGGCCTCGGCCATCGGCGTCAATACCGACAGGGCGAGGAACACCGCCAACGGCCCGGACCAACCGTACCCACGGCCCCTGTCTCGAGAGCGCAACATGATTCGCTCCTCCCCGCCTGCGGCGGATGACCTTGCGTGTAAACCTGACTCGAAGTGTCCCGGTGCCGAGGTCTCAGGTCTGAGGCCTGCCACCCCTTTGCAGCCAAACATTCACACTTCGCGCCAATCTCCCGTGAACGACTTCGCGACGCTGCCATTCAGCGTAGACATTGGTGCGCGCACTGGCCTGTGTGACGCAACGACACCCAGTGCGGAGTACATGCACTCCCCTGGTGCGGGACCGGGTCAGCCCCGTGCTGGTTCCCGTGCCGTCCCCCGGGAAATTCGGCGCAAGCCCCACGCTGTATGCAAAGCGTGGCCGTGACGCCACGCGCGGCATGTCAACCGGCGTCCCGCCACGGCATGATGCGGTGATGTCTGCAGCGAACTCATCAGGCGGCTTTCCACGGCTGCCATTCACGGCGCGTTTGGTGCTTCTCATGCGCCGCCTGTTCGCACTGGCCTACGACCTCTGCGTGCTGACCGGCCTGGCCTTCGTCGCCGCTACGCCCCCGGTCGTGCTGGCCGGCGGTCCACCACAGGGCCTGGGCCTGGTCGGATTGCAGATCTGGTTATTGCTCGTCTGTGGGGGCTATGTGACCTTTGCCTGGCAACGCAGCGGCATGACGCTCGGCATGCAGGCTTGGGCGCTGGAGGTTACCGACCGCTGCGGCAACAAGCCGGGGCCGGGGCGTGCGGTACTGCGCTTCCTGTATGCGGTGCCATGCGTTGGCCTGTTCGGCCTCGGTCTGTGGTGGTCTCTCGTGGATCGTGACGGTCGCGGCCTGCACGACCTCCTGAGTGGTACCGGTGTGCGCAGACGTGCGCCGGACCGGTAACAGAAGTGCTCGCCGCGGGCATCACCCGGAACGCATGCGTCGGAACAGCAACGTTGCAGCGCCGATGGCGACGAGACTGGGAAGCAAGGCCGCGAGCAGGGGTGGCAAGCCGTAGACCACGCCGACGTCGCTCGCTGCCTGGTTGGCCACGTGGAAGACCAGCCCGATGAGCACACCAAGCGGAATGCGCAGCCCCATTCCACCATCACGCGGGGTGGTGAAGACCAAGGGTATGGCGAGCAGCACCATGGCGGCACTCGCCAGTGGAAAGACATACTTCGCGGCCAGCGCCTGCCGGTAACGCTCGCTGTCCTGCGCGTTGCGTTCAAGGAAGCTCGCATAGACGTGCAGATCGCGCATGGAGAGCGCTTCGGGTTCCACGGTCACCATGTCGATGAGATCCGGCCTGAGCGGTGAGCTCCAGGTGGCCGCTGGCAGTTCGTGCAGTTCCACGCGATCTTCCAGAAAGACCCGCTGCCGAACCCCGGAGAGCAACCATTCGCCGTCGATCCAGCGCGCGGACACCGCCTCGGTGCGCAGGCGCAATCGGTGTTCGGCGTCGAACTCATGAATCAGCACGCCCACCACCTCGCCATCGGGGCGCACACCGCGAATGTTGACGAAGCGCTGGCCATCCCGGGCCCAGTAACCCGTGCGCAATTGCAGGGTGTTATCCACGCCCTTGACCAGGGCCTTCAATTGCCGTTCGGCACGCTGTGATGGCGGCACCGTCAGGTCGGCCACAACCAGCGCCAACGTGCCGAAACACAGCGCTGCAAGAACCGCCGTCGTGACCACCCGCCAGAGGCCCACGCCGGCCGCGCGCATGGCGGTGATCTCGTTGTTCGTCACGAGCCCACCGACACAGACCAGTGCGCCGATAAGGGCCGCGATGGGCGCCAGTTGTTGGGCGAGAGTCGGGATCTGATACACCGCGAGCAACAGGGCGATACCCAGGTTGTAGCGCCCGGCCCCCACGTCCTCGAGCTGCTCCAGCATCGCGAAGAAAGTAAAGATCGCCACCAACGCCACCAGTACCACACATACCTGCTGCAGCAAGGCACCGAAGATGTAGCGATCGAGCAGCCGGCCAGGCTTGAGCACGGCGGACAGTTCCGCGAGTCGCCTACTGCGACCCCGTGACGCGCCTCTTCGTCTCACCCCGATCATCGTACCCCGGCCAACCTGAAAGGCATGCGCGCGCGCCGCAGCCGATGCCGGATTGTGGGCCAGAAATAGACCAGCGCCATAATCGCCAGGGCGAGGAGGTGCACCGACCACAAGCCAAGCCACTCCGGTAGCTGCTCGCGTCGCACCATGGTTCGGGCTATGCCGAGTACGTTGTTGTAGAGAAAGTAGGCAAGCAATGCGATCAGAATGGGCAGGTCACGCCGCCGGCCACGTCCACTGCCGCTGCCGACCACCAGTACCGCCAGCAGGCTCAGGTTGAGCGCAACGAAGAGCGGCGCAACACGCCATTGCAGCTCTGCCGCCGCAGCGGGGCTGTCGTCGCCGAGAAGTTCGAGCGAAGCGCGGGATTTGGTCCGGGTGGGGTCGCCTCCACCCTCACGGGAACCGTGGTCCATGCGCACACGATAGCGCTCGAAGCGCGTGCTCTCGTTGGAAAGATCGGCGTTCGTACCCTCTTCGCGAGTCCCGTCGCGGAACTCGACCCAGCGCTGCCGGGTGGCCGGGTCGAGAATGAATTCCGCCTCACGGGCGCGCAGCACATCAAAGCGGTTGCCATCATCTACGTAAAGGAATACGTCCGAAAGCACCCCACCCTCTCGGGCGGCTGCACGGAAATAGAGCACGTGATCCGTACCAGAGAGTTCACGGAAGCGGCCTGGAATGAGCGTCGAGGCATCGGAGACCTCGGCGGCCTGCACCCGGATATCCTGCGAGCGCCGTTCGGCCCAGGGTGTCAGGACTACAGCCACCACGAACAGCAGCAAGCCGACGACCAGACCCAGACGGACCGATGAGGCAAGCAGAAAGCGCATGCCCGATCCGGCCGCCTGCATGGCGACCAATTCCTGCTCGCGCTGCATCCGTGCGAGGGTGATGAAGATGCCGAGGTAGAGGCAGGCCGGGGTGAGAGTGGGCAGTGCGATCACCAGTTGCAGCCAGACCAGCTCGAGCACCACTGCCTGCTGCAGACGGCCGGCAGCGGCATCACCGATGTAGTGGGCCGCGCGGCTTGCGAGATACACTCCCACCAGACACACGAACACGGCACCGAAGCCGCGCAACATCTCGGAAAGCAGGTAACGGCGCAGGGTGGGCATCAGGGCTGGCAGTCTATTGGGCTGTCCCGCGGATCACTACCCGTGCGCATCGGCTGAGACGACCCTGCGACCGCGCGGTACCAGAGCCAGGAGCTCTCCTCCTTGGGCTGCCATGGGCGGTCCCGGTTCATGTGCTTGCACGGTCACCCTCAAGGAATACACTCGCCAGCCACTGGCGAGTTGTCGCGGCCCGCACGCGCGGATTGCCACCCCCAAGCCGTCTGGTCCCCGTCCGAGGTCACACCATGGAAGTTCTGCTGAAGGTCGCAGTCCCCGCGAAGCTGAAGACGCCCTGCCTCATCGTCGCCGCCTTCGAGGGCGGCGAACTGTCACCAACGGCCGCAGCCATCGACGCAGCCGCCGGGGGGATCATCGGGAAGCTGATCCGTCGCGGTGACTTCTCTGGCCGTCCCGGACAGCCACTGGTTCTGCCCATTGTCGAGGGCGTGGCCGCCGAGCGCGTGATCGTGGTCGGCTGCGGGCGGGCGGCGGAGTTCTCCGAGCGTGGCTATCGCCGGGCGACCCAGGAGGGCCTGCAGAAGGCCGAGGGGATAGGTGCCAGGGAGGCCGTGCTCACCGTGCCTGAGGTCGCGGTCAGGGATCGCTCCCTCTACTGGCGGGTGCGTCAGGCGGTCGAGGTGGCGGGAGATGTGAGTTATCGCTTCGATGGCATGAAGTCGCGCAAGGAGGGGTTGCGCGCGCCACTCGAGCGCGTGACCTTGCTGCTCGGTGAGAAGTCGGCCGAGGCCGAGCGCGCGCTGCTGCACGGCCAGGCCCTCGTGCGGGCAATGGACCGCATGCGCGACCTCGGCAATACCCCGCCCAACATCTGCAATCCCACCTGGCTCGCCCAGCAGGCCCGCGCGATCGCGCGCGGCAAGCCGGCGCTCAAGGTCGCCGTCATGGGGCCCGAGCGTCTGCGCACGCTCGGCATGAACACGCTGCTCGCCGTGGCCCAGGGCTCTGAGCAACCCCCGCAGTTCATCACCCTGGAGTACAAGGGCAGCCGCGCCAGAGCGGCACAGCCGGT
>DBNU01000209.1 GCA_002299125.1 Proteobacteria bacterium UBA664
CGGGCCGAGGCGGCGGCCTGCACCAGCCACACCCCGGCGCCCGCACCCACCGCTACCGCTGCTCCCTTCCGGGCCTGACGGGGTTTGCGGCTTCGCGTCGCGAGGGGACCGGCGCAAGCCACCATCGACTCGCTACGGCAGGCTCAGGCCTGCCCCGGCGCGAAGAGTGGGGCCTCGGGGGGGACTGGTCAACACGGCCAGACACTACGGCAGCAATTCGGCCCGCTGCGTGCGCCGGACATCGAGGCCAAACTCGGGCCCGGGCCGGGTCCAGGCGAAGTAGATCTCCTCACCATCGCGCAACATCTGTGGCACGCCGGTATCGCGACCGGCCGGCAAGGACAGCAGCACGCGCGGGGCATGCAGGCCACCGGTGTGGGTGATGCGGCGTGCGGTCAGTGCCGTCGTCTGCCCATCCCGGGACGCCGCCAACCAGACGGCCAGCGCGTGGCGGTCATCAAGCCAGATGGCCGCGACCCGCCCCAGCGGGTCGTCCAGATCCAGATTGAGGGCCGGCGAGAAGGTACGTCCGGCGTCGTTGGATAGGGCCGCCCTCACGCGCGGGCGACCCGCTGCCGCCGTGAACCAGGTCGCGAGCAGCTTCTGCCCGGCGACGGCCACGGCCGGGCCGTTCACCGGGCATCCGGCGATCTGCCAGCCTTCACTGCCGAGTTCAGCGGTCGCGGACCAGACGCCACCGCGCCTGAATGCCAGGCGATGGTCGCGGATCTCCGTTTCGGTCCGCCCCCGCCAGGCGGCAATGGCCCCACCGTCCGCCAAGGTGGCCACCGCCGGCCAGCAGCAGGTACAGGTGTTGTCGTCCAGCACCTCCTCCGCCCCCGGACGGCCGTCCGCATGGATGCGCGTAAACCGGAGCGAGAACTTGCCGGAGGGGTGCGTGTGGTCCGGATCGGGGTGCGTATCGGCGTCTGTCCTGAGGCCCGGGTCGGAGTTCGGGGCGGAGTTCGGGGCGGGGTTCGGGGCGGCCGTGGGCGCTGCCTGCGTGGCGGCGAACTCGCGGCCGTCCAGCCAGATGAGCCCGGCGGCATCGGCGTCCCGGAACAACACGGCAAAGCCATGCTCGGCGGCCACGCCGTCCTGATGGGGCGGCCCGATCTCGCGCCAGTGCGCTCCCGCATCGGTAGAGACGGCCAGCGCGATGTCGTAGGCGTAAGCCGCCCCGCCCGGATGCAGCACCAGCCAGTGCGCCACCCAGAAATCATCGCGGATGGCGACCACCGAGGGGAAATCGGCCCAGTTCACGAACCAGCCAGCACCTCGCGCCACCGTGCCCTGTCGTTCGACCCGGCCACCCTGCAGCACGGCGAAGCGCAGTGCATGACCTGCCCCGTCGGGTTCCACCCAGCTCAGGAGTGCCCCACCCGCTGGCATGGCGGTGAGCCGCGGCAGCCGCGCCCCGAGACCGTGGGGCGTGCTCAGCGCGGTCAGCGTCGGCGGTCGTTCACGCTGGAACCAGAACAACGCGACCAGCGTGAGGCAGAAGAGCAGGAGCGCGAACAGGCCCAGGCGATGCGCAGGCAAGGCCGCGCGGCGCGCAGAGACCACCGATCGGGTGGATTTACCCAAGCTCCGTGCCTGCATCGTGGCTGGCTTCCGTCTCCTGGCTCAACGGGCAAACACTGTGCGCGGAAGCGTCATGCAGACACCTTACAGCGCGCCTCGGGAGATGAAGGCCTTGCGTTCACGAGGGCGTGCCGCGGATTGAGCGCTGCGGCTCAATCCCGGACGCGGGGCCCTTTCGAACACCGCAGGCTAACCCGCGTCAGCGGCAGCAGCCATGCGACAAATTGCCGCGGGCAAGCCGGGGCGCGAGCAGCGGGTGATGAGCGTGGGCGAACGGCCAGCAGCGCATCGCTCGATTGCAGTGGGCCGCCTTCGGGCAGAGGCCCATGCTGAGCCTCAAACAAGCCTTGACGTTTGACGTATAGCGTCAATCTTGACATGATTCGCAGCAGATGATCCTGAGCTACGGGGACAAGAAGACCGAGCAGTTTGCGGGGGGCGAGTTCGTCCGAGCGTTTCAGGGCTTTGAAGATCAGGCAGCCCGGAGGTTGTCGATCCTGAACGCAGCGCCCTCCCTCGACACGCTGCGCGCGCTACCGGGAAACCGGCTTGAAGCACTCAAAGGAGATCGCTCGGGACAGTATTCCATTCGGATCAACCAGCAATGGCGCATCTGTTTCGAGTGGCCCGATGGCCAGACCGGGCCTAGCAACGTTGAAATTGTGGACTACCACTGAAGAAGGGATGTCAAGCCATGCTGATGAGAGCCGTTCATCCGGGCGCAGTCCTCAAGGACGAGTTGGATGAGTTGGGCGTCACACCGACTGAATTTGCCCGGCAGATCGACGTGCCACCGAATCGGATCAGCCAGATCATCGCGGGCAAGCGCGCCGTGACCGGTGACACGGCCTTGCGTTTTGGACACTGGTTCGGCACCGATCCGCAGTTCTGGCTCAACCTGCAGAGCGCCTACGAAATCCGCGTCGCCATGAAAAAAGCCGGGCACGAGATCGCACGGCTGCCGGTACGAGCAGGCGCGGCGTAGAGCCCGAACCGTGCGTAATGCTCGAGTTCGGATCCAGAACTTCCGATCCGTCAGAGATCTTACCGTCACCAGACCAAGCTCGATGCCGAGCGCGCCCGAGCCATGCTCGACAGTGCCGGACAGAGCACCACCAGCCCTGCAATTGTTCTGCAAGTTTTCGCGCGTCGCCCACGAGTGCATCCGCCTCGAAGGGGGCGGCTATCGGCGGGACCACCTGCGGGCACTGGCCCGGCGCGTCGAGGTCGCCAACCACGAGACGCGCATGATGGGGTCGAAAACGAACCTGCTTGCCGCATCCCGGACGATTGCATTGACAGGAAGCGCTATCCTCGTCTCATGGTGCGCGCCGTCATGAGGGAGTTCATCGCCTGATTGCAGTTCAAGTCCTTGCCGTCGACCGGGAGCACGCAGCCATAAGGATTGCCCTGCACAAAATCGCACGGACCACCCCGGCAGTACGCCGGAAGATCGCCCATAGCGACGAGCCCGCTTGGGTGCTGGCAGAGCGCTACGGCGTCGCCGTGCCGACCGTGTACAAGTGGGCAAAGGGGGAGGTATTCACGGATCGGTCGCACACCGCCCATCGCCTGCAAACCACACTGACGTCGGCGCAGGAAGTCATCGCGGTCGAGCTGCGTTGAACCTTGCTGTTGCTGTTGGATGATCGGCTGACCGTCGTGCGCGAGTTCCTGTGTTCGGCGGTCTCCCGCTCGGGGCTGGATCGCTGTCTGCGGCGCTACGGGGTGAGCAACCTACGGGCGCTGTCGCCCAGGCGCACGTTCAAGCCCCTCCAGAGCGACGTGCCGGGCAAGGAGTTTACCGATCGCTTGTTTGGCTCCTGGGGCCGACAGCCCACAGGCGAACATGCGTTCGACACCCTGTGTGAGGCACTCCTCATTGGACACCGGCTGACCAAACCAAGGACCCCACAGACCGATGGCAGGATGGACCGCTTCGACGGGCGGATCAGCGAGGTGCTGGGGCTCCTCGTCGTTTCGTGTGG
>DBNU01000077.1 GCA_002299125.1 Proteobacteria bacterium UBA664
CTGCGGCTCGAGGCAGAGATCCCCGGAAGCGGGGGTGGCCGCCTGCACCTGCTGGCAGGCTGGTCCAGCGCTGGTCCCAAGGAGTGGTATGCCGAGGTCGAGGATGTGGAGCTCGGCTACTTGCGGGACTGGCTGCCCGATCTGCCGGTCGATCTGCGCGGCCGCGCGGCGATTCAGCTCTGGGCGCCCAAGGCAACGGCAGGGGCGGTTCCCTTGCCGCAAAACTTCCGTCTGCGCCTGCGCGAGTTGGCGCTCGCTGAACCCCTGTTCGATGACCTCCAGATCGCCGGCGAGCTGCATCTGGGTGAGAGCGGCAGGCCGCCCCTGCTGGGACTCGGGCCAGACGGTGAACCACCTCCGCTGGCGTTGCGGGCGCGCATCGAACGGGCCACCAGTCCTCGCGGGCAGTGGCCTGAGGCAGAGGTCGCCCTGGCCATCGATGGCCCCCTCACCACCCCGGTCGGACTGCGCTTCGCGGCGGGCTTCCTGCGGCTGGACGACCTCGCGCCCATCCTGCTGCGCCAGCTCCCGCATCCGGACGGTAGTGAAGCCCTGCGTGGCGATCTCTCCGATCTGCGCCTGCACTGGCGACCGACACCCGACGGCCTGCTGAAGGGCATCTGGCTGCGCGGCGACTTCGCCGGCTTTGGGCTGCGTCTGCCCACGCTGGCGTTGTCCACTCAACGGAGTGAAGGCCGGCTGGCCCTGCAGGGCGGTCGCGGTCTCCTTTCCTTTCGGGCGGGCGGTGTGACGGCCACCGGGGCTGGTGAACTCAAGCTGGTGGAGATCCCGGCAGCGGATGCTGACCTTGGCTTCGACTTCAACGCGCAGGGCACCCGCATCACCCTGCATCGGCTCACCGCCGCGCATCCGGCCCTCGCCCTTGGCCTCAGCGGCACGCTCGCCCTGCCCGCGCCCGGGAAGGCGAAGAACGCGGCGGACGATACGACCCCGTCTGGCGACTTCTTCTCGACGCTCGCGGCCACCCAGGCCGATCTCGAGCTGATGCTGGAACGCGGGGACTTCACCCGACTGCATGAGCTTCTGCCGGACCTGCCCGCACTGGCCCCGGCCCGGACCTGGCTGCGGGAGCGCCTGCTCGCTGGCCACCTCGTGCAGGGCCGCGGACTATTCCGTGGGAGCCTCGGCGGCTGGCCCCATGCCGACGCCTCGGGTCATTCCGAACTCCAGTTGGATGTGCAGGGCGGGCGCCTGCTGTTTCATCCCGAGTGGCCGGTAGCCGAGGACATCGACGCTCGGCTGGAGCTGCGGGGTGCGGCCCTCGGCATCACGGGGCACAAGGCACGCCTGCTGGACGTACGCCTGCTGGAAGGCACGGGGGCACTGGCCGACGTGCGGGCTCAGGCGCCGAGATTGCAGCTCGACATGCGCCTCGCGGCGACGGGGCCCGCTACCCGGCGACTGCTCAACGAAAGTCCGCTGCGCGAGGGTCCCGGCCGACGCCTCGCACGAGTGAACGTCACCGGAACCCTCGATTACGCCCTGACACTCGATGTCCCGCTTCATCCCGGCCCGCTCACCGGCGTAACGGGCGAGGTGCGCTTTGCCGGCAATGCCCTCGATGTCGGCGGCGGGATGGGGCTCACCCACCTGCGTGGTGCCTTGCCCTTCACCCGCGACGACTGGGGCGGCGGATCACCACTCGAGGCCCGCTACGCCGGTCTGCCGGTACGGGTCACGGCCGGTGGCGTTCCGGTCGCGGCCGGTGGCGGCACCCGGATCGGCATCGAGGGAAGCGCCAACCGCGATTTCATCAAGGCCCGGATGGCCGATCACGCAGACGTGGTGAATGCCTTCCTGGTCGACCATGACCTCTGGCCGCTGATCACCGGGGAAACCCCCTTCACCGCCCGCATCTTCATCCCACCGCAAGAGGCCGCGCGCGCAGCCGAACGCCGGGGTGAACGCCCGGTCGAGACGATGCTGCGCATCGATAGCACGCTCGCCGGTCTCGCCATCAACCTGCCGGCGCCGCTCGGCAAGCTGGCGGCGACGGACAGCCCGCTGGTGGTCGAAATGGGCCTCGATGATGCGCCCCCGCTGCGCGTGGTGCAGGTGCGCCTCGGGGAGACCACCACCCAGGTGCACCTGCGGCGGCCGCGTGCCGAAGGTCCGCGGCTCTTCGCAGGTGCGGGGGTGCGCCTCGGTGAAGGGGACCTCTTCATGCCGGATCGACCAGTCGTCGCGGTGCGCGGGACGCTGCCGGAACTCAGTCTGACGGCGTGGAAGCTGCTGCTGGAGGAAGAAGAGGCGCGGCAAGGCGAGGACGCGGGGCCGGATCTGGACCTCGACTTCCGCACTGGGGAACTGGCCGCCTTCGGCCAGCGCTTCCGCGACCTCCACGTCAGCGGTCGTCGTGACAACGGCGGTTGGTCCCTCGCCCTTGCTTCACCCGACGCCGACGGACGCATCAACTGGCCGCGCGGCGGCGGCACCGCGACCTTCGAGTTCCGCCGCCTCGCGCTCACGCCCGACCCCGTGGCACCACAAGCCGAGGCCACGCAACCGGCGGCCCTGCCGGCGATCGCGGGCGCGGTGGACGACTTCCACTACGCCGGCAACGCCCTCGGGCGTATGCGAATGTCTACCCATCCGCTACCCGATGGCAGTGGGCTCGCGCTCGAGCAGTTGCAGTTCGAGAGCGAGCGCTTCCGAGCGAACGCCTCGGGTCAGTGGCTGGCACGCGGGCTTAGCCAGCGCTCGGTCTTCCGTATCGAGGTCAATGCCCCCGACCTGCGCCAACTGCTGGCGAGCTTCGGTTACGCCACCGGCGCCGTCGAGGGCGGGGCGACCCGCATGGTGATCGATGCCCGTTGGCCGGGCCCGCCGGACGCCTTCCGGCTCGAGAAGCTCTCCGGGGAAATGACACTCGAACTCGGCAAGGGGCGACTCATGGACGTGGACCCGGCGGCCGGACGCCTGTTCGGCCTGTTGAGCCTGCAAACGTTGCCGCGCCGGCTGGCCCTGGATTTCGGCGATCTTTTCCTCGAGGGCTTCGCCTTCGACCGCATCAAGGGCACCTTCCGGCTGGAGGCCGGCAATGCCCATACCGAGGACCTGAAGATGCAGGGCCCGGCCGCGGAGGTGCTGGTGACCGGGCGCACCGGGCTCGCCAGCCGGGACTACGACCAACGGGTGCGGGTCAAGCCGGCCCTGTCCGGGGCCCTGCCAGTGGCCGGTGCCATCTTCGGGCCGGTCGGGATCGGCATCGGTGCTGCGGTGTATCTTGGCCAGCGCATCTTCCGCGAGATCCCCGATGCCATCGATCGGTTGTTCGCCCGTCACTACACCATCACCGGCCCATGGACCGATCCCGTCATCACGGAAGTCGACAACGCCAGACCCAGAGGACGCAACGCCGGTGCTGCCGGCAACTGATGGGGTGGTGTGGCCGAAGGTCAAGGCACATTCCGGTTCGGATGACACCGCGCCCTGCCCGCCCGTGGACCATCAGGACCTGCACATGCCGACAGACCTACCCCGCATTGCCGTCGCCGCCGTCATCGAACGGGACGGCCGCTATCTGATCGTCGAGGAGGATGACCTCGGTCGGACCGTCCTCAACCAGCCCTCCGGCCACCTGGAGCACGGCGAATCGATCATCGACGGTGTACTGCGGGAGGTGCTGGAGGAGACCGGCTGGGAGTTTGCACCCGAGGCCCTGCTCGGCGTCTACCGGTTGGCGCTGCCGGCCCGAAATACCACCTTCGTGCGCCTGTGTTTCTGCGGTCGGGCAACGCAGCACCATCCGGAACGCCCTCTCGATACCGGCATCCACGCCGCCCACTGGCTGTCGCGGCAGGCGCTGGAGGCCGAAGGCAGTCGCCGCCTGCGCAGTCCGCTCGTGCTCGCATCAATCGCGGATTACGAGTCCGGGCGCCGGTTCCCGCTCGATTTGCTGCGCGACTTCGCCTGAGTCGATGGGTCCCGGAATGGGCAGACGGGAGATGTCGCCCGGCGGACCGGTGATCGTGGGGCTCTCCGGCGGCGTGGATTCGGCCGTCGCGGCCGCCCTGCTCGGGCGGGCCGGCGTCGCGGCACGGGCCCTGTTCATGAAGAACTGGGAGGACGACGATCACGCGGAGTACTGTGCCTCTGCGGCAGACCTCATCGATGCGGTGGCCGTAGCCGAGCGGCTGGACATCGAGATTGATCAGGTCAACTTCGCCGCCGCCTATCGCGAGCGGGTGTTCCAGCGCTTTCTCGCGGAGTACGCCGCCGGCCGCACCCCGAACCCCGATATTCTCTGCAACAGCGAGATCAAGTTCGCTGCCTTTCTCGACTGCGCCCTCGCCCGCGGGGCCGAGCGCATCGCCACCGGTCACTACGCGCGCACCGTACGCTGGCGCGGCCACCATTGGCTGCTGAAGGGCATCGACGCAACCAAGGATCAGAGCTACTTCCTGCACCGACTGAACCAGTCCCAGCTCGCGCTGAGCCTGTTCCCGCTGGGGCAGCGCGAGAAGCAGGAGGTGCGGCGCCTGGCCCGCGAACTCGCCCTGCCGGTGGCGGAAAAGCCGGACTCCACCGGGATCTGCTTCATCGGCGAACGCCCGTTGCGAGACTTCCTCGCGCGTTACCTTTCCGCGAGACCTGGCCCGATTGAGGATCTGCAAGGCCGTGTGCTGGGCACACATCTGGGGTTGCACGGCTACACCCTCGGTCAACGGGAGGGGCTGGGGATCGGCGGCCAGGCAGGTGGCAGCGGCGAGCCCTGGTATGTCGTGGACAAGGACCTCGCACGTGACGCGCTCATCGTCGCCCAGGGCACGGGACATCCCCGGCTGTACTGTCGCGCGCTCGCGGCCATCGATCCGCACTGGATCGTCGAGCCACCGCCGGCGGGCTTCGCCTGCTCGGCCAAGGTGCGCTACCGCCAGCCGGATCAGGCCTGCCGCATCGAAGTGGTGGACGCGGCGCGACTCGTCGTACGCTTCGCCGTGCCGCAGCGCGCCGTCACACCGGGACAGTCGGTGGTGTTCTATGCCGGTGAGCTCTGCCTCGGTGGTGCCGTCATCAGCGAGCGGCTCGAACGGCTATAGATCCCCCACCGCCGATCAACGCCTACGGAGTGTCGAGCCAGAGCTCCGCCAGATCGAGCGACAACGCCGCGAAGGGCTCGATGCCCACGACCTCGCCATCGACGTGAGTGGCCACCAGCAGCCAGCCCGCGGGGCTCGCCCGCAAGACCTCGATGCAGCGGGAGAGCGGATTCACCAGCCACACATGGCCCACGCCCTGCGCGCGGTAACGCTCGAGCTTCAGGCGCCGATCGAGGCGCTCGGTGCTGGGCGAAAGCACCTCGCAGAGCCAGTCCGGGGCCAGTTCGAACCAGGGGACATTGGCGATGACCGGCATGCGCTCGCGCCGCCAGCCGGCCAGATCCGGCACCAGTACATCGGCCCCGAAGTGCAGCTCCGGCTCATACAGGATCCACCAGCCGCCGGGCGGCCCGCCTTCGCGACCACCACGACGGGCGAAGGCACCGAACAGAAAGGCACCAACGGCCGAGGCCGCCAGGGCATGCGGACTCGCCGGCCTGGCCTGCGCATACAGCGTGCCGTCGATGAGCTCACCGACGTAACGCTCCGGCAGTGCCTCGAGGTCGGCATAGGTGGCCTGGCCGGGCAGTGGCAGTTCGAGGGTGTCGCTCATGGGGGGCATCTCGCACTGCGTGGCGGGGGCGGACATGGCTCAAGCGCTCTCCAAGCATAGGTGGGGCAGTATGAGAGCGCAGCCCGACGCGGTTACCGCGCCCTTCGCCCCGGATCGGGCAACCGGCACAGAAACCGGGACGAGGAGGCAGGAGATCGCCCCCCGGGGGCACGACTCGTGCTGCGCCGCCCTACCGCCCCGGTGCCCGGCTCGCGCATAATCCGGCGCCCCGTCCGTGGCCTGTGCCCCACCCGGAGACCTCCATGACCAACAGCTTCAACGCGCGCGCCGAACTGGCAGTCGGCGGCAAGACTTACCACTACTACAGCCTCAAGGCCCTGGCCGGCCGTTTCGCCATCGAGCGCCTGCCCTTCGCCTACAAGATCCTGCTCGAGAACCTGCTCCGCCACGAGGACGGCGTGAACACCACCGCCGCCGACATCGAGGCCCTGGCCGGCGCGGATCTGCGCAAGCTGCCGAAGAAGGACCTCAACTTCACGCCGGCGCGGGTGATCCTGCAGGATTTCACCGGCGTGCCCTGCGTGGTGGACCTCGCCGCCATGCGCGATGCGATGGCCCGGCTCGGCGGCGACACCGCCCGGGTGAATCCGCTCTGCCCGGTGGAACTCGTCATCGATCACTCGGTGATGGTCGACTACTACGGCTCGAACGACGCGCTCGACAAGAACGCCGCAGTGGAGTTCGAGCGCAACGGTGAGCGCTACGCCTTCCTGCGCTGGGGTCAGGAGGCGCTCGAGAACTTCAAGGCGGTGCCACCGGACACCGGCATCGTGCATCAGGTGAACGTGGAGTACCTCGCGCGTGTCGTATTCGAGAAGGACGGCCTGCTCTACCCCGATAGCTGCTTCGGAACCGATTCACACACAACGATGGTGAACGGCATCGGTGTGCTCGGCTGGGGCGTGGGTGGCATCGAGGCCGAGGCCGCCATGCTCGGCCAGCCCTCCTCCATGCTGATGCCCGAGGTGATCGGCGTGCGCCTGACCGGGCGCCTGGCCGAGGGTGCCACTGCCACCGATCTGGTGCTCACCGTCACCGAGATGCTGCGCAAGCGCGGCGTGGTCGAGAAGTTCGTGGAGTTCTTCGGCCCCGGGATCGCGAACCTCGCCACCGCCGATCGCTCCACCATCGCCAACATGGGCCCGGAGTACGGTGCCACCTGCGGCCTCTTCCCCATCGACGAGGAGACGCTCAACTATCTGCGCCTCACCGGTCGCAGTGAAGCGCAGATCGCCGTGGTGAAGGCCTACGCCGAGGCGCAGGGCATGTGGTGGACGCCGGATGCCCCGGAGGCCGACTACACCGACGTGCTGCAACTCGACCTCGGCAGCATCCAGCCTTCGCTGGCCGGCCCCAAGCGCCCGCAGGATCGCGTGCTGCTGGGGGACGTGCAGGCCAACTTCCGCAACGCCTTCGCAGCCGAGCAGCAGCAGCGTCCGAGCAAGGGGCCGGCCACGGTCACCGACCAGGGCCGCACCTTCGAACTGAAGGACGGCGCGGTGGTGATCGCCGCCATCACCTCCTGCACCAACACCTCCAATCCCTCTGTGCTCATCGGTGCTGGCCTGCTGGCGCAGAAGGCGCGTGCGCTGGGACTCCGCACCCAGCCCTGGGTGAAGACCTCGCTGGCACCCGGTTCCAAGGTGGTCACCGAATATCTGCAGAAGGCCGGCCTGCTCGATGACCTCGAGGCCCTCGGTTTCAACGTGGTGGCCTATGGCTGCACCACCTGCATCGGCAACTCCGGTCCGCTCAACGAGCCCATCGGTGAAGCCATCCAGCAGCACCAGCTTTCGGTGTCCGCCGTGCTTTCGGGTAATCGCAACTTCGAGGGTCGTGTGCACCAGGACGTGCGCATGAACTACCTCGCGAGCCCGCCCCTGGTCGTGGCCTACGCCCTCGCCGGCAGCACGGACGTGGACCTCACGCAGGAGCCCATCGGCACCGGCGCCAACGGTCAGCCGGTGTATCTCAAGGACATCTGGCCCTCGAGCCAGGAGATCCAGGCGGCAGTCACGAAGGCCGTGACCGCCGAGCTCTTCCGCGCCACCTACGCCGATGTACTGAAGGGCGACGCCCGCTGGCAGGCCATCGAGGTCGAGGCCTCCGAGACCTACGCCTGGGATGCAGGGTCCACCTACGTGCAGAACCCGCCCTACTTCGAGGGCATGACACTCACCCCGCCCGGCATCGCCCCGATCACGGGGGCGCGCTGCCTCGCCCTGCTGGGGGACTCCATCACCACCGATCACATCTCGCCGGCCGGCAACATCAAGCGCGATTCGCCGGCGGGCCAGTACCTCACGGCGCACGGTGTGGCACCGGCGGACTTCAACTCCTACGGCTCACGGCGTGGCAACCACGAGGTGATGATGCGCGGCACCTTCGCCAACGTGCGCATCAGGAACCAGATGGTGCCGGGTGTCGAAGGCGGCATGTCGCGCCATCTGAACGGCGCGGCCGGTCCGGTCGAGCCGATCTACGACGTGGCCATGAAGTACCAGGCCACCCGCACACCGCTGGTCGTGATCGCGGGCAAGGAGTACGGCACCGGCTCCTCGCGTGACTGGGCGGCCAAGGGCACGCTGCTGCTCGGTGTGAAGGCCGTGATCACCGAGAGCTTCGAACGCATCCACCGCGCCAACCTCGTGGGCATGGGCGTGCTGCCGCTCAACTTCAAGGCCGGTGAGAACGCGGCGAGCCTCGGCCTCGACGGCAGCGAGGTCTTCGACATCGAGGGCCTCACCGAGGGCGCCACCGAAGTGACGGTACACGCGCGCAAGGCCGCTGGTGACACCACCACCTTCCGGGCGGTGGTGCGCATCAACACGCCGGTGGAGTGGCAGTACTACCTGCACGGCGGCGTGCTGCCGTACATGCTGCGGCAGATGGCCGGCGGCTGAGCGGTCGTCATGCGCCTGCCCTCGCCTGCGTGCGAGGGCAGGCATTCCGCGCACGGCTTGCAGCCGGGAACATCGGCTGTCCCGGTGGGTCTCCGGGCCATGACTTTTATCTCCGGTCGTTGGCGATCGCGCCTTGTTCTGCTCCCACTGCTTGCAGGCCTCGGGGCCTGCGCCACACATCCGCCCATCGAACGGGTTTCAGAGGTGGACCTCGATCGTTTCATGGGCGATTGGTATGTGATCGCGCACATACCGACCTTCATCGAGACCGAGGCCGAAGACGCCATCGAGCGTTACGAGCTCAACCCGGATGGCAGCATCGCCACCACCTTCTCCTTCCGCGAAGGCGCGCCGGACGCTGAGCGCACGGTCTACCACGCCACCGGTTTCGTACGACCTGGTACCGGTAATGCGGTGTGGGACATGCAGTTCATCTGGCCCTTCCGCGCGGAGTACATCGTCGGCCGACTCGATCCGGACTACCAACACGTGGTCATCGTGCGCAGCGCCCGAGACTATGTCTGGGTGATGGCGCGTACGCCCACGCTGTCCGAGGCCGACCTGGGGATGCTCACCGACTGGCTCGTCACCCAGGGTTACGACCTGACCGGTCTGCGACGCGTGCCGCATGGAGGAACGGCGGCACCGGCACCCGTTGCGGCAGGTTCAGGCACCGACGCTGAGCGCTGACAGTCCCTGCCGGGCGATGATCGCGCGCCCGAGGTAAATGGCCGGAGTCAGCAGCACGGCCAGTACGAACTTCAGCACGTAACCGGTCAAGGCGATCTGCAGCACGTGTGCAGCAGCGAGTACCGGCTGCCCGAGTAATGCGGGCAGGATGCTGAAATAGAGCCAGGTGACTACGAGGCTGTCGAAAAGCTGCGAGATGACCGTGCTGCCCGTGGCGCGTAACCAGATGTGCCGCCCGCCGGTCAACTGCTTGAACACGCCAAAGAGAAAGACATCCAACAGGCCACCGAGCAGGAAGGCGAGGACCGAGGCCACGTACATCAGGCTCGCCGAGCCGAAGACCACCTCGAAGCTCGCGGCATCCGCCGTGCCCGGTACCCCTTCAAGGATCGGCAATGCACGTGCCGCTGCGACCAGAAGCCAGGCGAGACAGGCCATCAGAAAGGCGAGGTACACCACCCGCCGGGTGGCGTGCCGACCGTAGTACTCGTTCAGCAGATCGGTGAGCACGAAGGTGATCGGGAAGGCGAGCATCCCGGCGGTATGCTCGACCGGCAGGCTGCCGAGCGCGCCCAGCGGCAGCTCGAAGCGAAACAGCTTCACCCCGATCATGTTCGCCACGACCAGCGCCGTCGCGTAGAGACAGGCGCCCGCGACGTAGATCGCGACGGCAGGATCGGCTACCCGGCGATCAGTGGAAGGCGTGGCTGGTGCCGGCAACAAAATGCTCCGCCTCCAGTGGGCGGGCCAGATAAAAGCCCTGCGCCTCCTCGCAACCATTGGAGCGGATGAAGGCCAGTTGCGAGGCCGTCTCCACCCCCTCGGCGGAGACCCGCAGATTGAGCGCACGCCCGAGATCGAACATGGCTCGGGCGAGTTGCGCATGATCGGGATTACCATCGAGCTCGCCGAGAAAGAGCGGATCGACCTTGATGCCGGAGATGGGGAAGGACTCCAGCCAGCCGAGCGCGCAGGTGCCGCGGCCGAAGTCGTCCACCGCCACCCGCACACCGAGATCCGTCAGGCTGCGCAGCAGGTCGCCCATGACCTCGGCATCACTCATGAGCGTGGACTCGGTAACCTCCACCTCGAGCTGGCAGGAGGCCATGAGGCCGGTATCAGCCAAGATCTTCTCAAGGGTGCGCGCAATGGCCGGTGCCCGAAGCTGGCTGGCAGAGAGATTCACCGCCAGCCGCCGCACGGTCACACCCTGCTTCGCCCAGCGACGCACCTGCGAACAGGCCTGTCGGAGCATCCACTCACCCACCGGCACGATGAGCCCGCTCTCCTCAAGGATGGGAACGAAGACCGATGGTGCGACCTCACCGAAACGCGGGCTGCGCCAGCGCAACAGCGCTTCAACGCCACAGAGCCGCATATCGACCAGACCGACCTGCGGCTGATAGACGACGCGCATCTCCTCACTGACCGCGCCGGTTTGCAGCAGTCGGTGCAATTCCGATTCCATGCTCACCCGCTCGGCCCGATCAAGCGCCCGATTGGCGATCGCGTCATCCGTGCTTGTGGCTGGCTGTGACTGTGCCCGGGCATGCCGGATCAGGGCGACGGCGTCCACGCCATCCCGGGGCCACAGGGCCGAGGTGAAGGTCGCGTGCAGGGCGAGTTCGCGCACCCGCGCGCTGATCAGGGCACGCACCTGCCGGTCGATGTGTTCGAGCGAATGCGGGGCGCCCTCGGTGCGCAGCAAGGCCGGGGCAAGCAGCAGGGCAAACTCCCCGGACTTCAGGCAGGCCGCCGGCAGACCCTCGGGCAGTGCCAGGGAGAGCGACTCCATGGCATCGCGGGGCGGTAGATGGCTTTCGACGTTGCACTCAAGGTCGCTCGCGCGCTGCACCAGATCCACCCGCAGCAGCGCCGCCTCCACACAGTCGGTGTCTTGCAGATGCGCATCTACCGCACGCAGGAAATGCTGACGTTCGAGCAGTCGGCCGGGCTGGCGCGCGATCGTCGGCAACATCGACAGCGTCGGCTTGCCCACGGTTGCTGCCAATTGAACAGACGTCGTGCCGAGCGAATCTCCTGGAAAGACTGCATCCTGCGGCGGCGCAACGGCATCGGTCGGCGTCCTGACCAAGGATAGGGTGCCGAGTCCATGACCCAGCCGGGCGAGATGCGCGCCGTAGGTCAGGGTGACGATACGCAGGGCGTCCAGCAGGGCCGAGTCGACGGCCGCGGAACGCGGGCGCGTCGGATCCGAGTACACGCAGAGCATGCCGCTCAAGCCCTGGCGGATGGGAAACTCGATAGGCGGCAGCGCGTGGAGTGCCGCCCGTGCCGCCACCGCTCCGGCCGGGTCGCCGGCTGGCAGGGCGAGGAGCCAAGTACGGTTGTGGGTCGACGCCAGCGCCTTGCCGGTCGAGCGGCCCAGGTGGTCGACCACTGTCAGCATGGCGCAGGCGATGCCAGGCAGTTGCTGCAGAAATTCGTCGAGCACGCGCAGCAGGCCGGACTCGCTTTCGGCCTCGGCCAGACGCGCCAGTCCTCGCTGCAAGCGGTGCAGCAGTCTCGGCGATGGGGACGGCGTCTGGCTCAAGCGCGGTCTTCCGGTTGGACTCCGCCTCAAATATCGTCGAACTGTCTTTATAGTTCAAGCAGTAAAGTGACGATCCTCAGTTTTTTTCTACGAACGTGGGCGCAGCTGTGACGGTTCACCGTCTCTCCCACCCCCGACAAGGGTTCTCGGGGGCAGGCGGGATAAGGCCAGAAATCACACCCAGGGGATCTGTGCCTTCAGTGCGGTGGCTGAATCCGTTCCCGCGGCTCCAGGGCCTTGATCCACCCGTGTAACGCTGCTGTGGCTTCCCGCAATTCGCTGCTGATCTCCCTGGCCAACGCCGGCAGGCTCTCTTGGCCGGCTGAAACCGAAAGCCCAACCTCATTGATGACGGTGTGCGCAATTCCCCGCAGTCACAGCTTTGCGGCCCCACCAGATTGACGCACGCCATTACTTCCATCATCGTTGAAGTATGGATGAACAAGCTGCGATCCGAGCTCTGGCCGCGCTGGCTCAACCGCTGCGCCTGCGGGCGTTCCGCACCCTGGTTGTGGTCGGCCAGCAGGGCATGA
>DBNU01000041.1 GCA_002299125.1 Proteobacteria bacterium UBA664
CCACGGCGAAGTCCGCGTCCTGAATGCGGCTGCGGGCGGCCGAAATGTTCTCGCGCACGTTCTCGAGGTTGCGGATGACCGAGTCGAAGCGATTGAGGCTGGCACCCAGCACCGAGCGCTCGCTGTTGATCTGGTCAATCGCGCGCTGGAAGGTCAGCAGGGCGAGGTTGGAGGAAGCGGCACTGTTGACCGTCTGGTTCTGCACCGACTCGTTGGTCAGCGTCGTCGCGGCCGCAGCCACACCCGTGATCGCGCTGCCGGTCCCGGCAGTGTTGAAGTTGATGTTGGTCGAATTCAGGTTCTGGTTGAGCACGATGGCACCGTTCTCGCCAGCCGCGACGGAGTTGGTCCCCGAAGCAAAGCCGGTGATGGTGGCCGCGTTGGCATCGTTGACGGTCAACGAGATGGCTGAGCCACTACGGTTCACCAAGGCGAGACGGCTCTCACCCGCTGTGGCCGTGGCCTCCCGTACGGCCGTGACCCCGGTCTGGTTGGATACGGCATTGATACTCGTGATGAGGTCATCCATCGTCGTCAGCGGACCGCTTCCGTTGATGTTCACTCCATTGAGGGTGATGGCATTGTTGCCGACGGTCAGACCACCGGCACCGGTGGCATTGGCATCCGTCACGTTGGTGGTCGCTACCAAGGCGTTGCCGAAGGAGAAGGCCGTGACACCACTCTGGGCGCTGATCGCATTGATAGCCGCCACCTTGCCCGTGCTCGTCGAGTTGGCCGCGAAGGTCGATGCCAGCGCCACCCCATTCACGGTGCTGGTGCCGGCAGTCAGCGTACCGTCCTGCGCATTGCGGATGCGGTCCGCCAGATCCGCGTTGGTCAGTGAGTTGACCGCCGAGTAGCTGGAGGCCAGACCCAGGTTGTTGGCCGAGAGGTTGCTGACGGAGACATTCAGGGTCTCGTTCACGGTCGTGCCGACCTGGATGTTGGCGCTGAAGCCACCCGTGAGCAGCAACTGGCCGTTGAAGCGGGTCTGGCTGGTGATACGGTTGAACTCTTCCTTGAGCTGCTGCACCTCCTGGTTGATGGAGGCGCGGTCGGTATCGGTGTTGTAGCTGGCTGCCTGCAGGGCGAGGTCGTTGGCCCGAACCAGCGAGCGCACCATCTCGTCCATGGCCCCTTCGGCCGTCTGGGCGATGGAGATGCCGTCGTTGGTATTGCGGATGGCGACTGTCAACCCATTGACCTGCGTGGTCATGCGGGTGGCGATGGCGAGCCCGGCGGCGTCGTCCTTGGCCGAGTTGATCCTGAGACCCGACGAGAGGCGCTGAATCGTGGTGGTCAGCGCGCTCGACGAGCGATTCAGGTTGCGCTGTGCATTGAGCGAAAGGATGTTGCTGTTGATGACCTGGGCCATGGCAATACTCCGGCCCTGTCCGCCCGGAGCCGGCGGTCACAGGGGATGAGGTTCAATAGCGGACACGCCCGTGAATCGAGCATTCACCGCCTCCGGAGATGCTAGCGACCGTAGCCCCGGCAGGCTTTAGCCGCAGCGGCGCGTGCTTGCCGCATGTGTGACGAAGTGCCGCACCGCGGCAGGGCTGAGTCCCGCACACGTCGCGACACCTCACGCGGATCGAGGCCCCTCCGCCCGCGGGAGAGACCCATGCAGCGATCCGCCCGCTACCGAGTTGTGTCGCGGAACTGAGGTACCGGGGTGGGGGCTTGAAAAACCACCGGATCCGCCGACGCGCCCAAGAAAAAGGGCCTGTCGTACGCGCACACGACGGGCCCCTCTATCCATCAAGCTACTGCGGGATGGGCAGAGACTCACCCCCCCTGCAACAACGCCAGAACGTTCTGCGGGAGCTGGTTGGCCTGCGCCACCATCGAAGTACCCGCCTGCTGGAGGATCTGGGTACGCGTGAGATTGGCCGTCTCGACGGCAAAATCCGCATCCTGGATCCGGCTACGGGCGGCGGAAATGTTCTCGCGCACGTTCTCCAGATTGCGGATGGTGGACTCGAAGCGGTTCATCTTCGCGCCCAGCACCGCCCGTTCGCTGCTCAACTGGTCGATGGCTGACTGGAATGACAGCAGGGCCAGATTGGCCGACGCAGTATCCGTGATGCGCATGGCATTCACTGGCGCATTGGAGAGCAGGAAGCTGGCCCCGGATACGCCGGTGATGGCCTGGCCGGTCGCCGCACCATCGAAATTGACGGTGGTCGCATTGATCTCCTGATTCAGAATGATGGCACCGTTGGCACCTGCGTCCACGGTGGAGGTGCCGCTGGCGAAGCCAGTGACGCTGGCGGTTGCGGCATCATTCACCGTGACCGAGATGGCTGCTCCCGAGCGGTTCAGCAGCACGAGTCGACTCTGGTCGGCAGCCGCACCGTTCTCCACCACGGCAGTCACACCGGTCTGGGCAGCCACGGCATTGATGTTGGCTACCAGCGCTGTGAGATTGGTGCCCGGGCCGTTGCCGTTGATCGCCACACCATTGATGACCAGTGCCCCATTGCCGATGTTCTGTCCCGCGCCGGTCGCGTTGGCATCCGTGACGTTGGTACTGGCAACCGCCGCATTGCCGAAGCTGAACGCCGTCACCCCACTGCTGCCCGACACGGAATTGATGGCATTGATCTTCACCTGACTCGGCGCATTGGTCGGCGTCGCGGGGAGCGCGACACCGTTGAGCGTACTGGTACCGCCGACGAAGTGGGTGTCCTGCGCATTGCGGATACGATCAGCAAGCTGGGCTGCGGTCAGCGCACTCACCTGCTGGTAGCTCGAGGCCACGCCCAGCACGGTGGGGGAAAGATTGCCAACGCTCACATTGACAGTCTCATTGATACTCGTGCCAAGCTGAATATCAGCACTGAAGCCACCTGCGAGCAGCTTCTGGCCATTGAACCGCGTCTGATTCACAACTCGGGAAAGCTCATCGATGATCTGAGTGACTTCCTGGTTGAGCGAATTGCGATCGACATCCGTGTTATAGCTGGCCGCCTGAAGCGCGAGGTCGTTCGCCCGCGTGAGCGCTCGCGTGAGCTCCTCCATCGCGCCTTCCGCTGTCTGCGAGATCGAGATCCCGTCGTTCGCATTGCGGATTGCGACGCCAAGCCCATTGATCTGTACGCTCATGCGCGTCGCAATCGCAAGTCCCGCTGCGTCGTCCTTCGCACTGTTGATGCGCAGACCGGACGAGAGGCGCTGAATGGTCACACCAAGGTCGTTGGTGGTTCGGTTCAGATTGCGCTGTGCATTGAGCGAAAGCGTATTGGTATTGATGACCTGGGCCATGTCGGCTACTCCTCTTGAATATCCCGGTTATCCATCATCGTCATATCACGGTTCGCGGCGACGCCGTGCAGTCCTGCCGCGACGCCTACGCTTGTTCGTGGCCGCATGCGGGGCGGTCCGAAGTGCCTTCCGGCGGCCGGCAATGGCTTGCCGGCACACCGCTGAATCCTTTCTTGCTGCATTAGATACAAGATGCGTGCCGTCATCAGAGCAAGGCGAAAAGATTGAGCTCACTTGTGCGCACGAAGGCCTGCTGTGCCGCCTGCAGCGCGACCATCTGCTGGTTCAGGCGAATGGATGCCTCAACATAATCGAGATCTTCCAGTCCCGAGCGACTGGTCTCGAGTTGCAGCTTTACATCCTCATTGATCCGTTGCTGGGTATCGATGGCATTCAGACGCGACCCGACCGACGTCTGCACTTCGAGGATCCTCTCGATCGCGTTATCCAAATCGAGCAGACTACGGTTCATCGCGTTATTGAACGCCGCCTGAGAGGCAGGGTCCGAAAACCCTGACTCGAGCGCCTCAGCGGTACGTCGCAGGGTGTCGAAGGCCGGCGTTGCCTGGCTCGGGCGAATCTCGAAGCGGTCACTCGTGGACGGATCGCCCGTTATCCTCAGCCGCACACCGGCCACCTCGATGGCGGCTCCGGTGTTGAAGGCCATTCCGGTCGCCACCGGAGTCCCCGTTGCAACATCGATGACATCCATTGTTCCGGGGGCGCTGAAAACCACATCCAGCGACCGTCCGGCCCATACTGCAGGATCAGTGACTTCGCCGGCATCTACTACACCGGTTCCGGCATTGGCCGTGTGCGCGAGCAAGGCGAAGCGCCCATTGCCGCCGCGAATGTCCTGGAAGACGCTGAATCCGCTATCCGCATCAGCTATGCGCCTGCCATCAGAGATGGGCATCTCGCGTACACCTTGATCGCCGACGAATGCCACCGTACCACTGGGCGACAGTTGGAAAGGAGTCTGATTCCCGCTGTGACCAGCGAACAGATAGTCGCCGTTGGCATCCGTGCCGTTGGCGATCTGCACCAGCTCCTCGAGACGAGCGCGCACCTCGGTAGCGATAAAGCGCCTATCCGCATTGGAGAGCGTTCCACTTCGCCCCTGCAGTACCAGTTCGCGCACGCGCTGCAAGGTACCGGAAGCCGAGGTGAGCAGACTGTCCTGAATGGAGAGACGGGCACTTGTCGCATTGGCATTCCGTTCGAACTGGCTGAGACGTGACAGCGCCTCATCAACACCAATCAAACGCTGGGTAGCCGCCGGGTCATCGGCCGCCGCGAGCAACCGTTTACCGCTTCCGAGCTGATTCTGTACGCGCATGAGATCGGCCTGCCGCGCGTGTATGTTCTGCTTTCCAGATTCGAAGAAATGGGCAGTGGAGATTCTCACCTGAATCAGCCTCGGGTCGCGTTGATGAGCGCCTGGAATGCCGTGTCGGCCGCACGTATGACCTGAGCCGCTGCCTGATAGGCCTGCTGGAATCGCATCAGGTTTGCCGCCTCCTCGTCCAGATTCACGCCAGACACCTCCTGCTGACGGGAGACACTGCGTTCGAGCACGGTCTCCAGCGCCCGCTGCGCAATTTCGCCTTGTCGCTGTCGCGAGCCATTGCGACTCACTGTGCTGGCATAGGCCTCGCTCAGGGTGCTGGTACCGTTATCGAGAATGCGGCGACGTTCGATCTCGGTCATGTTCACGGCGTTGCGGGCATCACTCGCCCCACTCAGGTTCCGGGAGATGGTGAAGACATCGCCGCTGCGAGGGCTTCCCGCTACCTGGACCCGCCACCCATTCAGATCGATGTTACCTCCGCTTGCGAAGGCAATGGATGGACCCGTACCGTTGATCCGGTACGTCGAGGGACTGTCAAACACGATGTTGACGGTGGTAAGCAAGGACAGATCGCCTGGGTCCCGCACCTCACCGCCGCTGATGCGCGCGTCGCCGACATTGGAGATCCCTTGCGCTGTGGTGATCGGCAGCGCCGCAGCCAGTTCAGCCGGGCGCAGTCCGACGCTCCGCAACCCCTCGGCAGCTCCGAGGGTCGGGGTCAATCGCCAACTGTCTCCCGCCGCTGGCGCCGCTCCAACGGTCAGCGTGACGCCATCAAAGGTGAATGGGCCCGCGCTCGCGGCCCCCAACACCGTCGAGGTGCCACGAACGAGATTCCTCAGGGTGAAATTCGCTCCGTCATAGTCAAGGCCGTACTCGTCCCCGGTCAGGGCCGACGAACCGCCGATGGCAAATGCCAGCGAGACGGTGCCCGTATTGCCTGCCGCACCCTGTGTGGTCGGGGGCGACACCGCGAGAAGATCCCGGCCGAGATTGCCGTTGAAGTCCATCCCCTGGCGGTGCTGTGTGTTAAGCACCTCCTGCAACGCAACAGCGCTCCTGCCTAGTTCCCTGCGTGTGGGGATCAATGCCTCACGCTGGAATTCATACATCGCTGCGAGGCGCCCTCCCTGCAGTAGTCCGGAGATCGCTGCGGGTGTCCCGTTGGTTACGTAAGCGACCTCGACCCGACTCGGGTCGTACACGTCCGGGAGTGTCTCAAGCAGAATCGCACGGTTGCCACTGACGAGGCTCAGCCCATTGCCGACACTGACATCGACCATGCCTCGCGCATCCGCGCGAGCATCCACGCGGGTGAACTGCGCTAGCTCCCGCAAAAGTTCGTCACGCCGATCGAGCAGATCATTTGGCGCTCCTGAATTGGAACGCGCCGTCTGCCGGGAAATCTCGGAATTGAGCGTGGCGAGGGCACGGGCAATCTCGTTCATGTCGCCGACAGCAGTGATGATGCCCGCATTAACCGACTGCTCAAGCTCAGCCAGACGGGAACCCAGACCATTGAAGCGGTGCACGACCCCTTGCAAGGTGTCGATGACCACGCCCCGCACCGCTTGCGAGGATGGGTCGGCCGCCAGATCGCCGATGCTTCCAAAGAGGCTGCCGAGCGCTGACGACACGCCGGAGGCGGAATCGCCCAACAGATTGTTCAGTTCCCTGAGATTGCGGGACAGTTCGCCCGCATGCGCCGCATTGGTGGTCGCGGTACGCAGGTGCTCAGTCACGAACTGGTCGACCAGGCGGTCGATACTCGCCACCTGCACGCCTGCGCCACGGAAGCCACCCTCATCGAGCTGGGCGTCGCGGGTTGTCAGACTCACGCGCTGACGTGAAAAACCTGGCGTATTGACGTTGCTGATGTTGTGCCCAGTGGTGGCGAGTGCCCGCTGCGAGGCGAGAAGCGCCGAAACCCCGGTTTCGAAGAGTGCGACCATGGCCGTTTACCTCGTCTGCGTCGCCAGCTCGGGTCCAGCCGCAAAGGCGTCGGCGCGCATGACGGCCGCCACCTTGCTCGCGTACTGTGGATCGGTGGCATAGCCCGCCTGCTGCAAGGCCCGCATGAACTGCTGCGGGCGATCACTCAACGCAAGCGCCTTCGTGTAGCGCGGGTTGCCTTGCAGAAAGGCGACGTAATCGCGAAAGCTTTCGCCGTAACTGGCATAGGCACGGAACTTGGCCTGCTCCTTTACCGCATGCCCATGTCGGTACTCAGTGGTGGTCACTTCCACCGTCGGTCCCTGCCAGCGCGCATCGGCCTTGATGCCAAAGAGGTTGTAGCTCGGGCGTCCGCCCTGCCCATGGATCAGGTGACGACCCCAGCCCGTCTCCAGGGCCGCCTGCGCCAGCAGCACATCCGGAGCAGTGCCCAATGCGGCTGCAGCCGAGCGCGCGTCTGCATGCAAGGTCCTCACGAAGTGCTCGGGAGATTGGAAGGGACCCACCGGTTGGCCGACGAGCGCGACGCCAGGAGCAGCTTCTTCATGCTGGAAGGGGCCTGTTGCAGCAGGTGTGCCGGAGATCCGTCCATTGAATGGATCCGCCACCTCGAGTGACTGCTGTACACGCATAAGGGCCTGACTCGCAGCCCATTCACGCGCTGCTGCGTCCGGGATCTGGGGCATGCGCAATGACGGAGACTGCTGTAGGTCGTCACCGGGGGCCTCCATTGGTGCTGGAAACAGGGACGTGTCGCGCAGACCAAGCGCCGACTCGATCTGGCGGGCAAAGCCGATCCCACCTGCTTTGGAGATCTCGATCGCCACCTGCTTGTCGAGCAGGTCCCGATAGAGTGCCCCACCCTGCCCAAGGTACTCGTCTTCCGTGGCCGGCATGGCCTCGCGCATGCGCTCCAGCATCATCTGCACGAACATCGCCTCGAACTCACGGGCCACTTCCTTACGAGCCGCTGTCGGATCCTGGCGTGCCTGACGCCGCAGGTCCCCGAGTCCGGCAAGGTCGGTGTAGTAGCGCGCGTTCGCAGCCAAGGTCATGGCTCAGATGACCTCCAGGCTGGCTGACAATGCACCCGCCTGTTTCAAAGCCTCAAGGATGGCAACCAGATCCCCGGGTGCCGCACCCACACTGTTCACAGCCTCCACGATGTCACCCAGTTCCACACCGGGCTCGAAGAGGAACATGCGGCTGTCTTCCTCGGTAACCTCGATCTGCGAGCGAGGCACGACCACCGTGGTACCACCGGCCAACGGCCCCGGCTGGGAGATCACTGGGTCCTGCGCGATGGTGACCGTCAGGCTGCCGTGACTGATCGCAGCGGCCTTGACCCGCACCTTGCGCCCGATGACCACCGTGCCGGTGCGCGAATTCACCACCACGCGTGCTGCGGCATCATCTGGATCGAGTTCCAGCCCCTCAATCTCTGATACGAAGGTAACCCGGCGCGCAATATCCATGGGCGCTGCGACCTGGACCGATGTGGCATCCAACGCGCGTGCGCTGCCTGCCCCAAAACGCGACTCGATGGCGGATACCATGCGTGAGGCGGTAGTGAAGTCCGCACGCTTGAGATTGAAGACGAGCCCTTGCGATTCTGCGAAGGGGCTGGCCACCATGCGTTCGACCGTCGCCCCGTTGGGAATGCGCCCGGTACTCGGGATGTTCACCGTGACGCTCGACCCATCGGGCGTATCAGCACCAAAGCCGCCCACTGCGAGGTTGCCCTGGGCCACGGCATAGACGGAACCGTCTGCCCCTTTGAGCGGCGTCATGAGCAGGAGGCCGCCACGGAGCGACCTGGCAGTGCCGACAGACGAAACCGTGACATCAATGGTCTGACCGGGCTTGGCGAAGGCTGGCAATGACGCCGTCACCATCACACCGGCAAGGTTCCTCAGCATCGGATTGAAGTTGTTCGGAAGAACAATCCCGAGCTGATTGAGCATGTTGCGCAAGCCCTGATTGGTGAAGGGCGTCATGATGGTCTGATCGCCCGTGCCGGCGAGTCCCACCACGAGGCCATAGCCGATGAGCTGGTTCTCGCGTACGCCGGCAATGTCCGCGATGTCCTTGATGCGTTCGCCCTGCGCCGTCGGTAATACGAGCGATAAGGCGAGAATGGACATCAGCGTGAGCTTGGCGGAACAACGCATGCGGTGTCTCCAGAATGGCATGCGATGAGTCCTGCATGTCACGTGCCATCAAGGAAACGCATGACGACTCATCACGTTGCTCGGTGCCCGGCGAATACGATGCACACATGCCGGCAGACCCTTGCCGCTCCGGCAGACGCAAATGCCTGTCGCCGCACCCGCGAGTGGGGCGGGGCGGCATCCGCGCGCCGCCAACTCGGCTGGAGGATGCGCAGCCTTCACCTGACATCTCAATCCTATGCGTCAGATGTCGTCATCCCCGTTCAGGCAGGGAAGATGTGAGGATCATGGTGTTGCGAGGGGTGATGGGGCGTGCGCCAGTTTGAGCACGCCTGCGGGCACGCCCGGGAGCCCCGTCGACCCGACAGCAGGCGGGGAAAGGGCTCTTGGCTGGCTTCAGGCAGAGCGGCGTGCGCCTAGCCGAAGATTGCTCGGTTCGTCATGGCGTAACGCAGGGGACGCCTCAGAAGGGCAACAGTGCGCTGGTGAAGAAGCGCGCAAGCCAACCGAGCCGGGTAGCACCAGCGCCTTGGCCGTCGCCGGCGTAGACCAGCGTCGCGTCTGCCAGGCGTGTCGAATGCACACTGTTGTCGGGTGAGATGTCGTTCGGACGCACGATCCCCGAGAGTTTCACGTACTCGTTGCCCTCGGTGAGATTGAGGCGTTTCTCACCGCGCACGAAGAGGTGCCCATTAGGCAACACCTCCGCCACCGTGACGGTGATGTCACCGCGGAGGCTATTGCGTTGTGTGGCGTCGCTCGCCCCCTGGAAATCGTGATTGGACGCGAAGTTGGAGGCAAGACCCCGATTGTTGTGCTCGGCAAGAGGGAGAAAGCCTGGCACGTCGTACTGTACCTGAGTACCGAGCAGGGTTGGCTCCTCGATGTTGCTCGAGGTGCTCTTCTCGAGTGATGAGCCCTGACTCTTGGATGAGATGGTGTTCTCGACCATGCGGACGGTGAGCACGTCACCGACACGCCGCGCGCGCACGTCCTCAAAGAGGAAAACCATGCTGCCCGTCTGAAAAATGGCCCCGTTGTAGGCCGGTTGCAGATGGCTACTGGCCGGCGGCAGAGCGACGGCGAACTCCGGGTCCCGACGCGGTGCGCCGGTGCAACCGCTGATGGCTGCGATCGCTAGCGTCAGCAACCACGGCAGCCGTCGTTCGTCAGATCGGATCAGCATGACTTGAGCCACCTCAGAGGTTGTTGCTAACGAAGGCAAGCATCTGGTCGGTGGTCGAAATCGCCTTGGAGTTCATTTCATAGGCCCGCTGGGTCTCGATCATGTTCACGAGCTCTTCGACCACGTTCACGTTGGAGGCCTCGAGCGATCCCTGGATGACGGTGCCCAGCCCCTGCAGACCGGGCTGCCCGAAGAGGGGGTTGCCGGAAGCAGCAGTCTCACGGAACAAGTTCTCACCGATCGGCTGCAAGCCGCCTGGATTGATGAAGTCTGCCAACTGGATCGCGCCAATCTGCTGTGGCTGAGGATTGCCGGCCGGCAAGGCCGTGACGGTGCCGTCGGAACCCACCGTGATACTGAGCGTCTCGGGGGGAACGGTCACCGGCGGTTGCACCTCATAGCCGGCAGATGTCACCAGCAATCCGAGTTGGTTCACCTCGAAGGACCCATCCCGGGTGAAGCCTTGCGTGCCATCGGGCAACAAGACCTGGAAAAACCCACGCCCCTGGATGGCCATATCGAGGGAATTATCGGTCTGCTGCAAATTGCCCTGGGTGAATAGCTTCTCGGTCGCCACAATCCTGACACCGGTACCCGTCATCAAACCGGAAGGCAGCAGGTTGATCTGCGACTGGAATGCGCCCGGTTGGCGCACGGTCTGGTAGAGCAGGTCTTCGAAGTTGGCGCGCCCGCGCTTGAAGCCGGTCGTGCTGACGTTCGCGAGATTGTTCGCGGTGACCGCCATGCGCGTCTGTTGCGCATCGAGGCCGGTCTTGGCAATCCAGAGGGCGGGTTCCATCACATGCTCCGTAAGGCGTCTTGGTCAGGTGGCTGCGGAATGACCATGCGCTGAATAAGCAGAATCCATGCCGCACTCGATCATGCCGATACTGGGTCGCGCCAGGTTCTCAGGCCGGCATCTGCAGCATCTGGGCACTGCGCGCATCATTCTCCTGCGCGGTGCGCATCATCCGGAGTTGAGTCTCAAATTTCCGACCCAGCTCAATCATCCGCACCAACGCATCGACGGTGCTGACATTGCTTGCCTCGACGGCTCCCGGCTCAACCTGCACCGAGGCGTCCGCCGCAACGGGCGGGAGCCCCGGGCGCAACCGGAAGAGCCCGTCCGCGCCTTTCTCCAGGTCAGCGGAGGCGGGATTGACCAGCCGCAGGCGATCGACGGAGACCAATACGTTAGGCTGCTCGCCGACTGGACGGATGGTGATGCTGCCGTTCGGTGCCAGCGTGACCGACTCCGCTGGGGGAATGGCAATGGGACCCTCGTTGCCAAGCACGAGATCGCCTCGGGAGGTCTCCAGCAACCCACCGGTACCAAGACGCAGATCACCTGCTCGCGTGTAGGCCTCACCGCCGTCTGGCGTCTGCACGGCAATCCAGCCTGGCCCCTGGATGGCGACATCGAGTGGGTTGCCGGTGTGCTGCACTACCCCGGGACGCAGATCGAAGCCCGGACGCTCCTCCAGCGCAAAGGCCCGCGTCGGCAGGCCATCACCGAAGACCGGCATGGCACGGAACTGCTCGAGGTCAGCGCGAAAACCGGTGGTCGAGGCATTGGCCAGATTGTGGCTGACCGCACCTTGCGCAACCAGGGTCTGACGTGCTCCGGACATCGCCAGATAGAGCATGCGATCCATTGTCGAGAATCCCCTCGTGATCTCAGATTGATCAGCGGATGTTGATCAATGCTTGGGTGATGTTGTCGCCGGTCGAGATGACCTTCGCATTCGCCTGAAAATTGCGCTGGGCGATGATGAGGTTTACCAGCATCTGGGAGAGATCCACATTGGATTCCTCCAACGCGCCCGACTGCACCAGTCCCAGAGTTGACGAACCCGGCGCTCCGATGAGCGGTGGGCCGGAGGAGAACGTCTCGACCCAGGAGGTGTCACTGGCCGGCGCGAGCCCCTGAGTGTTGGCAAAGTCCGCGAGCGTGACCTGCCCGAACACTGAGGACTGACCGTTGGTGTAGCGAGCGAGCAGCACACCCTGTTGATCGACCTCGATGCCGGTGAGCTGGCCGCTCGGGAAGCCGTCTGCCGCATTGACGAACACTGCGTATCCGGAGCCCCGCTGTGTCGTTCCGGCGAGATTCAACGTGAGGTTCATGGGATCCGCCCCGGTCGGCGTGAACGGCGGGATCGTGATCGTGCCACCGAGCGGCGTGGCCAGGGCACCGTTGGTACCGAAGGTGAGCGCAGTTGGTCCGGCCCGCTGCACACCATCGACGAACTGGAAGGTCTCCCAACTGGAAGCACCCGTCTTCCGGTAGTAGGAGGTCACCAGCAATGCATTCCCGAGTGAATCGAAGGCATTGGTGGAAGTCTGATAATTGAACGTGTTGGCATTGTTCGCATCGAAGGGCGGAGTTGCAGGATCCGCGGGGTCGAAGACACGGTCATTGGCGTTGAGGTTCAATCGGCTCGTCAGCATGGTCGATGCCCGCGGAGCCTGTTCTCCCACCGGCACCTGAAGATCTCCCAGCACGCCGATGACGTTGCCATTCGCATCCACACCGTGCCCTTGAAGCCGATGGCCGAGCGGATTGACGACAAAGCCATTGGCATCCGTGCCGAAGGCGCCCGCACGGCTGAACAACCGTTCGCCACCATTGTCGAGCACGAAAAATCCATTGCCGTTTATGGCGAAGTCCAGCGTGCGGTCGGTGAAGCTCAAGTTGCCCTGTACGAATTGCTGGGAAACGCGCTGCGTCGTAACACCGCTGCCGGTGGCATTGCGTGAAATGCCAAGATTGCCCACGGCGAAGACATCACCGAACTCCGCTCGCGACAGCTTGAAACCAGTCGTTCCGGTGTTTGCAACATTGTTTCCAATCACCTTGAGCTGCTGGTTGGCGGCTCTGAGGCCACTGACTGCCACTTCGAAGGTCATGAGTCTCTCCTCGCTATTGTTCTCGGCCACGATCAGACCGAAACATCAGATAACCTGAGCACATCAAGGCACCGAGCGCACACCCGCATTCACATCAGAGCGCGCTCGATCCCGTTCCACTAGATCACTCGGCGCACGGCGCTCATGTCCATAGGGCCAAAGCCAGCCAGGTTCAGTGCTGCGCCGGCACCATGCGGCTGCAGCGATACGCTCTCGACCCGCGCATTGAGTAGCGTTCCGAGCGCGACGTACTGTCCATTCTCGTTCAAGGCGCTGGCGCGGATCTGATACGTGCCGGGTGGCGCAGGGTTTCCGGTGGCGTCCAGCCCATCCCACTTGAAGGCCAGTTCTCCCGGTCCACCCGCACCAAGGCTAAACTCCTTCACTCGCGTGCCGGCGGCATTGAACACCCCCAGCCTCACATCTGACGAGCTCTGATTGAGTTGCACGGCGCCTGCCATGCCTTCCGCACCGCGATAGGAGAAGCGGTCCGTCTCCAGGACGACCGTGCGGCCCACCATGGTCGATGCCTGCAACGCCTGCGAAGACTGCAGCCCGGCAGCGATCCCGCCAAGAGATCGCTGCAGTTCCTGGATCCCCGTGACGGTCGAGAACTGGGCCATCTGGCCCAGGAATTCCGTACTCTCGGCGGGATTGGTTGGGTTCTGGTTGCGCAACTGCTCGATCATCAGCTTGAGGAAATCCTCCGAGCCGAGCTGTGTGCTGGGGCGCTTGTCCTGTGTCTGGAGATTGAGACTCGCCAGACTTGCACCAGAGATGTTTCTTGCGTCGCTCATACGATTTCAGCTCCTATGACGCTGCGCCTATTGCCCCAGGGCCAGGGTCTTGATGAGCATCTGCTTCGATGCGTCCAGCACATCGACATTGCCTTGGTAGCTTCGGGAGGCGCTGATCATGTTTGCCATCTCCTCTACCACGCTTACGTTTGGCATGAGGACATAGCCATCTTCGTCTGCAGCCGGGTGCTCTGGTTGATAGCGCCGCTCGAGTGGGCGATCACTCTCTACGATCCCCGCCACCTGTACGCCTCCGTTGGCAGGCTCTCCAGCAAACGCGGCCTCATCTAGCATGGCCTGGAACACCGGTTGGCGCGCACGATAGGTCGTAGCCACACTCGAACCCACACTGTCCGCATTGGCCAGATTCGAAGCGGTTACGTTCAGGCGCACACTCTGCGCCGACAGCGCGCTGCCGGCGATATCGAATACTTTCAGCAGTGACATCCTTATTCTCCCTTCAGCGCGCCGATGAGGCTGCGAACGCGGCTGTTCAGAAAGCGCAGGCTCGCTTCGTAGGCCAATGCGTTACGGGTAAACTCTGCGCGCTCCACATCGACGTCAACGGTGTTGCCATCGATGGCGGGCTGCATGGGGACTCGATAGAGCAAGTCGCCAGTGTCGGCTTCCCCCCCTGCACGCGCATGCGCGGGACTCGTCGTGGCGAGGGTCAAAGGCGCGGCCATGCCCGAAGCACTGCCGCTGCCACCGTTCCCGGTGGCAGCGGCGAGCACCGAGGGGAAGTCCACATCACGCGCGAGATAATTGGGCGTATCCACATTTGCAAGATTGCGCGCAAGCAGCTCGCTGCGCCGTGAGCGCAGTATCAGCGCGTCGTCGTGCACACCGAACAGTTTGTCCATCGACCCAACCTCCATGCCCGCACCCGGGGGGCTGCCCACGCGGAGGTTGCAGCGAACATGCCAGCACCAGTTCCGCCTTGGTCTCAGTGCGCTGGAGGCCTTATTGTTTGGGCAGTTGGATGCAGGGGCGGGTAGCTGACTGCCCACTGGCAATCCGGCTTGCCGGCAAGGCCTTGCCGCTTACCTTGGCTGCGACCACAGTGTGTCCGCAGTCCGAGCGAGTCGGGCGGGATGAGAAGTCTCTCACGGTCATCCCCGCACACTCCGTCATGCCCCCCGTCATCCCTGCCCCCGACAAGAGCATTCGGGGGCAGGCGGCGGCGGCGAGCGCGTCCTTCCCCAGCGACGGCGCAACGTCACTGGATTGCCGCTTTCGCGGGAATGACGACGAACCCGCGTGTCATCGTCGGGGGCGGGGATCCCGTTCTGCCGGCGCAACGATGCACGGGCAGGGGCATCCGCCTTCAGCGGCGCCGGTACAGCACTCCGCGCGGGTAGCGCTGGAGTTCGAACCAGTCGGCGTAGCCGTGCACCGGCTCCGAGCCGCCGAGGAACAGACTCGCACCCGGATGCATCTGCTGCGCGATGCGGGCCAGGATGTCCTGCTTGGTCTCCTGGGAGAAGTAGATGAGGACGTTCCTGCAGAAGACGAGGTCGAAGCGACCGAGCAAAGTGTAGCTGGTCAGCAGATTGAGCTCTCTGAAGCTGCAGCGTGCGCGGACCTCATCGCGGAGTCGCTTGCGCTTGCCTGCCTCGGAGAAGAAGCGTGCGAGGCGATCCGGCGACAGACCCCGCGAGAGTTCGAAGTCCTCGTATTCGGCTTGTTGCGCCTGCGCCAGGATCGAAGGGGAGATGTCCGTGCCCACGATTTCCACCCTCGGCAGCGCCGAGCGTGGATGCTGCGCCAGATACTCGCTCACGGCCATGCTGATGGAGTAGGCCTCCTGTCCGCTCGAACAGGCCGCTGACCAGATCCGGACCACGGGTCTGCCGGTGCCCTCGAATTCCGGCAACAGGCGGCTGGAGAGCAACTCGAAGGGGTGGCCATCGCGAAACCAGAGCGTCTCGTTGGTTGTCATCGCGTCGATGACACGCAAACGTAGGTTGGCGGGGCGATTGGCCTCCAATGCGCGGACCAGATCATGCAATCGCTCCGTGCCGAGCTCATCCAGCACGCGCGAAAGCCGCGACTTCACCAGATATTCCTTACCGACGCCCAGGGTGATACCGCTCGCTCGTTCGAGAAACGCGCAGAACTGCTGATAGGCGACCGCCTCGGACATCGCGTCGGGGGCAGGCGGGCAGGCAGGCAGAGAGCCCGCCACCGGAAGACTTCCATGCTTCATGTGGGGGCCTCGTCCGGACCGCTCAGGGTTGTTCGCAGGCGCACTCGAGTGGGCCTGTCAGGCGTCCGCAGTTTCGGTAGCGGTCTCGGCCAGACCGATGCCCTGCAGGATCGCCCGCCCCAGTTCATCGGGCGCAAACTTGGCGAGCATGTTGTCCGCACCTACCCGTTTGACGGTCTGGCTGTTGAAAGTCCCCGAGAGTGACGTGTGGAGCACCACCGTCAGCCCGCGCAGGCGGTCGTCCTCCTTGATCTTCTTGCAGAGCGTGTAGCCGTCCATCTCCGGCATCTCGACATCCGACAGCACCATGGAGATGTGATCCTGCACCCGTTGGCCTTCGGCGAGGTACTTCTGCAGGACCTCCAGCCCCTCCCGACCATTCGTGGCCTGAATGTATTTGAGTCCCAACTGGTCCAGCACTCGCTGGATCTGCTTGCGCGCCATCAGGGAATCATCAACGAACAGAACATGTTTTTCCTGCGGCGGAATGCTGGTGGCCGCCATCGCTTCGGAGAGGCCGGTCGCCTCGCCGATGACGTCACCCATCACCTTCTCGACATCGATGATCTCGACCAGCTCGTTGTCGACGTTGGTAACCGCCGTCAGGTAGTTGTCATTGCCGATCCCCTTCGGTGGCGGCTTGATCTGCTCCCAGTTCATGTTGACGATGCGATCGACCCCACTCACGAGAAAACCCTGGATGCGGCGGTTGTACTCGGTGACGATCACGAACAGCTCGGAGTCCAGATCCAGTGCCGGGCGACCAACGGCACGGGCCAGATCGAGGATGGGAATGGTCTGGTCGCGCATGTGGGCGATACCGCGCACCACCGGATGGGCGTGTGGCACCTGGGTAAGCGGTGGCCGCTTCAGCACCTCGCGCACCTTGAAGACGTTGATCCCGAAGCGCTGGCGGCCACCGAGCCGGAACATCAGCAGCTCCAGCCGGTTGCGGCCCACCAATTGAGTCATCCGGTTGACTCCGTCCATCACGCTCATCGGCTCTCCCCTTCCCCGCTGCTGTACGTTCTCCGCGGGCTGTCCCGGGAGTGCGCTCGGGCTATCGGCAGTGGTGCGAGGCCCTTGAGTGGTCAGAGTGACAGCGGCCCGGAACAAGCCCCCAACGCAATCTGGCATTCCACTTGCTGCAGTGGCTACGAATCCCTTTCCCGCGTCAGGAATCCGACCATGCCGATGCTCCCCCTTCGGGCCCGCCTTACGCTCGCCTGCCTGCTGGTCTCTTCGGCATTGCCCGTGGGTGCCGTGCCGACACAGGACCTCGAGGCCGTACGACTTGCCGTGCACGAACACGTCCAGGCATTGCTCGGCCCGACTGTCCAGATCGAGATCAACCGCCCGGACTCCCGTCTACGTCTGGCGGCGTGCCGTCAGACACTTGAAGTGTTTGAGCAAGGACGCCCCATCACGGTCGGCACGAACACGCTGGGTGTGCGCTGTCCGGGGCAGGTCCCATGGACCATCTATCTTTCCGCGCGCGTGAGTCAGCTCATCCCGGTGCTGGTGGCCACACGCCCGCTCTCACCTGGACATCTGATTACGGCCGAAGACCTCGCGCTGGTCTCGCAGGATCAGGGTCGGGTGCGCCAGAACACGCTGGCCGATCCCTCCGCGGCCATCGGTCGTGTCGTGGCCCGGCCGCTGACCGCCGGCATGCCTCTCACCGCGCAGCACATGACGGAGGCCACGAGTATCCGCCGCGGGGAGCAAGTGATCATCCGGGCTGGCAAGGGTGGCTTGGCAGTGGAGACACCCGGCAAGGCGTTGGCCGACGGTGCACCCGGCAGCCGCATTCGCGTCGAAAACCTGCGCTCGCGTCGCGTGGTCGAGGGCAAGGTCGGTCCTGATCGCGTGATCGAGGTCTCAATGTAGGCATCGCCCGCTACGGTGGCCCGCCCTTCGGCCGACACCCCACCTGACGGATCCGGACACAGCACCCACGCTTTTCTGGCGGGTGACTCAAGTTGCAAGGAAGCTGGTCGCTACCCTATATGCGTCATCCCAACGGATGGCATCTGGCGACAGATGCCGCACCGAAGGAGACGGCCGAAGCCTCGGGTGCCTGTCGCCACGACCTGAGTCACCCGGCGGACTGCTCGCCTATCGGCGCGGGTCCACGCATCCAGAGACGGGAGACAGCTCGAGATGGTTACAGAAGTGAAGGGGCCGACTGCAGCAGTGGTCAGCATCGAGGGTCGCGGCGGGCCTGGCCCAGTCCGCACGGCGGGTACAGCCGGCACCAGTACCACAAGCATCACCCGACCCCAGGTCAGCATCACCGGAGATGCCGCTACCATGGCTGCTCTCGAACGGGCCGTGGCGGCTTCGCCGGAGGTGGACCCCAAGCGCGTCGAGGCAGTGCAGACGGCATTGGCCGAGGGTAGCTACCAAGTGGATCCTCGACGCACTGCCGACCAGTTCCTGCGCCTGGAGAACCTGATGGCTGCAGCGACCACTCGAGGGGCGGCGGGTAATGACGACTGAGGCCTTGGCCGCACTCGACGCGCTCACCACGCGCTTCGAAGATTTGCTCACTCAGGAAGAGCTCGCTTTGCGCGGCCCCGACGCCAAGGCTGTTGAGCAGATTGCCGGTGACAAGGCGCAGCTCGTAGCTGAGATCGAACGACAGCTCGACGCGCTGAGGGCCCCGGCCTCCAGCGCTGCTGAGCAAGGCTCGAGGGCACGTCTGCACGAGCGGCTCTCGGCCTGTCAGCATCACAATCGCCTGAACGGTGCCCTCATCGAAGCGAACCGTAGCTTCAACAATCTTTTGCTGGGCTCCCTGCGCGGGCAGCACGGCGGTCGATCGCAAGTCTACGGTCGAGGCGGCGGGCTCACTGAAATCGGTGGCAGTGCATCTCTGGGACGCGCCTGAGCGCTCCCGGCCGCAGACAGCGCCCTCCCCCAGGACTCCTCTCCCCATGTCGAAAGTCAGGGTGCTCAAGCTGCGGCATGGCGGTCAGCACCCAGAGGCCGAAGAAACCATCGCCGATCACGAGGAGATCGCCAGCCAGCTCGCGCTGCTCCTGGCGAGCCGCGCGACACTCGGAATCGGCATCGAGGAAGGCCAGGAGGTATACCTTTCGCGCGCCCTCGAGATCGTTCCCGAGGATGGCTATCTCGTCCTCGATGAACTGGTGCCGTCCGAAGGCAACCAGCGTCTGCGCTCGGGGACACGCATCCTGGTCACGGCGCGCTCACGCGGTACATTGCTGCGCTTCTACACCGAGGTGCAGGAGATCGCCTCTGAGCGCGGCCTGGCGTATTACCGGCTGCGCTGGCCGCGTCTCATCGGCCTGCAACAGCGTCGACGGCACTTCCGGGTGTTCGTGCCGATGAGCCAGAGCGTGCCGGTGCTGCTCGCGACGGACGACGACGTCCGCCTGCAGGGCGAGCTGCGCGATCTCAGCGTCTCCGGCTTCAGCGCCCGCCTGCCTGAGCAATTGCCTGTCCGCCTGGTGACCGGCCAAGTGCTGCCCTCCTGCCGCCTGGCCCTGCCGGACCACGGCCAGGTGATCGTGCCCGTGGAGCTGCGTTATCTGGAGGCACCCCGCGACCAGCGCCGCAGCGCCCGCATCGGCGGCCGCTTCCTGCGACTCTCCACCCAGACCGAGCGCCAGTTGGAGAAGATGGTGCGCGCCATCGAGCGCGAGGCGCAGCGTCGCGGCCAGCGCGACCGGCCCGCCTGAAGGCGTGTCAAGCCAAGCCCTTGGCAGGTCCCCGGGGTGGGCGCTATCCTCCTCGCCCTTCGGTCGGGGGGTGTAGCTCAGCTGGGAGAGCGTCGCGTTCGCAATGCGAAGGTCAGGGGTTCGATCCCCCTCACCTCCACCACCATTTCGCAGGTCAGACCTCTCGCCTGGCTTTTTTCCCGAATCGCGCGTGTGGGTAGGCCTCTGCGGCGCGGCCCGATGCCCTGCGACGGTGTGACGCTCCAGCTTCTACCCCGTTTCCCGCCGAACGGCCTCTCTTTTTTTCCATTCGACCGATGGCTGACCGATGCACGGCTGGTCGTCAGATCAAAGAGTTGTGCGCATTGGTTCGCGGGCAACGCCGGCGACCGGCGCAGAGTCGAACCCGTCCATGCGACCGAATTGCCGCTCCTGATCGTCCCAGGACCACGGTACCTTGCTGTTCTTCAGCCAGATCAGGCTGAGCGTGCGCGGCTGCTTGCCAGCCAGCAGGCCCTTCGCCACCGTCGGCGACAGAAGCGTCAGCCGCAGCAGTTCTTTGACCGTCGTCGGGTACAGGCCCTCGCGCCGCGCAATCTCGCTGCGGCTGGCCACCCGCCCTTCGTCGAGCAGACGCTGCCAGTGAAAAGCGCGCGACAAAG
>DBNU01000215.1 GCA_002299125.1 Proteobacteria bacterium UBA664
GCATCTTCCAGCCGGACAGCTATCTCTCGCTCGATTTGATGTCGGCGGAGGTCACGGTGCACCGCCGGAGCGCAGGTGAGTGCACGGCCGAGGGCATGCCTGCCATTCAGACCGAGCACCTGAAACTGGAACGCGGCGATGCGCTGATGCGCGAGGTCGAAAACTTCCTGGCGGCGGTCCGCGGCACCAGTCCCGTGGTGGTCTCGGGGCAGGACGGTGCCCGCGCACTCGAGGTGGCGCTCCAGATCAATCGGTCGCTTTGATGCGTATCGCACTCCTCGCCGGTGAGGCCTCCGGCGATGTGCTTGCCGCCGGACTCATCCACGCGATCCGTGCGCGCGAGCCGCAGGCGGAGTTCTTCGGTGTCACCGGGCCGCAGATGCGTGCGGCGGGTTGCGAGAGCCTCGCCGATATCGACGAGTTATCCATCATCGGTTTGTTCGAGGTCCTGCGGCATCTGCCGCGTCTGTGGTGTCTGCGTCGCAGGCTGGTGCAAGCATGCCTCGCGCGGCGGCCGGATGTCGTGGTCGGGATCGACGCCCCCGATTTCAACCTGGGCCTGGAGCGGACCCTGCGTCGGCAGGGGCTCACCACCGTGCACTATGTCAGCCCCACGGTCTGGGCCTGGCGACCCGGGCGCGTGCGCCGGGTGGTGCAGGCCGCGACACGCGTGCTGTTGCTCTTTCCCTTCGAGGCACGCTGGTATCGGCACACGCCATGCGAACCGATCTACGTCGGCCATCCGCTTGCGGATGCCCTCCATCCGCCGCCGGAGCGCGCAGCCAGCCGTGCGGCCCTCGGCCTGTCCCCGACGGCCCGCGTGCTGGCCCTGCTGCCGGGCAGCCGGCATTCGGAGTGGAAGAATCATGCGGAGCCGTTTCTCGCCACCGCTGCACGACTGCGTGCACAGGACCCATCGCTCGAAGTGATCATCGGGCTGGTCAACGAGCGCGCGGCCCGGCATTTCGAGGGCCTTTGTGCCGCAGATCCGGTCTGTGCCGGTTTCCGCTTCGTCACGGCCGACACCCACCGCGTGCTCGCGGCCGCCGACGTGGCACTCCTGGTCTCGGGCACCGTGGCGCTCGAGGCGATGCTCATCGGGACGCCGATGGTGGTGGCCTACCGCATGGCAGCGGCCAGTTACTGGCTTGCGTTGCGTCTGGTGGGCATCCGTCTGTACGGATTGCCCAATATTCTGGCCGAGCGCCAGATCGTGCCTGAGCTCACGCAGGAGGCCGTGGAACCGGCGCAGCTCGCGGCGGCCGTGCAGGCCCTGCTGGACGACCCTTCCAGTCGCGAGCAATTGCGCGCCGAGTTTGCTTCTCAGGCAGCCCGTTTGCGGCGCAACGCCAGCGTACGGGCCGCCGAGGCGGTGCTGGCCACCGCTGCGGGGCGCGCGGTCGCTCCGTGAAGCTTGCTGGCCCACCCACCTGCGGGCCGGCGTGCTGCTGCGCGCTCATCGGCAGATCGGCTCTGCACCCAGCCTGGGCTCGGCAGCCGCAGGCCGGCGCATGACCGCAATCGTGCTCATCGCGGGCGTGGATGAAGTGGGCCGTGGTGCCTTGGCGGGTCCGGTCGTCACCGCCGCCGTCGTCTGGCCTCCAGGACAGCCCTGGCCGCAGGGTCTCGCCGATTCCAAGGCACTCACGGCCCGGGCACGCGAGCGGCTCGCGCCGGCCATTCGTGCCGGGGCCCTGGCGTGGTCACTGGGTCGGGCCGAAGCTGGCGAGGTCGACGCACTCAACGTGCTGGTGGCGAGCCTGCTCGCCATGTCGCGAGCGGTGGCGGCACTTGCGGTGCAGCCCGGCGAGGTGTGGGTGGACGGCAACCACGCACCGGATTGTGGCCTGCCCGTTCGCACCGTCATCGGTGGCGATGCCAGCGTGCCCGCCATCAGCGCTGCATCCATCCTGGCGAAGGTGGCGCGGGATGCCGAGATGGAGGCGCTGGACCAACTCCATCCGGGTTACGGCTTCGCCCGTCACAAGGGCTATCCCACGCCTGAACACAAGTCCATGCTGCAGAGTCGTGGGGTGAGTCCCGTTCATCGCCGCGCCTGGGCACCGGTGCGGCAACTGCTGCTGGAGATCCCGTGAGTCGTCCGCGCTTCGTGCATCTGCAAGTGCACTCGGAATACTCGGTGGTCGATGGTCTCATCCGCATCGATGATCTGGTCGCGCGGCTGGCCGGTACGGGCATGGCCGCCGCGGCGCTGACCGAGCAGTGCAACCTGTTCTCGCTGGTGAAGTTCTATCAGGCGGCCGAACGGCGCGGCGTCAAGCCCATCATTGGCGCGGATCTCTACCTCGCACCGCAGGCGGGTGTGGGTCGGCGCACGCGCATCACCTGTCTGGTCGAGAACCTCGACGGCTATCGAACGCTCACCCGCTTGCTGTCGCGCGCCTACACCGAGGGCAGCCGCGAGGGTCAGCCGGAGGTCGCGCGCGAGTGGCTGCAGGCGGCGAATGCCGGCCTCATCCTGCTCGCTGGTGGCCGCGAGGGCGACGTCGGGCATCTGCTGCTCGCGGGGCAGGTGGCGGAGGCGGAGCGACTGGTCCACGCCTGGCAGGCCGATCTGGGCGAGCGCTTCTGTCTGGCAATCACCCGCACCGGACGCGCCGGCGAGGAGGAGTACCTGCGCGCTGCGGTGCCGCTGGCTGCGCGCCTCGGGATCCCCTTGGTGGCCACCAACGATGTGCGTTTCCTCGCGGCGGCGGACTTCTCCGCCCACGAGGCGCGTGTGTGCATCT
>DBNU01000118.1 GCA_002299125.1 Proteobacteria bacterium UBA664
ACCGCGGGAGCAGCCAGGCCACCACCAATGGTGACTTCTGGGACGACTGGATCGAGGCGGGTCTCGGGCGCGTGACCCCCTGCAGCGATTCCCCCAACCCGGCCGACCGCCCCCCCTTCATCAACGGTTTCGGTTCCACGGTGGGGGCCGGCGTGCGCGGCGTGCCGGAGTGCATCCCCAACGGCGTACTGAACGAGGGGCTCACCCGCCAGAAGGGTCACGGGGCGGCGCTGCAGCTCAACTGGGTGACGGAGCAGAATCAGCTCGTGGTCGGCGCCACCTGGGACCGCGACGAGAGCTTCTTCCGCCAGGAAGAACTCCTCGGCTTCATCGACGCCGCGCGACGGGTGGCGATCGATCCCTCACGGCGCTTTCGTGATGGCCCCCTGGAGGCGCAGGTGCGGAGCTTCATCGAAATGGCCGGTGGCATCGGGCCCGTGCTCGAGCTGCTCCGTGCCGCTGCGCTCGCCGGGGACCGGGGCGCGACCCAGGCGCTGCCGCTGGTCGAGGCCTTCGGAGAGACCGGCCACATCCCCGTCTCGACGCTGTTCACCCCCACCGAGGACCCCATCCTGCGCAACCGCGCGCGCGGCCGGAACGAATCCACCGCCGCCTTCTTCCACGACATCTTCTCGCTCACGCCGTCGCTCAACATCTCCTTCGGTGCCCGCTGGTCCCTCACCCGTGTGCAGGTGCGCACCGAGAACGACCTGCCCATCCCGCTCTACCAGTTTGCGCCGGGCTTCCGTCCTGATTTCACCGGTGAATGCCCGCCAGGCCGCGTGCCCGATCCATTCAATTACCTGACCTGCATCGACGAACCCGCCTACGAGTACCGGGCCTTCAATCCTGCGGTGGGCTTTGCCTGGCAGTTCAACGAGGCCGTCGGGCTTTTCGGCAACGTGAGCCGGGGCAATCGCACGCCCTCGGCCATCGAACTCGCCTGTGCCAACCCGGATGAGGAATTCCTGCGCGAGTTCCTGGAGACCCGGGGCATCGGCATGTATGTGGGCTGCACCATCCCGGCTGCCCTTGGCAACGACCCATTCCTCGAGCAGGTACGTTCCATCACCTATGAGTTGGGCGGCCGCGGCAGCCTCGCCGATCTGTTCGGCTGGAACTTCACCGCCTACCAGACCGACAGCATCAACGACATCCTGTTCATCTCGCTTGGCATCGCCAACCGCGGCGTGTTCGAGAACTTCGGCGAGACCCGCCGGCGGGGCGTGGAGTTCGGCCTCAGGGGCACAAGCCCGCGGCTGGACTGGTTCCTGAACTACGCCTGGGTGGAGGCCACCTTCCAGTCCCCCGCCCGCATCCTCAACCTCTCGAACAGTTCCTCGGAACGACGCACCACGCCTGGGGGCGGGCTGGAGGGGGCCTTCAATGTGGCGCCGGGCGACATTATCCCCGGTGTGCCACAGCATGCGCTCCGTGTCGGTGCCACCTACCGGGTCACACCGAAGTTCACCCTTGGCCTGCAGGCCCTGGCGCAGTCCTTTTCCTTTGCTCGCGGCAACGAAAACAACCGTCACCGGCCAGGTGGCTCGGACCGTGCCCCACCACTCACGCCCGGGGAGGTGGGCCTCATAACCCGGCGCGATACGGAGTACGTGGGGCCTGGCGAGGTCGCCGGCTTCGCCATCTTCAATGTGGACGCCAGTTATGCCTTCACCGAGCGGCTCTCGGCCTTCCTGCTGGTCGACAACCTGCTCGATCAGCGCTTCCACACCGGCGGCCAGCTTGGCCTCAATGCCTTCCCGAGCATCTTCCCGACCACCCCCGCGCAGGGGGCCTTCGACCCCTCCGGCTTCAGCAACAACAGCAACGACTGGACCCACTCCACCTTCGTCGCCCCCGGCGCACCGCGCGCCTTCTGGGTGGGCCTGCGCTTCCGGCATTGAGGGTGCGGGGATGACGACCGCGCCGCACCCCGAAGCGTCCGGGATAACTTCCTGAGGCAGGCCTCCCAGGTGCATCGGAGGCTGCCAACAGGCAGGCGTGCGGGGGATACTTCCCACTGTCCGCGCGCCAGTTCGCCCTCACACGCCCACAACGACAAACCAAACCGCCCGAGGTCAACCCCATGTCGCCCCTGTACCGCCGTCTCCCGTCCACTCGACTGCCTGCCGCCGGCCTCATCCTCCTCACCGCACTCCCCGTCCACGCCACCTTCGAGACCCTGCCCACCGGCACCGTCGGCCAGCCCGTCACCTCGGTGTTTGGCACCCTGCAACAGCTTTTCGACCCCCTCTACATCCCGCACGGTCCGGCCGCTCAAAATCCGATTCCCATCAACCAATTCGCCCTGCCCACCAACTTCAACGTCCTCAGCACCCAGAGCACCAACGTGATGCTGCCAGGCCAGTTCATCGGCCAGGCAGCCGGCACCCCCTTCAACGTCGGCACGCTGATCGATCAGGTGCTGTTCGACACCAGCGTCAATCGCCTCGTGTTCTCCACGCGCCTCACCCTCGCCCCGACCGTGGCCGGCGTAATGAATGTCTACGAGGTCAACGACATCCTGCGCCGTGGCTTCACCGGTCAGACGGTGGAGGCCGCCTGGACCCGGGCCAGCGACGCCGATCTGCGCATGTACAGCGCCGCCCGTACCTCCACGCGCTTCGGCCAGGGCACCCGCCTCTACGACCCGGACGTGGTGCTGATGCAAACGGACATCAACGTCTCCGAAGGCCACCCCTGGAGTGGTCATTTCCTGCTCCGCACCACTGCCCAGTACTTCGACACCCGCAGCGATGGCCTCAGCCTCTTCCAGGGCGGCGAGGAGGGTCAGCCGCTCAACCTCCAGACCTTCGCCGCCTTCGCACCCAGCGCCGCCATCCTGCTCGACAACGACAACGACGGCCTGTCCAACAGCGAGGAGGCCACCCTCGGCAGCAACCCCAACAACCCCGACACCGACGGCGACGGCCTGCAGGACGGCCTCGAACTCGGGCGCGTAGCCGGCGTGCCCGATCCGGACGGCGCCTTCGGTGCCCGCAAGGGCACCGGCGCCGGCTTCGTCCCCGACCTCGACCCGGCCAGCACCACCCAGGTCCTCAACCCCGACACCGACGGCGATGGCATCCCCGACGGCACCGAGGACGCCAACCGCAACGGCCGCGTGGATGCCGGCGAGACCGACCCCAACGTGTCGAACCTCCCCGGTGCGGTGAATGTCCCGCTGCCGCTCGGTGCCACCCTGGGCCTCGGGCTGCTTGGTGCGCTCATCGCCCGCCGCCGCCTGCGCCAGCCGGCCGGCTGACCGCCCCCCCGTGCCCCGGCCTGCCGGGGCACGGTCGATCGCAGGTGCTGAACGAAGGCCCGCCCACCGGCGGGCCTTCTCTCTTCCGGGACCGCAACCGCCTGCCGCTGCACTAGACTGCGCTCGATGGCGACAGGCCGTACACATCCCCCTGCGGGGCCCCTCCCCTCGCCCCAGCCTCCCTCAGCGAGGGAATTCTGAAGGCCCGCGCCACCTTGGCCGCAGCCGATGGAGATCACCCCCCGAGGTCCATGGACAGACTGACCACCGTGATCGAGGCCCTGCGTCAGGGGCAACCCGTGCTGCTCCTCGCCAGTGACGAGCCGGACAGCGAGGGCGAGCTGCTGCTGCTCGCCGAGACGGCCACCCAGGAGGGCGTCAACCGCCTGCTCACCCTTGCCTGCGGCAACCTGCGGGTGGCACTGGCCGGTGAGCACTGTGACCGCCTGGCCCTGACCCCCGAGGCGGCGGCCAGCAGGCGCCCCACCAATGAACGCGCGCTCATCCCGGTGGACGCCGCGCGCGCGCTCACCACCGGCATCAGCGCCGCCGAGCGGGCGCGCACGCTGCGCACCCTGGCCGACCCCGGCAGCCGCCCGGAGGACCTCTCCCGCCCGGGGCATGTGTTCCCGGTGCGGGCCACCGATGGCGGCGTGCTGGCGCGCGCCGGCAGCGTAGAGGCTGCGGTGGACCTCGCCCGGCTCGCCGGCTGCCAGCCCGCCGTCGCCGTGATGGGCGTACTCGACGAGGCGGGGGAGTTCCTGCGCCAACCCGCGCTCGCCGCTTGGGCAGCCGGGCACGGCATCGCGGCCCTGAGCATCGATGACCTCATCGCCCATCGCCGCCGCACCGAGTGTCTCATCGAGCCGCTGGAACTCGATGTGCCCATGCCCACGCGCTTCGGTCTCTTCTCGGCCCACCTCTTCCGCTCGAAGGTGGACGCCCACGAGACCGTGGCCCTCTCCATCGGCCTGCCTGCCGGTGCCGGTCAGGCACCACGCCCGCCCCGTCCGGAGGTCATCCCCGTGCGCGTGCACTCGGAATGTCTGACCGGGGATGTGTTCCACTCGCTCCGCTGCGACTGCGGTCCGCAACTGGACCACGCCCTCGGGATCCTGGGTGAGCGCGGCCTGGGCGTGCTGGTCTACCTGCGTCAGGAGGGACGCGGCATCGGGCTCGCCAACAAGCTGCGCGCCTACCGGTTGCAGGACAGCGGCCTCGATACGGTGGAGGCCAACCAGGCGCTCGGTTTCGCCGATGACCTCCGCGAATACGGCATCGGCGCCCAGGTGCTCACCCATCTGGGCGTGCGCCGCATGGCCCTGCTCAGCAACAACCCGCGCAAGCTTCGGGGGCTGGCCGCCTACGGCATCGAGATCGCCGAGCAGGTGCCGATAGAAGTGCCGGCCACCGCCAGCAACCTGCGCTACCTGATGACCAAGCGCGACAAGCTCGGCCACACGCTGTCGCGTGCGGCCTTGCCTGAAGATCTCTGAGAATTCAACTTCGACACATAATCTTAAAGCCGTATCTTCAGGCAGATTCTGAGGGCGGCGCGGAAAGCCAGACAAATGACTCGCCTGCCCATGACCGGGCACCCGCCTGGGCCCGTTCCCCGCTTCGCCACCTGGCGGCACCTGCTCGCGCCCGCCGTCGGCCTCGCACTCCTCGCCCTTGCCGGTCAGGCCAGCGCCGACGCTGCCGACGCAGCGCGATACTACGAGGACGCCGTGCGCCGCGAGGCCGACGGTGACGCCAATGGGGCTGTCCTGCAGTTGAAGAACGCCCTGCTCGAACAGCCGGATCTGCTGCCGGCACTGCTCCTGCTGGGGCGCATCCAGGTGGCCTCAGGACAGGGTGCCGAGGCCGAGACGGCGCTGACCGAGGCGCGCCGCCTCGGGGCCGACGCGGCCATCGTCATGCCGCTTCTGGCCCAGGCCTGGCTCATGCAGTTCAAGCAGGATCAGGTCATCGACAAGGTGCGTCCGGAGGGCTTCGCCCCGCCCGTCGCCGCCCACCTGCACGTACTGCGCGGGCAGGCACAGCTCGACACCCGGCGGCTGGCAGAGGCCGAGCAGAGCTTCCGCGCGGCCCTCGCCCTCGCGCCCGACCAAGCGGATGCACACCTGGGGCTGGCCAAGGTGCAGTTGCAGCGTGGTGAATTGGCCTCGGCCGCCGCCAGTGTCGCGACGGCGCGAGGCCTCGCGCCCACGTCGGCGGAGGTGTGGAACCACCAGGCCTCGCTGGCGCACGCCGCTGGCGATCTGGAACGTGCGCTCAGTGATTACGCCGAGGCGCTGCGCCTCGAACCACGGCATCGCGAGGCCCGCATCGCCCATGCCTCGATCCTGCTCGATCTCGGGCGGAACGAGGAGGCCGCCGGCGCGCTCGCCAGCCTCGCCGAGACAACCGGCGATGACCCGCGTGTCGCCTACTTGGAATCGCTGCGTCTTGCCCGAGCCGGCGACGCCAAGGGCGCCCGTGAGGCGCTCATGCGCGCGGTGGGCGTGCTGGATGCCATCCGCCCGGAGCTCATCGACCGCAACGTGCAACTGCTCATGCTGGGGGGGCTGGTGAACCACGGCCTCGGCCAGTTCGAGAAGGCCAAGGGGTATTTCGAGCGCATCACGGCCTTTGCACCTGAGATGGTCGGTGCGCGCAAGCTGCTCGGCAAGATCCTCATCGCCCAGGGCCACGCCGACCGGGCGCTGAATGTGCTCACCGAGGCCGAACGCCGGGCACCACGGGATCCCGATCTGCTGTCCCTGCTCGCCTCGGCCTACATGGCCCGCGGCCTCAATGATCGCGCCGCCGCTCTGCTGCAGCGCGCGGTGGAGGCCACTCAGGACCCGGCCCTGCGTGCCCAGCTCGGCGTGGCCCGCATCCTCGCCGGTGACACGGGCCTGGGGATGGATGAACTCTCCGCGGTACTGGATGAGCGCCCCGACGATACCCGCGCCGGGCTGCTGCTGGCGTTGAAGCAGATCGAGGAGGGGCAGGCGGACGCAGCCCTCGGACGCATCGCGCGGCTCCTCGAGCGTGAACCCGCCAATCCCGTGCTGCTCAATCTGCGCGGAGTGGGCGAGCGCCTCTCCGGTGACCTGGCCGCCGCCCGGCGGAGCTTCGAGGCCGCCGCAGCCATCGATGCCAGGTTCCTGCCTGCACTCATCAATCTGGCGCGTCTTGCGGAGATTGAAGGGGACCGCGCCGGGGCCCGCAGCCAACTGGAGGCACTGGCACGCACGCACCCCGATGATCGCGAGTTGTTGCTGGCGCGCGTGCGTCTGGCCCGCAGCGAAGGCGCATTCGCCGAGGCGGCGCGCCTGCTCGACCGGCTGCGCACCCTGAATCCGGACGATATCCCCATCCGCATCGCTCAGGTCGATCTCGATCTGAGCGCCGGCGACGGCGCGCGCGCGCTGCGTTCGGCCGAAGAACTGGCAGCGCGTTTTCCCGAGGCCCTCACGGTCCAGGAAGTTCTGGGCAGAAGCCAGTTGAGTGCCGGGCAGACCGGGGCTGCACGGGTCACTTTCCGCCGCATGGCGGACCGGGCAGGCTTCGACGCCCGCTGGCAACTGCGCATCGCGGCCATGCAGCGCGGGATCGGCGCCGAAGACGACGCCCGTCACAGCCTGCAGAAGGCCATCCAGGCCGAGCCCGGACTATCCGCGCCCCGCCGTGATCTCGCCGTGCTGGAACTCGATAACGGGCATCCCGAGCGCACACTGGAACTCGCCCGCGCGCTGCGCAAGGACTTCCCGGACGACCTCCTCGCCAGGCAACTCGAGGCGGACGCCCTGCTGGCCCTGGGCGATGCCGCGGGCGCACATGCGGCCTATGCCGAGGTCCATGCCCGCGAGCCCAGCCTCCCCGGATTGATCGGCCTTGCCCGTGCATTGGGCGTGCTTGGGGATCTGGCGGGCGCGACAAAGCTCCTTGCCGAATGGCACGCGGCGCATCCACAGGACGATCTCGCGGGGCTGGCGCTCGCGGAGTTCCAGTCGCGCTCCGGCCTGACCGCCGCCGCCACCGCCACCTTCGAGGGCCTGCTCGCCCGCAGTCCGGATAATCCACTCCTGCTCAACAACCTGGCGCAGTTGCTGGCCGCGAGCGACGCGCCGCGGGCGGTGACACTGGCCCGTCGAGCGGTGGCACAGGCACCAACCGACGCGGATTTCCTCGACACCCTGGGCTGGCTGCTGGTGACGACCGACGTGGCCGAGGAAGGGCTGCGCTACCTGCGTGAGGCGCAGGCCAGGGCGGCCGACAACCCGACACACGCCTATCACGTCGCGATGGCACTCGACCGCCTCGGCCGCGCGGCCGAGGCCAGACGCGCCGTTGAACAGGCACTGGCCGCGGGCCGCGACTTCCCCGAGCGCGAGGCCGCGCGCGCGCTCGCCCTGCGGCTGTCCGCCGCGGACACGGGCGACCTGCCGGGCGAGCAAGCGCCTGTTCCTGCGGCCACGCCTTCGTCTGCTCCAGTCTCGTCCACTCCAGCGTCACCTTGAGTGCAATCGGCCCGGGGACCCCGCTGCCACAAGTGGCAACCACAGGCTGTAACGCCGGCTTTACATGCCGCCTCCGCAGTGACCACGCAATCTCACGCCGATCTCGACCACTCAATGAGTTACCAGAACTGGCACGTTTCGCGCGTCCACTTTCGCAACCTGCCTGCCCGCCAGCGGGCACCTACGCAGATCCGGAGAAAATCAACATGTCCAGCCACCCCACCCGCCGTCTGTTCGCCATCGCGGTGCTCTGCGCCGCCAGCCAATCCGCTCTGGCCACCTCCCGCTGGACCTTCGGCTGCGGCTCCGCGGGGCTACCTGCCTGCGGCGGCACGGTGGGCGCCTCGCAGACCTACTCGGCCACCGGAACCGCCACCGCCAACACCGCAAGAGTCTCCGGTTGGGCGAACACCGGCACGGTGGGCGACAACAGCCAACAGCGGCTCGCGAGTGGCTCAATCAGGACCTGGAGTACCGGTCTGGGCGTGACCTCGGCCGGTGAGGCAACGACCTCTCCCAATCACGCCCTCGATTCCTCGGGTCCGGATGAGTTCGTGCTGGTGTCCTTTGCCCAGGCGGTGAATCTCACCAACGTGGGCATCGGCTGGTTCAACACCGATTTCGACATCACGGTGCTGGCCTTCACCGGCAGCGGCACGCCGAACCTGACCAACAACACCCTGAGTGCTGCTGACCTCGCGGGGGGCGCCACGACCGGCCTCATCAACGGTGGCTGGACCCTGGTCGGCAACCGCGGCAATGCCTCCGCGACCTCGGTAGGCGGCGTGCAGAATTACACCATCGCCAACAACATCAGCTCCAGCCATTGGCTGATCGGTGCCTACAACACCGGCGTGGGCGGCACCAACGAAGGCTGGACCACCGGCGACGACTTCTTCAAGTTGCTGCACGTCGGTGGTCTCACCACTCCGGGTGGTGGTGGTGGCGGCGGCACCCCGGTCCCGGTCCCGGGCACCCTGGCCCTCGTCGCCCTGGGCCTGCCCTTCCTGCGTCGCCGGCTGGCCGTGGCCTGAGCACACGTCTGCAACAGCTTTGTCATGAAGGGGCCCTCAGGGGCCCCTTCGCGTTTCAGGCCTTCACACGGCCCAGGTGCCCTCGGTGGTCACCGGAAAGCGCATCCAGTCATCCCCGCGCAGGCGGGGAACCAGTCCCAAGCCCGCGTCGGCGCGACGACTCGGGATGCCCGCCTGCGCGGGCACGACGAAAGGCCACCACGATGAGATCAACGGGGAACGGGGTCCCCGCCGCAACCTGAGCCCAAATGTCCCTGCCAGCAGGCGGGAGGAATATCCCTCGGACAGGACCACGGCTGGACGGGAATTTCTCTTACACTGGCGCGGTCATTGTCCTTGCCGTCGCCCGCTGGGTACGGCGTCGATGCCTGCACCTGGCCGCCCCCCAACGCCCCGGGAATCCGGATGAACGCCCGCGCCCCACTGCCCCGCCTCACCCTGCCCCTGCTCGTACCCCTGATGCTCAGCGTCACGCTTGCGAGCGCCCGGGCGGAGGAACCAGCCTACGAGCCGCTTCCCGAGGGGCTCGAAGCGGCTGCTTACTTCGAGTTCGGCGCAGCAGCGGACAATCGCTGCATGCTGCTGAGTCCCGGTGGAAAACTCGCCTGGGTACGCAACCGGCATCCCTCGCTGGCGTTGCGCTTTCGGCTGATCCGCATGTATGCCGGTGCACCACAACCTGGGCGGGTCCTGGGTGTGCTGCCACCAGGTCCCGAGCCCATGAAACTCGGCTGCAGCCGCGTGGCCGAGCGCGAGCAACGCTGGGACGTCGAACGTGCCACTCTCGAACCTTGGGAGCCGCCGCCAACCGAGCCCGGCGCGGATGCGGACGCGGACGCGGCAACCACCCCACCCTGAAGCCCGCCCCCAATCGTCCTGCTGCGAACCTCCGAAACCCCTCCCCGCCGGAACTTTCCGCCGCAATGTCGACCGCAGATCCCCCCCGCCCTTACCCTCGAGGAAGCACCCGCATGAAACCGCTCCTGCTCATCACCCTGATGTGGGCAATACCCAGCCTCGCGCCCGCCACAGAGTCTGCGGCGCAAGCTGAAACCCGGCTGCCGGATGCACTCAGCGAGGCCGAACGTGCGGACATGATCACGGCAGCCAATGCCTACAGCGAATGTCTGATAGCGGAGGCGAGCCGTAGCGAGGAGGAGCCGGATCCCCGCGTCATCGCTGATGCCGCGATGGGGGCCTGCGCTGACCGCCTGCAGGCGCTCGGAGCGCTGTTGACCGCGCTGAGGCTGGATCCGGGATACGCGGAAGGTTTCCGTCGCCAGACCCGTGACCGCGCCGCCCGCAGTCTGCTCGGGCTCATCATGCAGGTGCAGGGGCAGAAGCCGCTCGCCCCGCATTGAGTCGCAGCAGTCGCCCGCTCGGCCAGCAGATTCCGCTCTCGACAGACCGAATTACCCTACCGGCCGGTCGCTCCAGTCAATCCGGCCAGCGCGTCCTCCCCGCGGTCATCCGCCCAGCCGGGTGGAACAGGCGGGTCGCAATCGTTGAACAACACCGGGGCGAGTTCAGTCAGCGCCTTCCGGTACACTCCACGCTTGAAGGAGACGACCTCCCTGACCGGCTGCCAATAATCGACCCACCGCCAGGAATCGAACTCCGGGTGCTGGCTGTGGTTCAGCTGCACATCGCTCTCGTCACCGACAAAACGCAGCACATACCAGATCTGCTTCTGGCCGATGCACACCGGGTGACGGTCGTAGCGGATGAAACGCCGCGGAATGCGATAGCGCAGCCAGCGGCGAGTACTGCCCATGAGCTCGACGTGTTGCGGCAGAAGCCCCGTTTCCTCGGCGAGCTCGCGATACATGGCGACGTCCGGGGACTCACTGCCCTTGACACCACCCTGCGGAAATTGCCACGCATCCATCCCACGACGGCGGGCCCAGAAGACCTCGCGCTGCCGGTTAGCGAGGATGATACCGACATTGAGACGGAAGCCGTCCGAATCGATCATTGAGACGCCCTGTGCCACGCGCATCGGCCCAGTTCAAGCCGGAGATGTTCCCTGCACTTCCGACCCCAAATCCTAGGCTGTCGGAGTCCCTACCGCCAGCCACCCCGGAAAAGGGCCATGGAGAGGGCGACGACGCTCACGCCAGCACACCCGGGACTTGTGACAACAGCCATCCTAGCGACCATGACATCCGCATCAGAGCCGCCTGACATCCCTGCTTTGCCGACTGACGCCGTCGCCCTGTTCGATCTGGACCACACGCTGCTCGAGGGCGATTGCGGCCAGCTATGGGTCGAATACCTGGCCGATCGTGGTCTGGTGGGCGCGGGGACGCTGCGAGCCCAACTGCATGGCTACTATCGCGACTACCACGCCGGCTGCTTCGACATCCTGGCCTATACCCGTTTCCAGCTCGGGATCCTGGAACAGCTCGGCGGTGCGCACCGGGCTGCGCGCATACGCGAGCTCTGGTGGCACGAAAGCCTGGCACCGCGCCTGCGGCCAGCGGCATGTCGCGTGCTGGAGGCGCATCGTGCCCGCGGTCATCGGGTGGTGCTCGCCACCGCCACGCACCGCTTTCTCGTCGAGCCGGTGGCCGCGGCACTGGCCGTCGACGACCTCATCGCAACCGAGACTTCCCCGGCCGCCGGCACCGGCGAGCATTACTTCCTTGGCCAGGCCGCTTTCGCTCACGGCAAGCTCGAACGGGTTCGGGTGCTGTGCGCGAGCGCTGGCCTGCGGCTCGAGGCCAGCGCCTTCTACAGCGACTCCCACAACGATCTGCCGCTGCTTGCTGCCGTCGGCCATGCCTTCGCCGTGAATCCGGATGATCGCCTGGCAGAGCAGGCGCGGGCAGCCGACTGGCACATCCTGGACTGGCGCATGGAGTCAGTCGCGGACATGCCTTGAACGCTGGCAGTGCGACGCCCAGGCACGACTGCTGCGGGGCGATCCACACTGCCAATGGCCGGACTCAGCCCTCGAACAGATGCTCCACCCCGGACCGCTCTTCGACCAATTCCCGCAAGGTGGCATCCATGCGGGCGCGGGAGAAGTCGTCGATGGTGAGCCCGCCAACGATCTCCACCTGCCCGCCGCGGCAAACCACCGGATAGCTGAAGACGACGCCCTCCGGGATGCCGTAGCTCCCATCCGACGGCACGGCCATGCTGACCCAGTCGCCATCAGCGGTGCCAAGCGCCCAGTCGCGGATGTGATCGACGACAGCCGCGGCCGCCGACGCGGCACTGGAGGCACCGCGAGCGTCAATGATCTCGGCACCCCGCTTCGCCACCCGCGGGATGAAGTCCTGTTCGTACCAGCCGCGCTCGACCCGGCCGAGGGCAGGCAGGCCGTCAACGGTAGCGTGAGCGATATCCGGGTACTGGGTGGTGGAATGGTTGCCCCAGATGGTCACTCGGCGCACAGCCGTGACGGGAACGCCACAACGAGCAGCCAACTGGGCCTTGGCACGGTTGTGGTCGAGGCGCGTAAGCGCCGAGAAACAGGTCGGGGCGAGATCGGGCGCGTTGCGCATTGCCGTCAGGGCATTGGTATTGGCCGGGTTGCCGACCACCACCACCTTGACGTTCCGGCTGGCGTGCTCGTTCAGGGCCCGGCCCTGGACTCGAAAAATCCCACCGTTCTGGGCCAGCAGATCACTACGTTCCATACCCGGACCGCGGGGCTTTGCGCCGACGAGCAGGGCGTAGTCGGCATCGCGGAAGGCCACCGCCGGATTGTCGGTCACCACCACGCCTGCCAGCAGGGGAAAGGCACCGTCTTCGAGTTCCAGGGCGACGCCGCCCAGTGCCTTCAGCGCGGGGGTGATCTCCAGCAAGTGGAGGATCACCGGCTGATCAGCACCCAGCATGGCACCGGAAGCAATGCGAAAGACCAGCGCGTAAGCGATCTGGCCGGCACCGCCAGTGACGACGACTCGAACGGGTGGCTTCATGCAGAGCTCCTGGGCTAATTGCGACACGGGCGGTTGGCAAGAAGTGGTGGTGCAGCCGGGTAGAACCTGATTTGGGCCTCCCGAGCGCACCGGTTGGTGACACACGGCCCTCTGGCCGGTCGCGTCAGCGTTCCGAGACAGGAATGTAGTCGCGGCGGGGCGAACCGACATAGAGCTGACGCGGCCGCCCGATGCGCGTCTCCGGGTCACGAATCATCTCGAGCCACTGGGAGATCCAGCCCACAGACCGGGCCATGCCGAAGATCACGGTGAACATCGACAGGGGAATACCGAGCGCCTTCAGGATGATGCCGGAGTAGAAATCGACATTCGGGTAGAGCTTGCGCTCGATGAAGTAGTCGTCTTCCAGGGCGATGCGCTCGAGTTCCAGGGCAATCTTGAAGAGCGGCACATCGATGTTGTCCATCTTGTCCAGCAGATCGTGGCAGACGGAGCGGATGATCCTCGCCCGCGGGTCGAAGTTCTTGTAGACCCGATGACCGAAGCCCATCAGGCGGAAGTTGTCCGATTTGTCCTTCGCCCGCTCGATGTAGCGCGGAATGTTCTGGTAGTGACCGATCTCGTTCAGCATCTGGATGACTGCCTCATTGGCACCGCCGTGGGCCTTGCCCCAGAGGGTGACCAGACCGGCCGCGATACAGGCGAAGGGATTCGCCTCGGCACTGCCCGCGAGACGCACCGTCGAAGTACTGGCATTCTGCTCGTGATCGGCGTGCAGGATGAGCAGCAGGTCGAGCGCGCGCACGGCGACGGGATCCGGGGTGTAGGGCTGATTGGGGACCGAGAACATCATGTTGAAGAAGTTATCGACGTAACCCTGGGTCAGCGAGGGATAGATGAAGGGCTGCCCGCACTGGTACTTGTAGCATTGGGCAGCAAGCGTCGGCATCTTGCCGATGATGCGCAGCGCCGTGAGCTGGCGATCCGCCTCGTCGTAGAGATCCATGGCCTCGTGGTAATACGAGGACAGCGCACCCATCACACCGACCATGATGGACATCGGGTGGGCATCGTAGCGATAGCCCTGATAGAGGCGGTTCACCTGCTCGTGAACATTCGACCGGAAATGCACCGCATCCTCGAAACTCCGCATCTGCTCGGCGGTCGGGAGCTCTCCATTCAGCAGCAGGTAACAGACCTCCAGATAGCTGCTGTGCTCGGCCAACTGCTCGATGGGGTAGCCGCGATGCATCAGCACGCCTTCGTCGCCATCGAGATAGGTGATGGACGAGCGACAACTGCCGGTGACGCCGAATCCCGGGTCAAGGGTGAACATGCCGAGGCCGCTGTGCAGCGAACGGAGGTCGACGACCGGGGCACCGTAGGTACCGTCGATCACCGGACATTGGATGCTCTTGCCGGTGGCGCTGTCGGTGAGGGTCACGGTGCGATTGGGGATGTCGGCCATTGGTAGCGCTCCAGGGATGCGGGGGCCACGCTCGACGCGCTCGCGCCTGCGGTTGGCCCGTCAAGTCTGCCGGTGGACTTCGAGGGCCGCAGAATAGCCATAGGTTCCGCGATGCAGCAAGCCGGTCTCCCGTGGTCTACCCTGCGTGCAGCACAGTACTCGAATGGCTTGGATGCACGTCCTTCGAGTCCAGGCTGGCCGCGCCCGGTCAAGTGGTGATTTCAGGTCTGAGCGGCGGAATCCGCCGCTGGTCGCAAGGTCGGTCGAAAATCCATTCATCGCAGTGAGGTCATCTGAACAGCATGAGCCATGCCCCAGACGAAGCGCTGAACGCGGCCAACGCCGAATACGTGGACTCCCTCTACGAGGCATTTCTCGTCGATCCGGGGAGCGTAGCGCCCGACTGGCGCGAAACCTTCACTCGGCTCTCCACCAGGGGTGAGGTCGAGCACGCCCCTCATGGCCAGGGCGGATCGTCGGCCCCGTTCCCGGTGTCGGAGTCTGCTCGGCTGGCCTCGTCTAGCCACGCGGAGCATCAGCGCAAGCAGGTGGCGGTACTCCAGCTCATCAACGCCTATCGCTTTCGCGGTCACCGTCGTGCCGACCTCGACCCCCTGCGCCAATACGAGCGCCCGGAGACACCCGAACTCGACCCGGCCTTCCACGGGCTGACCGAGGCCGACCTCGACCAGCACTTCAATACCGGCTCTCTGGCGGCACCCGATTCACTCCCGCTCAGCGAGATCATTGCCACGCTGACGCGCACCTACTGCAGCACGATGGGCATTGAATACATGCACATCAACGAGACGGCAGAAAAGCGTTGGATCCAGGCACGCGTCGAGGCCTTCTCACCCCAGACCGTGCTGACCAACGCAGATCGCCTGGAGATCTTCAAGCGTCTGAGTGCCGGCGCGACCCTCGAGGGCTACCTGCACACACGCTACGTGGGTCAGAAGCGTTTCTCGCTCGAGGGCGGCGAGGCACTGATACCGTTGCTCGATGATCTCATCCAGCAAGCCGGCCAGCAGAACATCGCCGAATGTGTGATCGGCATGGCCCATCGTGGACGCCTGAACGTGCTGGTGAACGTGCTCGGCAAGAACCCGCGCGAACTCTTCGATGAGTTCGAGGGTAAGGCCGTTGATGGGGCGTCGGGGTCGGGTGATGTCAAGTATCACCTGGGCTACTCCAGCGACGTGGAAACCCCGGGCGGCATCGTGCATCTCACCCTCGCCTTCAACCCCTCCCATCTCGAGATCATCGGTCCGGTGGTGGAGGGCTCGGTGCGCGCGCGTCAGGACCGCCGGAACGACGCTTCGCGCCACACAGTTCTGCCGATCAGCATTCATGGGGATGCGGCCTTCGCTGGTCAGGGCGTGGTCATGGAGACCTTCAACCTGTCACAGACACGGGGCTACAGCACCGGTGGCACCCTGCACATCATCATCAACAACCAGATCGGGTTCACCACCAGTGACCCGCTCGATTCACGTTCGACTCTGTACTGCTCCGACGTCGCCAAGATGGTGCAGGCACCGATCTTCCACGTGAACGCCGATGACCCCGAGGCCGTGGTATTCGTCAGCCGTCTCGCGCTCGATTTCCGCACGCAGTTCCGGAAGGATGTCGTGATCGATCTGGTCTGCTTCCGTCGCCACGGACACAGCGAGGCGGACGAACCCGCCGCGACCCAGCCGGTCATGTACCAGAAGATCCGCCAGCATCCGGGCAGCACTGCGCTCTACGCGCGACGCCTGCAGGGCAGCGGTCTCATCGATGCGGGGCATGCGGAACGGTTGAAGCGCAGTTACACGGAGGCGCTCGAGCGCAATCAGGTCGTCGCGCGTCCCGAGGCCACGGACTTCATCAACCCTTACCGGATCGACTACGCCCCCTTTCGAGAGGGCACCTGGCGGTTGCCGTGTGAGACCCGCCTGCCACACGAGCGCGTCGTTGCGTTGACCTCTGCCTTCACCCGTATGCCGGCGCAGTTCGAGCTGCACAAATCAGTGGAGCGCCTGAACGTGGCGCGCCAGGCAATGGGGGTAGGCGAGACTCCCCTGGATTGGGGTTATGCCGAGACTCTGGCCTATTCGAGCCTGCTCGAGGAGGGTTATCCAGTGCGGCTCTCCGGCCAGGACAGCGCACGCGGCACCTTCTTCCATCGACACGCAGTGATTCACGATCAGAAAACCGGCGAAACCTGGCTGCCCCTGCAGAACCTCTCCGAGCAACAGCCGCGGTTCCTGGTGATCAACTCGGTGCTCTCCGAGGAGGCCGTGCTGGCCTTTGAGTACGGTTACTCCACCGCATCACCGGAAACCCTGGTCATCTGGGAGGCGCAGTTCGGTGATTTTGCCAACGGCGCCCAGGTCGTGATCGACCAGTTCATCACCTCCTGTGAGTCCAAGTGGGGTCGTCACTGTGGACTCGTGCTCCTGCTGCCGCATGGCTACGACGGCCAGGGACCGGAACACTCCTCCGCCCGCCTCGAGCGCTTTCTGCAGCTTTGCGCGGAGGAGAACATCCAGGTGTGTGTTCCAAGTACCCCCGCACAGATGTTCCACATGCTCAGACGGCAGGCGCTGCGGCGCTACCGGCGTCCGCTTGTCGTCATGAGTCCGAAGAGCCTGCTGCGACATCGGTTGTCGGTCTCGCCACTCGAGGAGATCACGGCGGGCAGCTTCCGCTGTGTCATCGACGAAATCGACCCCATCGAGCCGCACGCAGTCGAGCGGCTGATCATCTGCTGCGGCAAGGTCTATTTCGATTTGCTGGAGGCACGCCGCCAACAGGCAATCAGCAACATCGCGATCGCCCGCATCGAGCAACTCTACCCCTTCCCGCGCGAGGAGGTGCTGGAGCTCATTGCGCGTTATTCCAATGCCCGCGAGGTTGCCTGGGTGCAGGAAGAGCCGCGCAACCAGGGTGCCTGGGTCTATCTGCTCTCACGCCTGCATCTTTTCGGATGCCTGCACGAGTCGCAGCAGTTGCTGGTCGTTGCCCGCCCCTACTCCGCCTCACCGGCCGTGGGTTATATGTGGAAACACCTCGAGCAGCAGCGCGCCTTGATCGTGGACGCGCTGCGACTGGAGGAGGCATCCGGGAGCGATGAGCGGCGGCGCAGTGCCTGAGCGCCCTCTGCCCGCAGCCCCCACAATCCATCTAAATCACGCGGTCCGCGAAGGTTTGCCCACCTGACACCGGACGTCCGACTCAACCCTGCTGGAGCACGCGCATGCTGCTGGAAGTGAAGGTGCCGCAACTCGCCGAATCGATTTCCGAGGCCACGATCGCTGCCTGGCGCTGTGAGGCCGGGCAGACAGTCCGGCGTGGAGACATCCTCTGCGACCTTGAAACCGACAAGGTCACGCTGGAGGTGGCCGCACCCGATGACGGCGTGGTGAGCACGCTGGCCGTCGCCACCGGGGCCACGGTGGCGCGCGATGCCGTGCTGCTGACTCTGGACACCGCGGCGGTGGTCGCTCAGGGCGCAGAGGGCTCCCCTCCTGCCGATACCCTGGTCGCAGCCGGCAGCGGCAGCACCAAGTCCCTGGTCGCGTCGGGCGTCGTCGCGCCCCCGACAGCGCCGGGCGACGCAACGCGAACGCAAAGCCCCCGGGTGGGGCCAGCGACACGCAAGCTCGCGGCTGAGCGGGGTGTCACACTCGAAGTCGTTCCTCAGGCGGTCCCAGGTCGCATCAGCAAAGGTGATGTGCTCCAGTTCCTAGCCGACGATGATCCGGTGCCGGCCGCACCTTTCGCTTCTCCGCCTGCCCCGCCTTCCCCACCGATCGCTGCACGCGCCGACAGCACGAACAGCGGGTCTGCACGGCAGAGCGGACGCGTCCCGATGACGCGCCTGCGCAAGCGGGCGGCCGAGCGCCTGCTGGCGGCTCAGCGGGATGCGGCGTTGCTCACCACCTTCAACGAGTGCAGCATGCAGGCCATCGGGGAATTGCGGGAGCGGCACCGGGAGGCCTTCGAGGCCCGTCACGGGGTACGGCTGGGTTACCTGCCCTTCTTCGTGCGTGCCGTGGTGGAGGCGCTGCGGCGCTTCCCCATCATCAACGCGTCGGTGGACGGTGACGACATCCTCTACCACGAGTTTTTCGACATCGGCATCGCCGTCGCCGCCCCGCGTGGGCTGGTGGTGCCGGTGCTGCGCGATGCCGATCAGCGGTCACTCGCCGACATCGAGCTCGCGATCCGCGACTTCGGACTTCGCGCCCGCGAGAACCGCCTGGCGCTGGAGGACCTGACGGGCGGGACCTTCACCATCACCAACGGCGGCGTGTTCGGATCCCTGCTTTCCACACCCATCGTCAATCCACCGCAGAGTGCGATCCTCGGGATGCACAAGATCGAACAACGGCCGGTGGCCGAGAACGGCCAGGTGGTCATCCGGCCGATGATGTACGTGGCTGTCTCCTACGACCACCGCATCATCGACGGTCGCGATGCCGTGAGCTTCCTGGTCGCGGTGAAGGAGTACCTCGAACAGCCAGAGCGCCTGCTGCTGGGACTCTAGTGCAACCGGGGACCGAACCCACCCGGGCCCAGGTGCCGCTGCCGGGCCATTCGACGAACAACGAGGGAATCCTTCAGTGACCGACGAGTACTACGACCTGATCGTCATCGGTGGTGGCCCGGGTGGCTACGTCGCGGCCATACGCGCGGCCCAACTCGGACTCACCGTGGCCTGCATCGACGCCACGGTGAATGCCAGGGGTCGCCCATCGCTGGGCGGCACCTGCCTCAACGTCGGCTGCATCCCTTCCAAGGCCCTGCTCGATTCCTCGCACCATTACGAATTCCTGCACGGACAGGCCGCCGCACACGGGATCCGCGTCGGTGAGGTCGCGCTCGACCTCGACGCCATGATGGCGCGCAAGGATCGCATCGTCGGCGTGCTCACCCAGGGCGTGGCGGGCCTGCTCAAGAAGGCCGGCGTCACGGCATTTGCTGGCCACGGCCGGCTGCTGGGAGGGCTGCGGGTCGGTGTGAAACCACTGCCGGGAGAGGCCGGCCCGGAGCGTGTGCTGCAGGCCGGCCGCATCGTCCTCGCCACGGGGTCAAGGCCCGCGAGCCTGCCGTTCGCACCCATCGACGGCGAGCGGGTGGTGGACTCCACCGGTGCCCTCGCCTTCTCCGCAGTACCGCAGCGTCTCGGGATCCTGGGTGCGGGTGTCATCGGTCTCGAGCTCGGCAGTGTCTGGCGACGACTCGGTGCTGCGGTGACGCTCATCGAGGCCCTCGACACCTTCCTGCCTTCGGTGGACGAAGCCCTGGCGGCCGAGGCACTGAAGACCTACCGCGCGCAAGGGCTGGACATCCGCCTCGGCACCCGCGCCCACGCGGTGCGAACGGGCCCCGCGGAGGTGACGGTGGAGGTCCGCAGCGCCACCGGCGAGGAAGCGAGCCTCAGCTTTGATCGGTTGGTCGTCGCGGTCGGGCGGCGTCCGAACACCGAGGGACTGGAGCTCGCGGCCGCGGGCATCGGCACCGACGCACGTGGCTTCGTCGAGGTAGACGACCTCTGCCGTACGTCCGTCGAGGGCATCTGGGCCATCGGCGACCTCGTGCGCGGCCCCATGCTGGCGCACAAGGCCATGGAGGAAGGTGTGGCAGTGGCCGAACGTATGGTCGGTCAGCTCCCGCAGGTTGAGCCCGACCACATCCCGTGGGTGATCTACACCTGGCCCGAGATCGCCTGGGTCGGCGCGACCGAACAGGCCTTGCAGGCGGCCGGCGTGGCCTACCGTGTCGGCACCTTCCCCTTCATGGCGAGCGGCCGCGCCCGCGCCATGGGCGAGACCAGCGGCTTCGTGAAGATGCTGGCCGCTGCCGACGACGACCGGCTACTCGGGGTGCACGTCATCGGTCCGAACGCCTCCGAACTGGTCGGAGAGGGTGTGCTCGCCTTGAGTTTCGGTGCCAGTGCAGAGGACCTGGCGCGCACCGTTCACGCCCATCCGACGCTGGGCGAGGCCCTGCACGAGGCCGCGCTCGCCGTGGCCGGACGTCCGCTGCACATCTGACCAGCCCTCACGAGAAACCGTCACCCCGGCATCCCCGCATCACAGCCGGCATCCCCGCGCAGGCGGGGATCGGGCGTGCAATGGCAGCTTTGCTTGATCACCCTCACGGTGAAGGATCGTCGCACCCAACACACTTGCTGCGCGGCGTAGCTCGGACAGCCGCTTTTTGTGCACTCTGTTGCCGGTTCTGCCGTATAGTCTGGCTGCGCCTGTTCGGGACACCGCAACACAGACAGGCCGCCAAAAAGCCAATCCAGTGCCAGGGAACCGCCCTGAGCCTCTCCCGCGCCCCCACAACCGTGGGATCGTGGATGTCAGGCGACCTGCTCGAGCCGGCGCGGTCGGGTGCCGGGAGGCCACTCCCGGAGCGGTCTCTCAGGGCCGGCCCATACCTCGGGGGAAGCATCAATGGAACAAGTCGTCATTCTGGGGGCCCTGCGAACCGCCATCGGTTCGTTCGGTGGAAGCCTTGCCAACGTTCCGGCGAGTGAGCTCGGTGCCACCGTGATCCGTGGGCTGCTCGCGCAGAGCGGGCTGCCAGCGGAGCGCGTGGACGAAGTGATCCTGGGCCAGGTCCTGACCGCCGGGGTCGGCATGAATCCCGCCCGCCAGGCAAGCCTTGCTGCCGGCCTGTCGGAAGGCTGTCCGGCCATGACCATCAATCAGGTCTGCGGCAGCGGCTTGCGGGCCGTGGCCCTCGGCATGCAGGCCATTCTCTCGGGCGATGCCCGGGTGGTGATCGCCGGCGGCCAGGAGAACATGTCGCTCTCGCCTCATGTGCTGCCGCGCTCCCGCGTCGGCAACCGCATGGGCGACTGGAAACTCATCGATTCCATGGTCAACGACGGCCTGTGGGACATCTTCAACGACTACCACATGGGCGTGACAGCGGAAAACATCGCGCGCCAGTGGGGCTTCACCCGCGAGCAGCAGGACGCCTTCGCTGCGGCCTCGCAGCAGAAGGCGGAGGCCGCCCTCAACGCGCACGGTTTCAAGAGCGAGATCGTGCCGGTGCTGCTGCCGCAGAAGAAGGGCGACCCGATCGCCTTCGAGCGCGATGAATACCCGCGCGCCGGCGCGACGGCGCAGAGCCTTGCTGGTCTCAAGCCCGCCTTCGACAAGCAGGGCACGGTCACCGCAGGCAACGCCTCCGGGATCAACGATGGTGCCGCCGCACTGCTCATCGCCTCGGCCACGACCGCTGCTGAGTTGGGGATCAAGCCGCTGGCGCGTGTGGCCGCCTGGGCGACGGCCGGTGTGGACCCGAAGATCATGGGCACCGGCCCCATCCCGGCCACGCGCCGCTGCCTGGAGAAGGCGGGTTGGGGTGTCGCAGACCTCGACCTCATCGAGTCCAACGAGGCCTTCGCCGCTCAGGCGTTGAGTGTCGATCACGAACTCGGCTGGGATACCGCCCGGGTCAACGTGAACGGCGGTGCCATTGCGCTGGGTCATCCGATCGGTGCCTCGGGCGCCCGCGTCCTGGTGACGCTGCTGCACGAGATGATTCGCCGTGACGCGAAGAAGGGGCTGGCCACGCTCTGTATCGGCGGTGGTCAGGGGGTAGCCGTGGCCGTGGAGCGATAAGACGATGGGCGACATGCTGAAGGACAAGGTGGCCCTGGTCACCGGCGGTACGGGTGGTATCGGTGCGGCGATCCTCCGCCGCTTCGCGGCGGAAGGCGCGCGCGTGGCGACCAACTACCGCAACGAAGAGAAGGCGAAGGCCTGGCTTCAGGACATGACGCAGGCAGGCTTCACGGCCCGCGCCTACCCGGTGGACGTCACCGACTATGACGGCTGCCAGAAGCTCATCGAGGACATCGAAAAGGACCTCGGCCCCATCGACATCCTGGTCAACAACGCCGGCATCACCCAGGACACCACCCTGCGCAAGATGACCAAGGAACAGTGGGACTCCGTGCTCAACGTCAATCTTGACGGCCTGTTCAATGTCACTCGCCCGCTGGTCCCGCGCATGCTGGAGCGCGGGCACGGCCGCGTCATCAACATCTCGAGCATCAACGGGCAGAAGGGACAAATCGGGCAGACCAACTATGCCGCCGCCAAGGCCGGGATGCACGGCTTCACCATGGCGCTGGCACAGGAAGTCGCGCGCAAGGGGATCACGGTCAATACCGTCTCCCCAGGCTATATCGCGACCGAGATGGTTCTTGCCGTGCCGGAAGACATCCGCAAGCAGATCATCGCGCAAATTCCGGTTGGTCGACTCGGAGAGCCCGAGGAGATAGCGGAACTGGTCACCTACCTGGCCTCTGACAAGGCCTCCTTCATCACCGGTGCCGACTTCGCCATCAATGGCGGTCAGCACATGATGTAACTGGTCGTCTACGGGAGCACAGCCAAAATG
>DBNU01000112.1 GCA_002299125.1 Proteobacteria bacterium UBA664
ATTCGGGGATCCTCGCCGGCGTACGCTACCTCGATCAGCTGCGCGACCAGTTTGAGTCCGAGATCCCGGTGACGGATCGCACGTGGTTTGCGGTTGCCTCCTACCACGCCGGGGCCAGCCGCGTGGTGCGTGCACGCGAGCGCGCTGCCGAACTCGGCCTCGACCCCGACCGCTGGTTCGGCCATGTCGAGCGCGCCATGCTCGCACTGGCGGAGGAGACGCGGAGCGCCGGTCGCAAGGGCATGTATCGACACACCGTGACCTACGTGCGCGAGGTGCGCACGCGCTTCGACACCTACGTTCAGGCCACGGCCCCGGAACTCGCGTTGCGGGCAGGGCCTGATGGGGTTGCGAAGACGCCGGGTAAAGGTAGCTGAGGGCACGGTCGGGGCACCCGTGCGCTGGCCGCAACGAGGTCCCCGCTCCCGACAAGGACGGCCCCGGCGGGGGTTCAGGCCTTCCACGGCGACGGCGCGACCCGACTCATGCGTCATGGGCCGCGCTGAGCGAAATGGGCAACGCAGCGGCTTGCCGGCTCAGCCAAGGCGTGGAGCGCTACCGTCCTCGGCCAGCGCTGCTGGAATGTCCCGCGCGCTGTGCAGCACGCGCCACACCTCGACGCACTGCGGGCGCAGCAGGTAGAACACCTGATACGGGAAGCGCCCGAGCGGCTAGACGCGCAGGCTCGGCAGATCCAGCATCTCCCCCCATCGCGGAGATCCGACGCCGGGTTGGCGAGCGATCCGCTCCGACGTCGTCTGCAGGTCGTCGAGAAAGCGCTGCGCCAGCGCTTCACCGCCCTCGTCGACGTACCAGTCCGCCGCAGCCTCAACATCCGCCCGCGCGGCCGCGCGGACGACCAGCCGCGTAGTCCTTGGTGTCACCCCCTGATCAGGCCTCTGCGGATTGCTGGCGGGGTGTCTTTGGTACGGCGGCCGTCGGTTCAGTGCCGCGTTGAGCCGCGCGCTGGCACACCCGCTCGCGCAGCGCTTCGAAGTAGGCGACATCGACCTCCCCGATGATCGGCGATGCGGCACCATCGAGCAGCAGTTGACGCAGCTTTTCGTGCTCCCGCTCACGCCGGATCAGCGCACGCAGGTATTCGCTGCTGCTGCTGTAGCCGCGGCTGGCGACCTGCCGGTCGACGAACTGCCTGAGTTCTTCGGGCAGTGAGATATTCATCGTGCTCATGCAGGGCAGCGTAGTTTCGCTGGCAAGGCTTGGCAATCCTGCCCCTTGTGTCCTACCCCTTGTGTCCCGGAGACCGGACCGCGCGCAGGACTCCAGTCGGGGGAATACGACCCGCAGCAGTGGATCAGGTTCGCTCGCGACCCCGCCCGCTGCCGGCCGCAGCGGCCAGCATGGCGATCACAAGAAGCGCCACCGGCAGATTGCCCAGTCGCACATAGGGCGTGGCGCCACTGTAGACCGGCAGATCACCTCGCAGCACTTCCTGCTCAAACTGGCGACTGCGCGCGATGAGCCCGCCGTCGGGGCCGATCAGGGCCGAGATCCCGGTGTTGGTTGCCCGCGCCATGGCGCGACCCGTCTCCAGCGCGCGCATGCGCGCGATCTGCAGATGTTGGTGCGGGGCCAGTGTGTCGCTGAACCACGCGTCGTTGCTGACGTTCACCAGCAGCCCGGCGGCGGGGAGGTCCTGAATAAAGCGGGTCGGAAAGGCGTCCTCGTAGCAGATGCTGACGGCCAGGATGACGTCCCCCACCTTCATCGGAGTCTGCCGCTCCGGCCCGGGTGAGAAGCTCGACATCGGGATATTCATGAAGGTCAGCCAGGGACGCAGCCACGCCTCGAGAGGCAGGTACTCACCCCACGGCACCAGATGACGCTTGAAGTAGGTCTCGGGCTGGGGGCCGAGCGCCACCACGGCGTTGAAGTAGGCCTTGCCTCCGCGTTCGAGGTAAGGCAGGCCGACGAGCAGCGTGGTGTCACCAGCCACGGCGTGGTCCTGCAATTCACGCAGCCAGTCCATGACCTCGACCTGGAAGGCGGGCACGGCGGTCTCCGGCCACACGACGAGATCGCGCCCGATCTCGGGCAGGGTCAGCTCGCGGTAGAGGCTCAAGGTCGGGCCGCGCTGACCCGGGTCCCACTTGCGCGCCTGAGCCACGTTCCCCTGTACCAGACTCACGCTCAAGGTCTGCCCGGTGGGCACGGTCCAGGTTACGGTGCCGGCCAGCCAAGCGGCGAGTGCCAGGGTAAGGGTCAGGACGCCTGCGGTTGTGGCATCACGACGTTGCCGACTGAGTGCCGCCGCGACCCAGGCCGCCGTGAGCGTCACGACGGCGAGGCTCAGGCCCAGCGTGCCGATCACGGGTGCCAGGGACGCCAGCGGACCCTCGCTCTGGCTGTAGCCCACCCAGGCCCAGGGGAAGCCGGTCAGGATCCAGCCACGTATCCATTCGAGGAGCACAAAGGCGGCTGGCCAGGCGACAACGAGCCGGGTCGAACTACCCGCCGGGCTGATCCTGGCCGCCAGCCAGAAAGCGGCAGCCGGAAACAGCGCCAGAAAGGCGACGAAAACGAAGGTGAGCCCGAACGAGAAGGCGTAGTAGGGTAGACCGAACTCGTGGATGACCACCTGTACCCAGGAGACACCGACACCGAATACCCCGAGGCCCCAGGCCCAGCCGGAAAGGAAGGCCTCGCGCGGCGTCTGGCGGGCCAGTCGCAGTCCGGGCACGGCCAGCGACACGAGCGCCAGCGGCCACAGGCCGAAGGGCGCAAGGGCAAAGGGGAATAAGGTGCCCGCGAAGAAGGACGGGAAGGGCAGCGAGCGCGGCAGGGGCATCGGGCAGAATCGCCGCGGGGGCGATTTCCTACGGGGCCGGGGAGTGGAGTGGAGCATGATACCCGACCGCCCGCGCACGGCCATGCGTTCGCCGCTGGCACAAGGCTGACCACAGCAGCTCACGCGCAGCGGTCAGCAACCGGACCACCTCCCGCTGGCGCCGTTGTTGCCACCCCTGCCGCCCGTGGGGCGACAGGGGTGGCCCTTGATCAACGAGCCTCAGCGATCGGCGAGTTCACCCGCGGCAGATGGCGTGGGCACCGTACCCATCGGGTCGTCGGCCACCTCCCAGTGGGCCTGCAACCAGGGCCGGAAGACCCCGGACTTCATGGCGGGCGTGGGCAAGCCGTTGCTCTCGGCCACCTCCCAGTGGGCCTGCAGCCAAGGCCGGAAGACCCCCGATTTCATGGCGGGCGTGGGCAAGCCGTTGCTCTCGGCCACCTCCCAGTGGGCCTGCAACCAGGGCCGGAAGGGCTCGGTGGCGAAGGCGGATGGGGCCAGTCCTGCGAGCAGGGCAAGCCCGGCGAGCGTGGAAATCTTCATGATGCGTCTCCTCGGGTTTCAAGGCGGAGGGCTTGGCGCGAAGCGCTGTTGCCTGTGACGCGCATTGAAGACCTCGGCGGCACCATTTTGAAGCGCAATGCAGCAAAATGATTGCGTCCTGAGAAGCTACTATCTTCCGGCGTGATGCAACTGTCAGTTGCTGCCCTCACACGGCCAGTGCGCCTGGCGAGCCGACGGCAGGCAGAGCGCAAACATAAGCTGCTGTTTTAGCTTGACATGAGCGGATTGAGCAGAACGCCTGCTCATGGATGACGCAGGTCCGATGGTCAATACGGCAGAACGATTCCGGAGACTGCTTCCTGAAAAGAACCGCACTGTGGGGTGCTCATAGAAGGCCAGAATCGCCTTGCTGTGGCAATCCATCGACAGTTTCTTTCCAGGAAGCAGCCGGACAGGGACGAAGGCACGGCGGGCGGAGTTTCGGGGGATGGGGCGGGGCGCGGCCCGGATCGCCTCAGGGGTCGTCCGGATAAGGATCGGGGAATCCCAGACTGGCCAGCACCTGACGTTCCAGAGCCTCCATGCGCGCCGCCTGCTGCGGCTCGTCATGGGCGTGACCGAGCAGGTGCAGCGTGCCGTGCACCACCAGGTGCGCCCAGTGGAGATCGGCGGCACGACCGGCGGCAGCGGCCTCGCGGGCCAGGACCGGCGCACACAGGACGAGGTCACCGAGGAGCTCCGGGGCCACGTGCCCGACCCCATCCGCAGCAAAAGACAGCACATTGGTCGCGTAGTCGCTGCCCCGCCAGTCACGATTGAGCAGCCGCCCCTCCGCTTCATCGACTACCCGCAGGGTCAGTGCCGCACGCTGCCGGGTCGGATCGGCCGCCGCGATGGTGGCAGCCACCCAGCGCCTGAAGGCCGGCCGCCCCGGGACGCCACCCGGCTCCAGGGCCGCTATCTGCACCCCGAGGTCGAGACGCACCGACTCAGGCCCCCGCTCCGTCGCCTTCCGCCGCGGCATAGGCGTTCAGGATGCGCGCGACCACCGGATGGCGGACAACGTCCGCCGCGCTGAAGAAGGTGAAGTGGATGCCTTCGGTGCCCGGGAGGAGTTCGACCGCCTGTCTGAGCCCGGAGACCTGGGTACGCGGGAGGTCGATCTGGGTGATGTCGCCGGTGATGACCGCCCGCGAACCGAAGCCGATGCGGGTCAGGAACATCTTCATCTGCTCGGCGGTGGTGTTCTGCGCCTCGTCGAGGATGATGAAGGATTCGTTCAGCGTGCGCCCCCGCATGAAGGCGAGAGGGGCGACTTCGATGGTGCCGCGTTCCATCAGCTTGCCCACGCGGTCAAAGCCGATCATCTCGAAGAGGGCGTCGTAGAGCGGGCGCAGGTAAGGGTCCACCTTCTGCGCCAGGTCGCCCGGGAGAAAACCCAGACGCTCACCGGCCTCGACCGCCGGGCGCGTCAGCACCAGGCGGCGCACGCGCTCACTCTCCAGGGCCTCAACAGCCGCGGCGACGGCAAGGTAGGTCTTGCCGGTCCCCGCCGGCCCGACCCCGAAACTCACGTCGTGTTCGAGGATCGCCGCGAGATAACTCGCCTGATTCGCTCCGCGAGGACGGACATTGCCGCGGCGGGTACGGATCCCGGAAGCGCTGCCCCAATTGCTGGCCGCAGGCGCTGCGCCGCCCCCGCCGGGGCCCTCGGCGTCATCCAGGCCCTCGGATCGTGGGACCGTGCGGCGGGTGCCTTGTCGTCGCTCGACGTGGGTATTCGGCAGTGGCCCCGCCTCCTCCATGCGGGGATCCGCAAGCCCCGTCACCTCCGCCCGCGCAGCCGGCGCACGCGCCTCGATCCCGGTCGTCACTGCCTCCACGCCGTCCGCTGCAATCACCGCCTCCGCCGTCTCTGCGTCGCCGGGACGCGCATCCCGCGGGCCGCCACCGCGCTGCTCCGGCTCGCCGCGCGTCGCCGTCAGCAGCAGCAGGTGCAAGGCCTCGCGACCAATCGGCCCGCGGGCTGCCTGCTCGTAGAGTTCCTGCAGCAGACGCATGGCAGCAACGACCTCAGCCTCCGCGCCGCTCAGTCGGAACACATGCCCACGGTGACGCACGGTTATGCGCAGCCGGCGCTCGATCTCGTGCAGGGTCTCGTCGAAGGGGCCGCACAGCCAGGCGAGCCGGTCGTTGTCCTCGGGTTCGAGCCGGAACTCGGCGTGGTAAGTGTCCTGCACGATCTGGCCCGCGTGCGCCGGGCTCAGGTCGCCAGCACGGCGGTGCCGCGCAGCGAGTTGGGCAGCGCCGCCGTGATGCGCACGTCGATGAACTGCCCGATGAGTCGGGACGGACCGGCGAAGTTGACCACGCGATTGCTCGCCACCCGGCCGCAGAGTTCGTTCGCGTCCTTGCGGGACGGGCCCTCAACCAGCACTCGCTCCACTCGACCGACGAGCCCTGCGGCGAACTCGGCCCCGAACGTGAGGATGCGTGCCTGCAGCCGGGCCAGCCGCACCTTCTTGACCTCCTCGGGCACGGCATCCGGCAGATTGGCCGCCGGGGTACCGGGACGGGGGCTGTAGGTGAAGCTGAAGGCGTGGTCGAAGCGGACCTCCTCGATGAGGTCCATGGTGGCCGCGAAATCCGCCTCGGTCTCGCCGGGAAAGCCGACGATGAAATCCGACGACAACGCGATGCCGGGCACGGCGGCCTTCAGCCTGCGGATGCGGGCACGGTACTCACGCGCCGTGTGGCCCCGCTTCATGGCCGCGAGGATGCGATCCGAGCCGCTCTGCACCGGCAGATGCACCTGCGTCACGAGTTCCGGCACCTCGGCATGGGCGGCGATCAGGCGATCGGAGAACTCCACCGGATGGGAGGTCGTGTAGCGGATGCGCCCGATGCCAGCGACGCTGGCGACGTAGCGGATGAGCCCGGCGAGGTCCACCACCCGACCCTCGTGGGTCAGGCCGCGGTAGGCGTTCACGTTCTGGCCGAGCAGCGTGACCTCGCGCACGCCCTGTTCGGCGAGCGTGGCCACCTCGGCCAGGATGTCATCCAGCGAGCGACTGAACTCCTCGCCGCGCGTGTAGGGCACGACACAGAAACTGCAGTACTTGCTGCACCCCTCCATCACCGAAACGAAGGCCGTCACACCTTCCGCCCGCGCCTCCGGCAGCCGGTCGAACTTCTCCACCTCGGGGAAGCTGACGTCCACCTGCGGTGCCGCCTCGCGCGCTTGGGCGGCGAGGAGTGCCGGCAGCCGATGCAGCGTCTGCGGCCCGAAGACGAGGTCCACGAAGGGTGCCCGGGCGCGGATCCCCTCGCCCTCCTGACTGGCCACACAGCCGCCGACACCGATGAGCACACCGGGTCGCGCCTCCTTGAAGGGCCGCCACATGCCGAGCTGGGTGTAGAGCTTGTCCTCGGCCTTCTCGCGCACCGAGCAGGTGTTCACCAGCAGCAGATCGGCCTCGGCCGGATCGCTGGTCAGCGCGAAGCCGCCGGCTTCACGCAGCACGTCCGCGATGCGCGCGGAGTCGTACTCGTTCATCTGGCAGCCGAAGGTCTTGATGTACAGCTTGCGGGTCATGGGGCGAGTGTGATGGGCGGGGTGACGGGGATGCGGTGCCCGCAACGGCGGGGCGGAGATGCAGGCGGAGGCAACGCTACACGGAGTCCGCCGGCCCGACCAGACGGGGCGATTGATTGCGGGCGCGGCGTGCCCCCCGGGGCAACACCGACCACCCGGTCCGCGTCACCCCCCGCCACGGTGAGCGGCACCTCCGGAGGCGCGCGACCCCACGCCGTCGCGTCACGCGCACGCAGGCGGACATACAGTGCCTCAGGTTTGCGCGTCAGGCAGGGCATCCCGTCATCCCCGCGCACCTCCCGTCATCCCTCGCGCAGGCGGGGATCCAGTCTTTCAAAGCCCCCACGGGGGTTGGGGTGAGGGTCCGGATGCCCGCCGCAGCCTGCCCCCGAGTGCTCCTGTCGGGGGCAGGCTGGACGGAGCAGGCGGAGGCGCTGGCCTTTCAGACATCCGCCCCCTCGGGCCGAGCGGCGCTGTCATGCGTGTCGTCCACCTCGCCCAGCCGGATGCTCTCCGCCGGGGCACCGCTGGCCTGCATGAGGGCCGCCACGGCCGTGACCAACGTCGCAAGCGCCGCCGGGTCGCGCCCGCGCAGCACCACACATACGGCGGGGTTGCCCGTTTGCCCGCGCGGGTAGCAGCCGATGGCGACCTCCGGGTGGCGGGACTGGATCTCCGCGAGGCCCTCGGCGATGCGGGATTCACCCAGCGGGGCCGTGACGCTCCGCGCGAGGATGGGGGCGCCATGGGCGAGCGTGGGGGCGATGACGTGGAACATCGCCTGCATGATGTGGGTGACGCCGGCAAGGACGTGGACGTTGGCGATCCGGAAACCGGGCGCAGCGCTCACCGGGTTGTCGATGAGGTCTGCCCCTTCCGGCACCAGCGCCATCTTCAGCCGCGGCACCGTCAGTCCGTCCGGACCGTAGAAGGCCAGCAGGCGCCGGTGAGCCTCCGGATGCTCGATGAGCCGTCGCCCGAAGGCTGCGGCTACGGCGGCCGTGGTGATGTCGTCGTGGGTGGGACCGATGCCGCCGGTGGTGAACACGTAACGATTGCGCGCCGCGAGCGCCTGCACCGCCTCGACGATGGCGGGGGTTTCGTCCTCGATCACCCGCGCCTCGCTGAGCCGGATGCCGAGTTCACCCAGGCGTTGCCCCAGCCAGTGCAGATTGCCGTCGCGGGTGCGCCCAGAAAGGATCTCGTTACCGATGAGGATGACGCCCGCCGTGATGTCGCCCGCCGTGATGTCGTTCGTCATGTCGCGTCCCCGTCGGCGACCGGCCGGGTGGCCGCCAGGTTGTCGATGAGGCGAGCCGCACCCAGCCAGGCGGCGACCAGGATGCGGAGTTCACGATCATCCGCGACGGGTGCGAGCAGATCCGCTGCACGCCGGATGCTGCAGTATTCCGGGCGCAAGCCTGCCGCACTGAGTTCGGCCGTAGCATCGGTCTCGATGGCGGGCAACGGATCGCCGGCCGCCACCCGGCTGGCGGCCGCCACGAGCGTGCGGTGGATGATCCCTGCGCGGGCACGCTCCTCCTGCGTCAGGTACTGGTTGCGTGAACTCAGCGCCAGACCATCCGCCTCCCGCACCACCGGCATGGCCTCGATCACCACCGGCAGGCAGAGGTCCGTCACGAGCTTTCTGACCACCAGCACCTGCTGGTAGTCCTTTTCCCCGAACAGGGCGACATGCGGCTGGACGTTGATGAGGAGCTTCGCCACCACCGTCGCTACCCCGGAGAAATGCCCGGGGCGGAAGGCCCCGCACAGGATCCCGTCCAGTGCCGGGACGACGATGCGGCTGTGCTGCTGGTGACCGTCGGGATAGAGGGTGTCGAGGTCAGGCGCGAACAGCAGATCGAGGCCGGCGGCCTCGAGTTGCGCGCTGTCCGCAGGCAGCGTGCTTGGATAGCGCGCGTAGTCCTCACCCGCACCGAACTGGATCGGGTTCACGAAGATGGACACCACCGTGCGCGTCGCCCGCTCGCGGCCTGCCTCCAGCAGCGACAGATGTCCCGCATGCAGATTGCCCATCGTGGGCACGAAGGCGATACGCTCGCCGGCCTGGCGCCATTGTTCAACGATGGCCCTGAGGCCCGGCAGGTCGTGGACAGTGATCATCGGGGCGCGGTTGCTCGGTGATGCGGCAGGCCGCGAGTCTATCCGAGGCCCGGGTGCCCTGCGGCCACCCATTCCGCCGGACCAAACGGTGCGCCCCACTGCGGGGTCAGGCGGCGGGGAAGCGGCCCGCCTGCACCTCGCTCACGTACGTGGCGAAGGCCTGCTGCACACTGCCCTGCCCGGCGAGGAAATCGCGCACGAAAGCCGGTGGATGCGGGTTCATGCCGATGGCGTCGTGGCAGACGAGGATCTGCCCGTCACAGCCCGGGCCTGCCCCGATGCCAATTACGGGCACCCCGGCCTGGGCCGTCACCGCACGCGCGAGTTCTGCCGGGATGCACTCGACCAGCAGCAGATCGGCACCAGCGGCCTCCAGCGCGGCGGCATCCGTGAGCACCTGCGCAGCCTCGCTGCGCTCCCGACCCACGGTGCGAAAGCCGCCAAGCCGATGCACGGACTGGGGTGTGAGACCCACATGCCCCCACACCGGCACGCCCCGTTCGACCAGCAGCCGGACCGTATCCGCCAGCCATTCGCCGCCCTCGAGCTTGACCGCCTGGGCCCCGCCCTCGGCCATGACACGGGCCGCATTGCCCAAGGCCTGGGCCGGTGTGGCGTAGCTCATGAAGGGCATGTCGGCCGCCACCAGCGCGCGCCGGCTGCCGCAGACCACCTGGCGGGTGTGGTAGATGATGTCGCGCAGCGTCACCCCGAGCGTATCGGGCGCGCCGTGCAGCACCATGCCGAGCGAGTCACCGACCAAGAGTACGTCCATGCCGGCCGCGTCCATCGCACGGGCGAAGCTGGCGTCGTAAGCGGTCATGCAGGCGATGGCCGGACCACCCGGCTTGCGTGCACGCAGATCGGCCACCCGCAGACGGGTGCTCACAAGTCCGACCCGGCGAGGTTCAGGTAGTGGCGCCCGCCCGAGATGCGATCGACGGCACCCTTGAGTTCGGCGAAATCGGCATCCGAGCGGGCGAAGTCCACATCCTCCGCGTTCACGATGAGCAGCGGCGCGGCGGCGTAGTCGTGGAAGAAGCGGACGTAGGCCGCCGCGACCCGCTCGAGGTAATCCCCACGAATGGACTGCTCGCTGCGCTTCCCACGCTCGGCGATGCGTTGGCGCAGCACGGGCACCGGCGCCTGCAGATAAATGACGAGATCAGGCTCGCTGGGTGCCTGCACTGCGTAGCGGAAGACCTGCTGGTAGAGCGCGAACTCGGGAGGGCTTAGGTTGAGTTCGGCGAAGAGCGGATCCTTGGCCAGCATCCAGTCGGCCACGTGGCTGCCTGCGGCGGCCTCCTGCTGCCCCAACGCATGCAATTGCTCCACGCGCTGAAACAGGAAGAAGAGCTGTGTCGGCAGTGCCGTCCCCTCACGCCCGGCATAGAAGCGGTCGAGGAAGGGATTGGTCTCGGCATCCTCCAACAGGAGATCGGCCCCCAGCATGCGCGCCAGACGCCGCGCTACCGTGGTCTTGCCGACGCCGATCGGCCCTTCCACGGCGATGAAGCGCCGGGGCTGTGAGACAGTTGGCGACAGGGTGCTCATGGCACGGGCTCCGGCCCGCTGAGCTTGCGGATCCCGGCCAGCGACACCCCCTGCAGCAGCTCTGCCACCAGACCGTGGCCTGGTACCGCCAGGGTGAAGGCGAGTTCGGCCAGCGGCAGCAGGAAGAAGGCGCGCTCGCTCAGATGGGCATGTGGCACGGTGAGACGGTCGTCGTGGATTTCGTGATCGCCGAACACGAGGATGTCGAGATCGAGTGTACGCGCAGCCCAGCGCTCCCCGCCACGCAGCCGCCCATGGCGGGCCTCGATCGCCTGCAATTCATCGAGCAGGGCATGTGCCTCCAGCCCGCAGTCGAGTTCGGCGACCGCGTTGATGTAATCCGGCTGGCCGGGGGGGCCCAGCGGCGGCGTGACATAGAGGCTGGAGGCACGCAGGAGCCGGCAGGTGGGCAGCCGGTCCAGATCCTCCAGGGCCGCACGGACCGTGCGCACGGGCTCGCCCAGGTTGGCGCCGAGCGCCACGTGGACGCGGGTCATTCGGGCTTGCGGCGACGACGCGACCGGCGGCGACGCTTCTGCGTGCCCGCCGCGCGCTCGCCCTCACCGAGCCCCTGCTGCAACGCGGCCCGGGCCTCCGGTTCGGCGAGCTGGAACTGCTCCCACCAGGCGACGAGTCCCGCATCGGCATCACCCACGGCAGCGCGCAGGCCCAGCAGATCGAAGCCGGCGCGAAAGCGCGGCAGCGACAGCAGCCGCTCGGGGCGCTTGCCCGCACGCTGCCGAAAGCGGGGCTGCATGAGCCAGATCTCGCGGGTGAGCTGGGTGAAGCGGCGCGGGATGGCGACCCGCGCCACCTGCTGCGAGATGACGTTGTCGGCCGCCAGGGCGAGGGCGTCCATTTCGTCGAGGCCACTGCCCAAGGCGTGGTGCCACTCGGTCTCGAGGCGGGGCCACAGCAGGGCCGCGAAGAGAAAGGCGGGCGTGACCGACTTGCCTGCCGCCACGCGTTCATCGGTGTTGGTCAGCGCAGCGACGATGAGTTGCTCGCCGACCCCGGGCGGATCGGCGTTCAGGCGCTCCTCCACTTGGGGGAACAGGCGTGCGAACAGGCCATAGCGGCGCAGACAGTGCAGGCTCTGCACGGCATGACCCGAGAGGAAAAGCTTCAGCACCTCGTCGAACAGGCGGGCGGGCGGGATGTCGTCCAGGAGGCCGGCGAGTGCGGTCAGCGGTGCTTCGGTGTCTGCATGCAGCGTGAAGCCGAGCTTGGCGGCGAAGCGTGCCGCGCGCAGCATGCGCACCGGGTCCTCGCGATAGCGAGCCCAGGGCTCGCCGATGAGACGCAGCCGCGCGTTGCGGATGTCCTCCAGCGCGCCGACGTAATCGACGATGGAGAAGTCCTCGATGTTGTAGTAGAGCGCGTTCACGGTGAAATCGCGCCGCCAGACGTCGTCGTCGATGTCGCCGTAGACGTTGTCGCGCAGGATGCGACCATCCTCGACCACCCGGTCGTCATCCTCGCCCACCTCGTGGTGGGCCCGGAAGGTGGCGACCTCGATGATCTCCGCGCCGAAGTGCACGTGCGCGAGCCGGAAGCGGCGACCGATGAGACGACAGTTGCGAAACAGCTCCCGCACCTGTTCCGGCCGGGCGTCAGTGGCGACGTCGAAGTCCTTGGGCTGGCGCCCGAGGAGGATGTCACGCACCCCGCCGCCGACCATGTAGGCCTTGTAGCCGGCCGCCCTGAGCCGGTACATGACCTTCAGCGCGTACTCGGAGATCTGGCTGCGGGAGACGGAATGCTCGGCCCGCGGGATGATGCGTGGCGCCACAGGCAGGCGGATGACGTTGTCGGCTTCTGGACTGGATGACATGGCGCTTCCGGCGGGACCGCGAGCGGGGCCACGCACGCTGGGAGGTTGGACCAGTGCCGCGCAGCGCGCAGCGTCCCGGAGAGACTAACAGCCTTCGGCACCGCTGACCGAATGCGGGGCTGAGCGACCGGGAACCTGTCGCCGCACCGGGCTTCCATCGGGATGCGGCGCGTCTGCGTCGCGCCCGCAACCCGGGCCTACCGAGGAGGACCACGCCATGTACGAGAAAAAGAATCTCAAGAAGCTCGCCACGCTCGGGGCCGGTGCCGAGGCGGCCTGGGCGGCCTTTCGCGCCTTCGACCAGGCTGCCCTCGCGGACGGTGCCATTCCGAAGAAGTACAAGGAACTCATGGCGGTGGCCGTGGCCATGACCACACAGTGCCCTTACTGCATCGAGGTGCACGCCAATGGCGCGCGCAAGGCCGGGGCCACGGCCGAGGAACTGGCCGAGGCCGTCTTCGTGGCGGCGGCGCTACGCGCGGGAGCAGCCGTCACGCACGGCACGCACGTCCTCGACGATTGACCACCGGCACTCGCGCCAGGGCGCAACCAGGGCCGCCGAACGACACCGCCGGCGGTCCTGGTCCTGAGCGGTGCGCTGGTCACCAGAAGCAGAGGGAAAGCGGCCTTGTCTGCCGTCATCCGCCCGCGCATACTCGCGCCCCTGCCCGATCCTGATCGCGCAGCCGGGCCCCGTGCCCGGGCCCGCCGCGGCACCCGCTCCCATCGTCTAGCGGCCTAGGACGTCGCCCTCTCACGGCGAAAACCGGGGTTCGAACCCCCGTGGGAGCGCCAGCCTC
>DBNU01000113.1 GCA_002299125.1 Proteobacteria bacterium UBA664
GCGGCAACTCGCCGTGCACCGGCGAGAGCAGCACCTCGCAGGCCTCGTGCAGGTGCCGCTCGGCGAGCACACCGCGCGCCCAGTCGTAGTCCGCGCGATCGGCCAGCACGAACTTCACGGCGTCGTGCGGGTTGAGGCTCGCGAAGTTCGGCCAGTGGTTGCGTGCACATTCCCCGGAGCCCGGTGGCTTGAGGTCGAACACCCGCGCGACCCGCACATCAACAGCGGTGGCATCGATGGCCCCGCTCGTCTCCAGCGACACCGCAAGGCCGGCGTCACAAAGGGCTCTCAGCAAGGCCAGACAGCCGGCCTGGGCGAGTGGTTCGCCGCCGGTCACGCAGACCTGCCGCACCCCGTAACCCTGTACCTCCTGGACGAGCGCCGGCAGTTCGCGAAACACGCCGCCGCTGAAGGCGTAGGCGCTGTCACACCAGCGGCAGCGCAGCGGGCAGCCGGTCAGGCGCACGAAGACCGTGGGCAGGCCGGTGCGGATGGTCTCGCCCTGCAGGGAGAGAAAGACCTCGGTGATGCGCAGCCGGGTGGCCGTGGCGGCGAGCGGCGAGGCAACCGCGCCGACGGGCGGCGCAGCCGTACCCGCGCTCAGCCGCGCGTCAGCCGCCACCGTTCCAGTCGCTCTTCCGCGAGCCGAGCGGCAGTGCTCGTGGGATGTTCGGCCACCAGGGCCTTCAGCTCCTGCTCCGCCTCCTCGCGTCGCCCAAGCTCGTAGAGACAATCACCGATCTTGAGTCGGGCGTGGGTGAGCTTTGCGCTTTGCGGGAAGTTCGCCACCAGTTGGCGGTAGTGCGCGATCGCCGGCTCGAAGCGGCGGTTCACGTGGTGCGCCTCGCCCAGCCAGTACTGCGCGTTGTCCGCGTTGGGGCCGGTGGGGAAGTTGGCGAGGTAGGCCTCGAAGCCAGCGATGGCCTGATCGTACTCGCCCGCTTTCAGCAGGCTGAAGGCCTCGCGGTAGGCCGCGGCCTCGTCCGGGGAAGCGGGAGTTGGAGCGACCGCGGCAACTGCGGGCCCGACCGGGGCATCCGCCGGGACCACCGGCTCGGGCACCGGGAGGTCAGGGCTGACCGGCCGCGGCAATTCGGCCGGTCCGGCCAGCGCCTGCGCTGGCGGCAGTGGCACGGATGGGGCCTCGGCGGGCGGAGCGGTGATCGGAGCGGCCGCGGGTATCGCGGGCGCATCACCGACCACCGGGGCCGACGGGGCATCCACGGCGGCAGCGGCCCCCGGAAGGATACCGCCGGGGACGCCGCCCACTGCCAAACCCGGGGCCATGCCCGCCAGACCCGCCTTCAGGGTGGCGACCTCCGCCTCCAGCCGGCGCTTGTCGAGTTGCACCTGCCCGAGCGTATGCCCCTGCGATTCCAGCTCACCGCGAAGCTGCTTGACCTCGCGATTCAGCCGCTCAACCTGACTGAGTAGATCGAGCAGGCCCTGGCCCCCGACCACGCGCTCGACGCGCGCGAGACGGGTTTCGAGGTCAGGACCAGACGGCGCGTCCTGTCGCACCACCGGGGGTGCGGCCACCGCGACCGGCGCCATGGCCGTGACTACGACCGTGACCAGGGCCAGAGCCGCGACCATGAGGCCGCCCCGCAGGGCGCTGCCTGGCCAGGGATGGCCCGCGGTCGGGGCGACCGGATCCCTCATCGGGGTGCCTCGTAAATCAGTTCAGCGCGGCGGTTGCGTTCCCAGGAGTACTCATCCGAACCGGTCTCGACCGGGCGCTCTTCGCCGTAGCTGACCGTGCGGATCTGATCCGCGCTGGCCCCGAGCAGGACGAGTTGACGACGCAGGGCCAAGGCCCGGCGTTCGCCGAGGGCGATGTTGTATTCACGTGAGCCGCGCTCGTCGGCATGCCCCTCGATAACGACCCGTGCCCCACCGTTGGAGGCAAGGTAGGCGGCGTGCGCCTCGACGGAGGGACGGTAATCGGCGCGGACCTCGCTCGAGTCGAGCTCGAAGTAGAACACCCGGACGGCGAGCGGGCTCGCCGGGTCGTCCAGCGCGCCGCCCTGGAGACGGGACGGGTCAGCGACACCTTCCGTGCGCGCACCGTCAAGAGCGTCCATCTCGGCGCTTGAAATGGCGCGATCGTCGATCGGGGCGGCTGCTCCCTTCTCTGGGCTGGTGGAGCAGCCCGCCAGCCCACAGGCGAGCAGGACGATAGGGGCCAAATGGTGCATGCGGGACATCATGTGTGGAGGTTCTCCTTGGGACAGGCTGGCCGGTAGTCATTGACGACGGGCGTGCAGGCCGGGCACGCCCATCCGCTGGTTATTGCAGGAACGGCCCCCAGGCGGGTTCGCGCACCTGACCATCGGGGACATTCAGGCGCTGGCGGACGCGACCGTCCACCGACACCGTGGCGAGTTCGGAGCCGCCGCGCCCCCGCGTTGCGTACATCAGGATCTGGCCGTTCGGGGCAAAGGTGGGGGATTCATCCAGGCCGGCGGTGGAGAGCACGGTAAAATCCCGCCGCCCGCCCAGTTCGAGCAGGCCGATGCGATAGGCACCCTCGACCCGCGTGACCATGGCAAGCCGGGAGCCGTCCGGTGACGGTACCGGGCGCGCATTGTAGTTGCCCTGTTCGAAGGTGATGCGCTGTGCCTCGCCACCCGTGGCCGCCACCCGATAGATCTGCGGGCTGCCACCCCGATCAGAGGTGAAGAAGAGGCTCCGCCCATCGGCCGACCACTGGGCCTCGGTGTCGATGGCCGGGTTGCGGGTGATGCGCTGATACTCCCCGGTGGTCAGCGACAGGATGTAGATCTCCGGGTCACCGTCACGCGACAGCGTGAGCGCGAGTCGGCTGCCGTCCGGCGAGAAGGCCGGCGCACCATTGATGCCCTCCTCCGCCGAGACCACCCGCCGCGCACCCGTGGCGAGTTCCTGGATATACACCCGCGAACGCCGGCCTTCGAAGGAGGCGTAGGCGATGCGTGTGCCATCGGGCGACCAGGCCGGCGACAGCACCGGCTCCGGCGAGGACAGCAGGGTGACCGTGTTGGCACCGTCGCTGTCGGCGAGCTGGAGCGTGAACCGCTTGCCCTTTGCCGTTTCCTGCACCAGCACGTAGGCGATGCGCGTGGCGAAGGCACCCTTCAGGCCGGTGAGCTTCTCGAAGATGAGATCGGCAATGCGATGGGCCGTCAGGCGCAGATTGCGATCATTCGCCGGCGCCGCAAAGGCGAGGATCTGCTGGCCGCTCACCACATCGAGCACGCGGAACTCGATGTTGTAGCCGGTGGCAGTGCCCAGCACTTGCCCGATGACGAGGCTCTCGGCACCAGCGGCCCGCCATTGGGCGAAGTCGACACCATCCAGAGTCTGCGGCATGCCGGGGAAACGGGTGGACTCCAGCGGGGCAAAGCGACCGCTCGAGGCCAGATCGGCCGTGATGATGCCGGCAACATCTTCCGGGACGGGCACCTGGGTACCGAAGGGGACGATGGCGATGGGCAGCCCTCGCGCCTCGCCCTGGGTAATGCGAATCGTGAGCTCGGCCTGCGCCGGCCCGACGCAGAACAGGGGCAGAAGCAGGAACAACGTGCTGAGGTAACGGCGGAACAGGACCACGAAATCAACCCTCGGGTGCAAAGACGAAGCGGATGGTGCGCATCTTATCGAACACCCTCGCATCGGTGGGCAGTGGCGAGGCCTTCAGCACCGCGCGCTCTGCCTGCCGATCAAAGGCCGGATCACCACTGGAGCGCACCACCCGGGCCTCCAGCACCGTACCATCCGGGGCAAGTACGACCTGCAGATCGCAGGACAAACCGGGACGCAGATCAGGGTAGACGAACATCCCCTGTACCTTGGCCTGAATCCGCGCCGTGAGTTCAGCAATGAGACTGGCATCGGCGGCCGCCTTCGCGGCGGTCGCGCGCTCGGCCTCCTCCGCAGCCATGGCCTCCGCCAGCGCACGCTCACGTGCCTCGGCGGCAGCCCGCGCCTCGGCGGCACGCTTCTCCTCTTCGATGCGCTTCTTCTCCGCCAGGGCGGCGCGCTTCTCCTCTTCGATGCGCTTCTTCTCGGCCTCGGCCGCGCGTTTTTCTTCCTCGATGCGCTTTTTCTCGACCTCGGCCTGGCGCTTCTCCTCTTCGATGCGCTGCTTCTCTTCGGTCGCCTGGCGCTTTTCTTCCTCGATGCGCTTCTTCTCGGCCTCTATGCGCTGTTTCTCGGCGACCGCCTGACGCTGAGCCTCTTCCGCCCGCTGCTTTTCCTCGACCGCCTGGCGTTTCTCCTCGTCGACGCGCAGCTTCTCTGCCTGTGCGGCCGCCAGGGCCTGCTCGGCGCTTTGCTTGCGTGCCTCCTCCTGCTCGCGTGCCACCTCCGCCCGCCGCTTCTCCTCGGTAAGGCGCGCCTGGTCCGCTTCGAGTTGCCGCTTCTCCTGCTCCGCCCGGGTACGCTCCGCCTCGAGCTTCAGCTTGTCGCGTTCGGCCTGTTCGCGGGCGCTGTCGGCATCCTTCGCCCGTTGCTCGGCCGCATCGGCCTTGCGCGCCAGATCTGCCTGCCGCTGGTCCTCCGCCGTGCGTTTTTCCAGATCCGCATCGCGCAGCCGCTGGAGTTCCTCGGCCACGAGATCACCCGGCACCGCGACGGCGTGGATCACCTCGGTCGGCGCTGCCGCAATCGCCGCCGGCTGATCGAACTCGATCCCCACACCGAAGAGCACCAGCAATAGCGCGTGCAGGGCAAGCGACAGGGTGAGGGCGCGAAAGGTGGCTGGCTTCATGGTGCCGCAGGCTGTGTCATCAGGCCGACACCCGGCACCCCGGCCGCCTGCAGCAGGGCCATCGCCTCGACCACACGCTGGTAGGGCACGCTGCCGTCACCGTTGATGAGCACCTGGGCCTCGGGCCGGTTCATGCGCAGGGCCATCACCCGCGCCTGCAGGGTGGGGGCATCAACCGGGGCATCCTCACCCGCGCCATCGGCCACGTGAAAGGTACCCTCGGCATCCACCGAGACGATGATGGGCTCGACCGGCGACTCCACGGGCTCCGCGGTCGCCTGCGGCAGTTCCACCTTCACGCCCTGGGTGACGAGTGGTGCCGCCACCATGAAGATGATGAGCAGCACCAGCATGACGTCGATGTAGGGCACGACGTTCATCTCGGCCATGATCTTCGCGCGTCGCCGCGACTTCATCCCCACCGTACGCACCTCCAGCCGGGAAGGGTGCGCTGACGGGCGTCATGTGCGCACAGTCGGCCCCGCCCGGACCTCCGGCTTGCGCTGGCTGGCCGCCGCAACGTCATCGTCAACAGTCCCGGCGCGGGAGCTCCGTAATCGACCGTCAGGCTTGCGCTGGCTGGCCGCCGCAACGTCATCCCCGCGCAGGCGGGGATCCAGTTCTTCCCAACGATGGCGGAACGTCGCTGGATCCCCGCCTGCGCGGGGATGACGGGATTCGCGGGGATGACGGGACTCGCGGGGATGACGGGACTCACGCCGTTGACAGGTTTCGCGAGAATTACGACGGGGTGCAGAGCCGACCGCATCAGTGATGCGCCTGCCGCTGCAGGATGGAAGAGAACTCCTCCATGAACAGCTCATAGCGGTTATAGAGTCGATCGACGTCGCTCGTGTAACGGTTGTAGGCCACCACGGCCGGGATGGCAGCAAAGAGCCCCATTGCGGTAGCCACCAGCGCCTCAGAGATACCGGGCGCGACCATGGCAAGGGTGGCCTGATGCTGATTACCCAGGGCCTGGAAGGAATTCATGATGCCCCACACCGTGCCAAACAGGCCGACGTAGGGCGACACCGAGCCGATGGTGGCCAGCACGGGCAGGTTGGCCTCGAGCCCTTCCATCTCGCGGCCCTGTGCCACCCGCATGGCGCGCTGGGCACCCTCGACGATATCCATCGCCGCGACGCCATCACGCTTGCGCAGGCGTGCGTATTCCTTGAAGCCTGCCTCGAAGATCTTCTCCATGCCCTCCGGTCGGGCGCGACCGGCCGTGATGCGCTGATAGAGAACGGCGAGGTCCTCCGAGGCCCAGAAGCGGTCCTCGAACTCCTCCGCCGCGCGACGCGCGCTGAGAATGGCGCGACGCTTGCCGAAGATGAGGGTCCAGGAGGCCACGGAGGCGGCCAGCAGCATCAGCATCACGCCCTTGACCAGCCAGCTCGCCTGCCAGACGAGATTGGCGATCGACAAATCATGTTCCATTCGGAAAGGTCTCCAGCAGATCGAGTGGCATGCGCACGGGACGGAAACGGCCATCGATGCAGACCACCTGCACCGCGGCGGATACGAGCAGCGTGCCGTCCTCGTGGAACACGTGCTGAGTGAGATCCATGCTGGCCCCACGCCGGCGCTCAGCCACAACCGTCACGCAGAGGAGGTCATCGAGCCGCGCCGGGGCGTGGAAATCGAGGGTCATCCGTCGCACCGCAAACACCGGCTGCCCTGCCTCCATGCGCGCCCGTTGTCCGACACCCAGACTGCGCAACCATTCAGTGCGCGCGCGTTCCATGAAGCGCAGATAGGTGGCGTGATAGACCACGCCGCCCGCATCGGTATCCTCCCAGTAGACCCGGGCCGCCCATTGGAAGTGGGCCTGCATCGCCTGGATTGCTGGGAGCGCCCCCATCGCGGCTCAGGCACCACCGAGAAGGTCGCCACTGCTCGGCGCGACGAGATTGGCGGCGGGCGGATCGTAGCCGAAGTGCAGCCAGCAGTTCTGCGTGGCGGCGCGCCCGCGCGGGGTACGCATCATGAAGCCCTGCTGGATGAGGAACGGTTCAATGACATCTTCGATGGTGCCACGTTCCTCACCGATGGCGGCGGCGAGGCTCTCCACACCGACCGGACCGCCGTCGAACTTCTGCAGAATGGCGAGCAGCAGCTTGCGGTCCATCATGTCCAGGCCGTGACTGTCGACCGCCAGCAGATCGAGCGCGCGATCGGCCACCTCCGCCGTGATGTGTCCGCCGGCGCGCACCTCGGCGTAGTCGCGTACGCGCCGGAGCAGACGATTGGCGATCCGCGGCGTGCCCCGCGAACGTCTGGCCAACTGCGCCGCACCCGCCTCATCGATCCGGCAACCGAGGATCTGGCCGGCGCGGAGCACGATGCGGGCGAGGTCGTCCTCACGATAGAACTCCAGCCGTTGCACGATCCCGAAACGGTCACGCAAGGGTGAGGTGAGCAGGCCGGCGCGCGTGGTGGCACCAACCAGCGTGAAGCGTGGCAGATCGAGCTTGATGGCGCGCGCGGCCGGTCCCTCGCCAATCATGATGTCGAGCTGGTAGTCCTCCATCGCCGGGTAGAGGATCTCCTCGACCACCGGCGACAACCGGTGGATCTCGTCGATGAAGAGCACGTCATTCGGTTCGAGGTTGGTAAGCAGGGCGGCGAGGTCCCCCGGCCGTTCCAGCACCGGGCCGGAGGTCTGGCGCAGATGCACCCCCATCTCGTTGGCGATGATGTGCGCGAGGGTGGTCTTGCCGAGCCCGGGCGGGCCAAACACCAGACAGTGATCGAGGGCCTCGGCGCGGCCACGGGCCGCCGCGATGAACACGCTCATCTGTTCATGCACGGCCGGCTGACCCACGTATTCCGCCAGCCGGCGCGGGCGCAGCACCTGCTCGGCGGAGAGGTCCTCGGGTGCGGCGGTGGGCGTGACGACGGGCGTCGTGGGGGGCATTGCGGTCCGGCTGGGGTGGAACGGGATCGTCGGGAGTGTAGGGAAACGCCGGCTGGGTGTCGCTGTCGGTCTTTACGAAGCAGGTGGACTGTGCCGTTCTGTCAGGGTGCCGCGGATCCGGTTGCAGCCTTCCCGCGCCCCGGCCCTTGCGCCCCGGCGGCCGCAGCGCGGGACGGATCAGTGCGGCATGAGCGACTTCAGTGCCGCGCGGATCAGCGCCTCGCAACCGAGGCCCGGTTGTGCCGCTGCCTGGACGTAGCGGCTGGCCTCGGCCGGCCTGTAGCCCAACGCCACCAGGGCCGCGACCGCATCGGATTCCGGGTCCCCGGGCGTCGCGCCGACGTTGGCACCAGCCAGCGTGATGGCCGACGCCCCTCCGGCCCCGGCGACCAGCCGGTCACGCAGTTCCACGATCAATCGCTCGGCGGTCTTGCGACCGATCCCGGGGATGGCCACCAGCCGGGTCACTTCAGCGGCCTGGACGGCGGCGACGAGCGCATCGGGCTCCAGCCCGGACAGTACGGCCAGCGCCAGCCGGGCACCGATGCCGTTCACCCGCAACAGTTCGCGGAACAGCCGGCGCTCGCCCTCGGAGGCGAAACCGTAGAGCAGGTGGGCGTCCTCGCGCACCACGAGGTGCGTGCGCAGCGTGACCGGCTCACCGCACTCCGGCAGCCGGTAGAAGGTGGACATCGGGGCCTCCAGCTCATAGCCCACGCCGCCCACGTCCACCAGCAGCCACGGCGGGCGCTTCTCGACGAGGATGCCGGCCAGTTGCGCGATCATCGGCGCCGGCCCCCGCGCCGCCATCCGAGCCGCAGCAGCTCGGCGGCGGCCGGTGCCATCCCTGCGTGACCGGCAGCCTGCTCCGCGAGGCGCGCCTGCATCCGCCGCTGGTGCGCATGACAGATGGCCACGGCCAGCGCGTCCGCTGCATCGGCCGGCGGTAGAGCCGCAAGGCCCAGCAGCTTTGTGACCATGTGCTGCACCTGAGTCTTCTCCGCCCGGCCGGTGCCGGTGATGGCCTGCTTCACTTGGGTGGCGGCGTGCTCACTCACCGGGCAGCCACCGGCCAGGGCAGCCGCCAGGGCAGCCCCGCGCGCCTGACCAAGCTTGAGCGCCGCCTCCACATTGCGATTCATGAACACCCGTTCGATGGCCACTTCGTCCGGGACATGCGTGCTGACCACGCTGGCCACTTCACGATGGATGAGACCGAGGCGCTCCGGAAAGGTGGTGCCGCGTACCGACACCACCCCATGCGCGACATGCAGCACCTCTCCGCCGCGAATGCAGACCACACCCCAGCCGGTCACCAGCGAACCGGGGTCGAGCCCAAGGATGAGGAGACCGCGAGCGCCCTCAGGCAGGAGCAAGGCTGAGCCCGCTGCGCCCGGGGTCGGGGTATTGCCTCATGCCACCGCCATGAGGACATTGCCCGGCGTGAGGTCGAAGCCGTATTTCGCCCGGGTATCGACCACGGCATAGCCCACGCCCAGCCCGTGGAAGAATTCCAGCACCGCATCGCGGTTGCGATCACGGTATTCGAGGATGCAGGTGGGCCTGGATTCGGTGAAGAGCCGCCGGGCGCCGGCGAGCACGTTGAGTTCGTGCCCCTCCACGTCGATCTTCACGAAACTCACATTGGTGAGGGCCAGATCGTCCAGCCGGATGGTCTCGATGGTGCGCCGCTCGAAGCCGTCGGCGTCGAGGTCGATCTGCTGCTCGAGCGAGGCCCAGCCGTCCATTTGCGCCTTCCCCTTGAGTGGGATCCGCAGTTCGCTCGTCCCCGCCGCCACCGACACGGCCTTGTGGATGAGCCGCAGCCCGGGCAGTTGCGCGTGGCTCAGGTCTGCAGTCAGCGCGATGTTCGGCTCGAAGGCCAGGATCTCGCGAAACAGCCCCGTGCGCGCCATGGCGTAGGACCAGAGGCCCATGTTGACCCCCACGTCGAGCGCCACCCCGGGACGCGCGTAATCCTTGATGCGGCCGACCTCCGGCTCCCAGCGCATGATCCAGGCCCAACGCACGAAGCGCAGCGCCAGGGCATGGCGCTTTGGCGTGAGTGGATAGACGAAGCGATCGACCGCCCGCCCGGCAAGATGGCGGAATCCGTACTGTCCCAGCCTGCCCTGACGCATTTGCCGTCCTCCGCTTCGTACAGCGCCCGTCGCCATGATCACCCGGGCGGCTTGCGCCGCGCGGGCGGATTGTCGGTCAGAGGCACGGCCTACCGCAAACCGGGCACCAGCCGGGGTCCGGGATATCCGACCTGCTCATCGTGCAAGAACTGGATCCCCGCCTCCGCGGGGATGACGAGGTGCGCGGGGTTGACGGGGTGACGGCACTGGGCCAACGCCGGGAATGACAGCCGATTCGTCCGCTACCCATCGTCATGCCCGCGCAGGCGGGCACCCAGCGTACTCCCACCGTCATGCCCGCGCAGGCGGGCACCCAGTGCATGGGCAGAGTCGGATCCCCGCCTGCGCAGCGGTTGGCCGCGGCTGCGGATACCCGGCTCGTGCCGGGGAGGGCGTGAGGTGGCGTGACGACCGACGGCCGTGCTCACAACTGGGCGAGGATCGCTTCGTCGATGTCGGCGTTGGAGTACACCTCCTGCACATCGTCGAGGTCTTCCAGCAGTTCGAGGAGCTTGACCATCTTCGCTGCGTCCTCGAGACCGAGGCTGGCAGAGGTAGCGGCGCGCTGGGTGATTGCGCTCGTGGCCGGTGCCAGGCCGGCCGCTTTCAGCGCATCGGTCACCGTGGCCCAGGTCTCCGGCGTGGTGATGACCTCGATGCCGCCGTCCTCCTCGACCCGCACATCCTCCGCACCGGCCTCGAGCGCGACTTCCACGATGGCGTCCTCGCTGATGCCGGGCGGGAAGGTCAGCACACCGCACTTGCGGAAGAGGTAAGCCACCGAGCCGTCGGTGCCGAGATTGCCACCACACTTGCCGAAGGCGTGACGCACCTCGCCCACCGTACGGTTGCGGTTGTCGGTCATGCAGTCCACCAGCACGGCCGCACCACCCGGGCCGTAGCCCTCGTAGCGCACCTCCTCGAGGTTCTCACCGCCCACCTCGCCGCTGCCGCGCGCCACCGCGCGATTGATGGTGTCGCGCGTCATGTTGGCACCCAGCGCGGCATCGATGGCCGCGCGCAGGCGGGGATTCGAGGCCGGGTCGCCACCACCGCCGGTACGGGCAGCGACGGTGATCTCGCGGATGAGCTTGGTGAAGAGCTTGCCGCGGCGGGCGTCCTGGGCACCCTTGCGATGCTGGATGTTGGCCCACTTGGAATGGCCGGCCATGAGGGACCCTCGGTCTGCGTCCGGTGGATGACGGGGCGCAGAGTGTAGCGCCGACCCGGGTGACCCAGGCGGGTGCTACGAGAGGCGCGTCAGGCTGGGCCGCCATCGACCCAGCCTGACGGCAATTCAGGCGTTGGTGACGACCTCAGTCCGCCGCCGCCGCCGCGACAGCAGCATGCCGCCGCTCAGGGCCGATACAAACAGCCAGGCCGCTGCGGGCAGCGGCACCACCACCCGGCTGAAGTTGCCCTCACAGGAGGGGTTGAAGGGGCCGTTCGCGCAGGGTGTGGTGGCGATGTTCATCCAGCCACTCACAAACTCGTGGAAGATTACGTCGGTCTGGAACAGCGGGATCGGCTCGCCGTTGCCGTCCAGCACCAGATCGCCGTTCGTGTCCCGCTGGAACAGGGGAATGGGCTGGTTGAACTCGTCCAGCACCAGTTCTCCCGGCTCTCGACTCTGGAACAGCGGGATCGGGTTGCCCAAACCGTCCAGCACCAGTTCGCCGAATTCATCCTGCTGGAACAGCGGGATCGGGTTGCCGTCGCCGTCCCGCACCAGTTCACCGCCCTCGTAGCGCTGGAAGAGCGGGATCGGGCTGCCCAACCCGTCCAGCACCAGTTCACCGCCCTCGTAGCGCTGGAGAGCCTGGATCGGACTGCCGAACTCGTCCAGCGCCGTCCGCGTGATGGTCGCGGAGCCGCGCACATCGAGGAACAGGCCGGCACCGTAGAAGAAGTACTGCCCGAAGGGCGCGCTGCCGCCGGTGGGGCTGAAGGTGCCGAGCAGCAGGTCCAGCGGTTCGGCATCGGGCCGGAACTCGAACTCATGGTTGAAGGGGGTGATCGACGAAGGGCCGGAGTCGAAGGAGAAGTCGTACGGTGGGCCTTCGCCGCACAAAGCGGTGAAGCTGGTCGCGCAGGTGAAGAAGACATTGGCACCGGCAGAGGTGGGCTGGAACACCACTCCCGGATCGGAGAGGGAGAATGAGCCAACGTCCCCCCCGAACGGGCCGTCGAGCACTCTGAAGAAGTCCGGAAAATAGAGCGGGTCGAGCCGGCTCACGTCCGAGCTGCTGCCGATGACCGGCGGCCGTTCGCTGTCGAGCGTGAAGCGAAGCCACACGGGGATGTTATCGGTGGGCAACACCACCCCTGTGGGCTCGATGAACTCAAGCGTGCCGAAGGGGGCGGCGGCGGCGGCACCGGCCCCCGCGCCGAGCAGAACGGCCAAGGAGAGGCGGCCGGCGAAACGGGTGAGCGGGCGGGACATTGGCAGGTCTCCTCAAGGAAGGCGTGGGACCAGGGCGCGGAGCGGACGTCGCCTCCGCATGCATCCCAGAAGCTACAGGAGCACCCTGCCGCCAACCGTGAAGGTCGTCACAATCCGCCGACCCAGCCCACGAGCCACACGCCGCCGCCCTCCCAGCTCAGGCGTCCCCGGCCAGATAAGGGATCGCCATGATCGGAACGACCCTGTACTTCTCTAACAGTATTTAGATAATCTACGCCTGTGTTCCCAAGGGACGCTCGGGGAAGCCCGGTATGGCCAAGAGACAACTCTCTGCGACTGATGCCTTCGAACTGCGTCAGGCGCTCCACATCGCGACACTGGACGCCTTGATGGCATCGCGTCGCTGGGAGCCGGGCGATCTCGTCTTTCAGGGCGGCACCAGCCTTCACCTGGTCCACGGTTCACCCCGGTTCAGCGAAGACCTGGACTTCCTCGTCAAGTCGGCGCTCAGACTCGACCCCATCAGTGAGTCCGTGCGATCACGACTGGAGGGTGCCGGCTGGCTGCCTCGTGACACGCAGGTCTCGATCAGCAAATCCAGGGATGGGCGCAATCCCCACGCCTTCGTTGTTGCCATCGGTGGCCCTGACGTGCTCGGCGCCGTGCGTGTCAAGGTAGAACTGTGGCAGACCGAAGGCTCCGTGCTGTCCGCGATAAAGGCCGTCGTCACGCCGGTCAAACTGGCCCGCGGGCCGGCGTCCGGCATGCAAACCTTTGTCCCGACAGCAGGCCTTGCGGAGATCTACGCTGACAAGGTGTTCGCGCTGGCCGCACGGCCCTACCTCAAGCCGCGAGACGTCTTCGACCTGCATTGGATTCGCACGCTCGCTCGCCCGGACGGAGGTCAGCATCAGTGCGGGACGGCCGATCTGCTGATCCGGCTAGCCACCTATCCCAGCCAAACACCCTCAACTTGGCTCGCCAGGGCCTTCGCCCGGAGGGTGGAACTCGAGGAGTCTGAGGCGATTATCGCCAGCGATCTCAGACGCTGGTTGCCTTCGTCATGGCCCGTCACGGTGTCCGGCATCAGGGATCTGATCGAGACGGCCGTGGGGGCCATCGAGCAAGGCATCGCGACCATGCAGGAGATCGAGGCCGCGTATCGATCCGGGCAGCCCCGGCCGCCGCCATGAGACAACGCACCTCGGCCATCGCGCGGCTGCAAGACCTACCACCTGTCTTCCGGGGTAGCGATCTGACCGTGAGGTTCCAGTGGACATCGAAGACGGCCTCCCAGTACATCTACCTGTGGAAGCGCCGTGGTCTGGTGCAGGGCCTGGGCGGGCACAGCGACGTGTACCTCAATCTGCTGAAGCAACCGACGCCGGCATGGGAGACGGCGTTGCTGGAGGCGATGCCGTCGGCAGTGATCATCGGCATCGAGGCGCTTCGGCAGGCCGGCTGGACCACTCAAGTGCCGCACCGGCCCACCGTGGCCGTGAACGCGGGGCAGTCGGTATTCAGCGTCGAACACTTCGAAGTCCTCAGGCGCAACCCGAAGTGGTTCGAGACGGTAAGGACTGGCATCCAGGGAGATCGGTCCCTGGGGCTGCCCGTTCTCAGCCCCGCGTGGGCACTGGCCGACATGCTGCGCTCCCACCCTTGGGGCGAATGCGGCCTCTGGCCCGATGACATCGATTGGGATCAGGTTGAGGATCGGGATGAGGTCACATGGCAGTCGGCCTGTGCCGCGCTGGATTTGCCGCCTGTCCCGCTGCGGACGCAGGCTGTCGCCGCGCGCTGAGGGCCTTGCATGTCGGCGGACCTGATCATCGATTGCTGAACCAGGGAATCCACCGGCTGCGATCCCGCGAGCCGCAGTGGGCGGGGTGCACTCCTCACCGGATGGGCGGCCCTCAGGCGTCCCCGGCCAGAAAGGGATCGCCGCGACCGGCGGAAAATTCCAGCAGTCGCTTGATGGGGCGGTAGGCGCGGCGACCGAGGTCCGGGTCGATGCGGATCTCGTTCGCACCGGTCTCCAGCGCCTGCAGCACGCCGCGCAGACCGTTCATCGCCATCCACGGGCAGTGCGCGCAACTGCGGCAGGTGGCACCGCGCCCGGCGGTGGGTGCCTCGATGAGGCGCTTGCCCGGGGCCACTTGTTGCATCTTGTGGAAGATGCCCCTGTCGGTGGCGACGATGAACTCGGGGGCGTCGATTGCGGCCACGGCCTGGATGAGCTGGCTGGTGGAGCCGACCACATCCGCCAGCGCGATCACGGCGGCCGGCGACTCCGGATGCACCAGCACCTTCGCCTGCGGATGCTGGCGCATGAGGTCGTGCAGTTCACGCCCCTTGAACTCCTCGTGCACCACACAGGATCCATTCCAGAGCAGCAGATCGGCGCCGGTCGCGTGGGCGATGTAATCGCCGAGGTAGCGATCCGGGGCCCAGATGAGTCGCTCGCTGCGGTCCTTGAGGAAATTCACCAGGGCCACGGCACTGCCGGAGGTGGCGACCCAGTCCGCGCGGGCCTTCACGGCGGCGCTGGTGTTCGCATAGACCACCACCGTGCGCTCCGGGTGGGCATCGCAGAAGGCGCTGAAGGCGTCCGCCGGGCAACCCAGATCGAGCGAGCATTCGGCCTCGAGCGTGGGCATCAGCACCCGCTTCTCGGGATTGAGGATCTTCGCCGTCTCGCCCATGAAGCGCACGCCGGCGACCACCAGCGTGGTGGCCGGGTGCTCGTGACCGAAGCGCGCCATGTCGAGCGAATCCGAGACATGCCCGCCGGTTGCCTCGGCCAGGGCCTGGATGGTTTCGTCCACGTAGTAGTGGGCCACCAGCACGGCGTCCTCGCGCACGAGCAGGGCGCGGATCTGCGTTTCGATCGAAGCCCGCTCAGCAGGCGCGAGCGACTCGCACACCGTGGGCGGTACCTCGAAGCGGGGTGCTACCGGGGGCCGCATCTGCACCCGCGCCGGATCGGGCTGGTTCATGCTCTGGGGCTCGCGTAAGGACGTGGATCGCGAACGATACACCGTGCCTTCGACCGCGGCCGCATTTCAGCGTGCAGAGCGATGACGCCGACGCGTGGCCCGCGGCAAACCCGGTCCGGCGCGCGTGCGGCGGGCCGACCCACCGCCCCTGAGCGATCTCAGGCCGGGTTGGCCCTCACGCGCGAGCGCAACAGCGGGAGCAGCGTGGCACTGCCGAGGAGCCAGACCGCGCCCGGCAGCGGCACGATCTGCGCGGTCACGGAACTGAACTCGCCCGCGCTGAGCGCGAAGCTGCGCCGGGCGAGCGTGGCGGTCGGATGGCTGAACTCGAACACGAGGTGTAACAGGGTGAAGTCCCGGAGTTGCAGCTCCAGCAAGCGATCCGGAAACAGGGCCGTCGGGAAGCGCGCCTCGAAGCGCAGCTCGCGCAGCGTGTAGTCCGTGCCGGGAATGCTGCCGGATACCGTGCCCTGACCGCCGCCGCCAGCACGCGCACTGATGGACATGAGGTTTGCGCTCAGCGGCACGATTTGCAGATCGGCGTCATCGGCCAGGAAGGTAAAATCCCCGATGGAAATACGCGCGTCCTGCACACCGGCGACGAGGCGAGGGGCCTGGAGTGCGCCGGTGCGTGGGCGATCAAGGTCGAGCAGGACGCGACCGGCTACCGGCGTGCCAGCAACGAAGGGCCCAATGTCGAACTGGTCGCTCAGCGCGCGGAAAGTGACCTCGACCGGGGCGGCCTGTGCGTGGCCGGCAGCAAGCAACCCTGCGGCGATGAGAGATGTGAGGCGCATCACGTGAATAAGGCTCCGGAAGTGGAAACGTTCGGGCGCAGCATAGGGAACTCGGCGTGCCCGATGCAGCGACAAGCGGACCCCCGTGATTGAAACGTGACGCGCTTCACGCTTTGCTCAAGGACTGGATCCCCGCCTGCGCGGGGATGACGGGGTGGCCTGCCCACGAGTGCCCTTGTCGGGGGCGGGGATGACGGGGTGGCCTGCCCCCGAGTGCCCCTGTCGGGGGCGGGGATGACGGGAGGCACGGCGGGAGTGACGGAGGGGGCAGGGATGACGGGACGCGCAGCCGATCTCCTCACACGCTCGCAGCACGCCGACGCAGTCCCGCACCCAGCAGTCCCAGGCCGCTGACGAAAAACCAGGCGGCGGCCGGCAGCGGGACCAGCGCGAACTCCCCGGCGCCGGCGATGGTGGCCGACCCGACTACATCGCTGACGCCCGGTACCAGGCCGAGGGCGGTGCCCGGCGCGAGGCCTTCGAAGCCCTCCAGCAGGACGCCGCCAAGGCGGATGTCGTCGATGAGCAGGGCGGTGTCGTACTCGGCGTCCACATCGTCGAAGACCGCGAAGCGGAGCAGATAGCTGCCGGCCGCGATGTCGAAGCTGAAGAACTCCCAGCCGGTCTGGCCATCCAGGAAAAGGGAATCGTCTGGTCCGAACAACACCCAGCCGTCATTCACGCTGTCGAAGAATCCTGCAGGGATGATGATGGGCAGGGTGCCGTTTTCTCTCCCGATGGCACCGCTCAGCCGGCGCTCCGTGAAGGGCCCGCCCAGATTATCGACGCGAGTCAACTCCACGAGGAAGAAATCGGGGACTCCGCTCGTGATCTCGGAGGTCAGCAGATTGCCGGCGAAACTGAGCGAGGTGGCGAAATCGACCGTGAAGCTCAGGCTGAAGGCTGCCGGATCCGACTCGGGAAAATCGTTGCCACTGAGATCGGTGTCGGTGGACGCGCTGTTGAGGACATCCGGTCCGGTGCTGAGGTAGGCGAACTGGTTGCCCTGGAAGGGCGCGACCAGACTCGCGGCCAGCGCGGGAACGGGTGCCGCGAGGGCCAGGGCGAGGCAGGTCGAGAGGGCAGAGGCGATCGATTGGGGCATGCTGGCATCCTCGGAGGGCGTGAGCCGGAGATGGCGGGAGAAGCGCCCGGCTCTGGAGTGGGCAGGCACTGCGCGCGGCATGGCAGCCGCGTCGCAGCTTCAGTCGCCAATCACCCTACCAGCCCGCAAACGGCCGGCATCGGGCCTGTCACAGGATTTCCCGCGTTTCGGGAAGCCCGTCACACAATTGGGCGGGGCTCCTGTGGGGCGGGGAAGTCGCGCCCCCGCCCATGGCCCGGCCTCAGGCCCGTGGGGTCACCGGGTTGCGCAGGCGGATGTGTAGCTCACGCAACTGATTCTCGGTGGCGATACCCGGGGCACTGGTCAGCGGGCAGGCAGCGGACTGGGTCTTCGGGAAGGCGATCACATCGCGGATGGAGCTGGCCCCGGTCATGAGCATGATGAGCCGATCGAGGCCAAAGGCGAGCCCCCCATGCGGCGGGGCGCCATAACGCAGGGCGTCGAGCAGAAAGCCGAACTTCTCCTCCGCCTCCTCGGGGCCGATCCCGAGCAGATCGAAGACCGCGCTCTGCATCTCGCGCCGGTGGATGCGCACCGAGCCGCCCCCGATCTCAGTGCCGTTCAGCACCATGTCGTAGGCCTGGGAGAGGGTGTCGCCGGGGTTCGCCAGCAGCTCGGCGGCATCCTCGGTGGCCGGCGCGGTGAAGGGATGGTGCAGGGCGTCCCAGCGCCTCTCCCCCGCATTCCATTCGAACATGGGGAAGTCCACCACCCAGAGCGGGCGCCAGCCGGTCTCGGCCAGCCCCAGATCGTTGCCGAGCTTCACGCGCAGCGCGCCCAGGGCGTCGTTCACCACCCGCGCCTCGTCGGCACCGAAGAAGATGAGATCGCCATCGACCGCGCCAGTGCGCTCGAGGATGCCGGCGATGGTCGCGTCGGGCAGGAACTTGAGGATGGGTGACTGCAGGCCGTCGCGGCCGGCGGCACGATCGTTGACCTTGATGTAGGCGAGCCCCTTGGCACCGTAGATGGCGACGAAGGTGGTGTAGTCATCGACGTGCTTGCGCGACAGACGCTCGCCACCGCCCGGGGCCAGCAGGGCCGCGACCCGGCCGGTGGGGCTCGCTGCGGGGCCGGCGAAGACCT
>DBNU01000199.1 GCA_002299125.1 Proteobacteria bacterium UBA664
CTACGGTGCACTTGATGGACGCAGCGGCACGCAGTTCGATAGTAAGCGCAACGCCGCCATCCAGGCGAACGAATCGGCGAATCTGTCTATTGCCTTTCCATCTACATACGACGACCCGGAACTGGGGCGTGTCGCGGAAGTGAGTGCCCCGCGCATCGAACGCGCCCTTGCATTCGCCGATCTCTACGGAGCGCTCGGTGGTAGAAGCCGCAATGGTTGGGGGTCTTTCCAACTCGATCCTGGTGAAGGCACGCAGGCACTCACAGGCACCCTGCCCGTTCGCGACTGGCAACAATGCCTCGACCGCGACTGGCCACACGCAATCGGCCAAGACGACGGGGGACCGCTCATCTGGCAAACCAGAGCACACGACGACTGGTTGACGCTGATGAAGACGCTGGCCATCGTCAAGATCGGGTTGCGCACGCAATTCTCGTTCCGGACCGGAAAGGACGCACCCAAGCCGGAGGAGCGGCACTGGCTGAGTTACCCCGTGACGAAACACAACGTGTCGGGGTGGCGCGAAAAAGGAAAGGGCGACTTCCGTCTGCCCAATTCGCTGCGCTTCAAGGTACGCCGCGCGGGCGACGGCAAGCTCGTCGGCGTCATCTTCCATGTACCGCACCTGCCACCGAGAGACTTCCGGCCGGATCGTCAGGCCATCGAGATGGTCTGGGCGCAGGTTCACCGCTTTCTCGACCAACCTGCGCAGGGCCTGACTCGAGTTTCCGTCTGAGGGCAAGCTGATGAACGATGAACTCCGCTGGCAGACCCAACTCGCCGCCCGTCTGCACGATCCCCCCGAGAAGGCGCTGGTGCTGCTGCGCACGCGCGAAGGCCACGAGGGGGGCACCGTGCGGGCTTTGCTCGAAGAGGTGTTTCCTCAGGGCGTCCCGGCGGACATCGAAACCGCCTGGAAACGAGCCGACCGTTGGGCGAGCGCGGCTGATCGCGCGGCGTTTCCGAAAGCCGAGGGCGACCGCCGCTACCCGGCATGGCAGCAGATCCATTTCGCCGACGAGCCGGTCCTGATCCACCCCCTGACGGGCAATGGTCATCGGCTGCAGCCGCTCGCCGACGATGTGGCGGCGACGCAGGCGCAGACGTTGGGCACCGACCACCTCCGGCGGCTAGTGCAGCGCGACGCGCAAGGGGCAGTCGATGCGCGCCGCAGCGCGTTGGCAATGTGGCGCTTCGGTCCCGAACTCGAAAGCGAGTTGGCCGAGATCTGGAAGCTGCTCCCGGCCGACAGCCGCGTGCCCGATCACACGATCCACGACCACCTCGATCTCACTGCGGCGTTTGCCGGCGCGTTCGTGGCCGACCCCGACGATGGCCCCGCGCTTCTGGCGGTGTCGATCGGCCCGGTGCAGGACTTCATAGCGGCGGCGCGCTCGACTTCCGACCTGTGGGCCGGGTCCCATCTCCTTGCTCGGTTGGCGTGGGAAGCGATGCGTGTGGTCTGCGAAGCTTGCGGACCCGAGGCGATTCTCTTTCCCCGGCTGCGCGCAGTGCCGCAGGTCGATCTGTGGCTCGTCCGCGATCAAGGGCTACCGAAAGAACTGTTTTCAAGCCGCGAGTGGCGCACGCGTACCACCGATGCCAATCCGTTGTTCGCCGCTGCGCTGCCGAACCGCTTCACTGCGCTCGTGCCGGCCGCGCGGGCGTGCGAACTCGCGCAGCGGATCGGCGAGACCGTCCGCGGCTTCGCCCTCGCCAAAGCGAAGGAGGCCTTCCGATGCCTGCTGCGCGAGGCCGGCATCGACGATCAGCCGGATTTTTATGGCTACGTGCAGATCGCCCGCCAGCTCCAAGGCTTTCCGGAAGTGCACTGGGCCGCGGTGCCATGGTCGCTCGGCTACGCCGCACCCGATGGCGAAGGCCGCGTGCAGGCGTCCGACGAGAAGCTGGCGCAGGCAATGCGGCCGTTCTTCACCGGCGAAGGCAGGCCGGGCTGGCTCGGCACCCGTGCGTGGGAACTCCTCTCGGGTGGCCTGCAACTCGATCAGGGTTGGTTCCATCGGCCCAACCCCGGCGCGCTGTACCCGGCGCTGCACGAGTTGCTGGAACGCGCGCTCGGGGCGGTGAAGTCCGCGCGGCCGTTCGCCCCGGTGAGGGAGGAAGGCTGGCGTTGCGCGCTGACCGGTGAAGGCGAATGGATCACGACGGACGCAGAGCAGATCCGGAAGTCCTATCGGCAGCAAACCGACACGCTATGGGCCAAGGCGGCCCACAAGCGCCCGAGTTGGGTCAAGTCCGGCGAGCACCTCTCGGCGCTGCCGATGCTCAAGCGGCTGTGGCCCACGCTGTACGTGGACGAGGTCCGCGATTTCATCCAGGGCGGCGGCATCGACCGCTTCGTCGTCTCGACACACACGATGGCCGTCGCCTCTGCGATCGAGCGTGCGCTGGATTCGGGCAAGACGCCGGACAGCGACATGGCGCAGGGCGAGCGCGTGGCACTGCCCCGTCGGCTCGATGAAAAACTGCGCAACTCGCCCGAAGCGCAAGGCTGGCGCCGGGTGCCCGGCTGGCTGGAGGCGGAGATCGACGGCGACGAAGAAGGAGCGGGCGAGCGCGCGCGCAGGCGGCTCGCCGGGCTGCTGGGCGCGCGCCCCGACACCTACTACGGTCTGCTGCTGATGGACGGCGACGACATGGGCGCGTGGCTTGCCGCCGGTGCCGGCAAAACGCAGCCGGTTGCCTCGAGCTTTCACCCCGTGATCCGCCAGCGGCTCAAAGAGCGCTTCGGCGGCGACCCGAAGTTCGCCGAATACGCGCGCACGCCGCGCGCGGCGAATCCCGCCTGGCACATGGCGATCTCGGAGGCGCTGAACCAGTTCGCGCTGCATCTGGTGCCCGACATCGTCGAACGCCGCCACCTCGGCCGCGTGATCTACGCGGGCGGCGACGACGTGCTGGCAATGGTCTCGACATCCGACGCGCTCAACGCCGCCGCCCAACTGCGGGCCGCGTATTCCGGAGCCGCCTTCGGCGACACCGGCGCGCAGGAGGCCGAAGGCGGGCGGGAGGCGAAGTTGGGCAGCGGGTGGGCACACTTCGGCGGCCGCGTGCTGCGGCTGATGGGAGACCGGGCCACCGCCTCGGCCGGGCTGGTGATCGCGCACCACCAGGCTCCGCTTTCCGCGGTGATGCGCGAGCTGCGCGCGGCGGAAAAGCGCGCCAAGACGCTCACCGGCAAGGACGCCTGGAGCCTCGCCGTGCTCAAGCGCGGCGGCGGCGCGCTGTACGTCACCGCCAAGTGGGGCGAACCGTTGCGGCTCTTCAATGCGCTGCGCGAGTTGCTGGCACGGGACGACGTCTCGCGTCGCGCCGCCTTCCACGTTACCGAGTGGCTGGACGACGTGCCGGGTGACCAGCCGGAAATGATAACGGCCATGCTCGGTTACCAGACGCAGCGGCAATGCGCGTCCGATGACGCCAAGGACGAAGTGCGCAAGCTCGTTCCGGCCTTGGTGCGCGAAGCCTTCCAGGCCACCAACCGGGCACCGCGAATCGTGCCGCTCGCATGGCTGGCCGACTTCATGCTGGCCGCCGAGTTCCTCGCGCGCGAGCAGCGACACGCTCGCCTGTGTACGGAAGGTGGCCAACCGGCAAGGAGGACGGCATGACAGACACAAGCGCCTTCATCGAACCGCTGGATGTGCTGAGCCTGCGCGGCAATCGCCTGTTCGGCGACCCCGGAAGCTGGGGCGAATCGCCGATGCCGCCGCCGCCCACTGTCGCCGCCGGTGCGCTGCGCTCGCACCTGCTGGCACGTGCCGGCTTCGATCTGGCCGCGTTCGCAAAGGGTGACGCGGAACATCCGGCGGTGGGCACGCGTGATCGGCCCGGCACCTTCACGCTGGCGGCATTCCAGCTCGCCCGGCGGTGCGAGGATGGCCGCGTCGAGCCGCTGTACCCCCTGCCGGCCGACCTCGTCGTCAACGGCACGGGCGACGCGCGCCGGATCGAGCAGCTTGTGCCGGCGCGCATCGATGCGCTGGCCGGCAGCAACCCGCTGCCGCTTTGGCCGGTGCTGGCGCAGGCCGACGAGCGCAGCAAACCGGTGACCGGGCTGTGGCTGACCGCCGACGGTCTGCGCGCCTGGATGGGCGCGGGAGTGATCGACGCCGCGCGCCACCTCGTCGCAAGCGATTCGCTCTGGAAGACCGAGGCACGGGTGGGCGTCGGACTGGATGTCGCCCGCCGCCGCGTCGACGACGGCAAGCTCTTCTCGTTGCAGGCGGTGAGTTTTGCGCGCGATGCCGGTTTCGCGGTGCGGGTGCGCGGCTCGGATCTGTCGGAAGGGGTGCTGCGCTTCGGCGGCGATGGTCGTGGTACGCGGCTCGATCCCGCCCGCGTTGACTGGCCCGAACCCGACTGGGACGCGATCACCGAGGCCCGCCGCGGGCGGCTGCTACTCACGACCCCCGGCCTCTTCGAGCGCGGCTGGCTACCCACCGGTGCCAGCGATCCGACGCCAGTGGACGGTGCCGCCTTCGATCTGCACGGGGTGCGCGGGCGCATCATCTGTGCCGCGGTGCCGCGCGCGGATGTGGTCTCTGGATGGGATCTCGCACGCTGGCAGCCCAAGCCGGCACAGCGCAGCGCACCCACCGGCAGCGTTTATTGGCTCGACGAACTCGACGCCACGCCCGCTGCACTACGCAAGCTTGTCGAAACCGGATTGTGGACCGAGCCGCAGTACAACACCGACATGCGCCGCGCTGAGGGTTTCAACCGTGTGGCGCTGGCGCAGTGGAGATGACCGATGCACCGCTCAGTCCCACAAGGTCTTCAAGGGGTAGCGCCGAATCATGCGATCAGGCGTGACCAGTGTCAGCCCGCGTTCGATCGCCTGGCAGATCAGCATGCGGTCGAAGGGATCGCGGTGCAGCAGCGGCAGTTGTCCGAGATACCGCGCATCACTCTCCTCGAACGCCTGTGCAATCAGGCCATGGGCCTCACGCTGAGCGACAAAATGCGCCCAGGCACCTTCCGCAGCAAGCACCTCGAGCCTGCCAAGCGCGTGCTTCTGTGTCGCCTCCCAGATCGAGACAGAGCTCACGTACAGATCGTGTTCTGGTTTACTCAACACTTCGCGCATGGTTGGCCTCAATGCGGGGTCATCCCAGATGATCCACAGGAACACACACGTATCGAGCAGCAGCTTCATCGCTGCGGATCCGGGTCAGGCATCCACTCGGGATGCAGCGGATCGTCGGGTCGGATCTCGTACCAGTCCGCCAGTTCCTCCTCGCTCATCGGCTCAAGGAACGCAGGCAGCACGCGCCCCATTCCCTTCGCCAGCCCGATCGGCCGCTGCTTCTTCTCGGTCGCGCGGGTGATCGGCCGCAGCTCGGCCACCGGCTTGTTGCGCCGGGCGATGATCACCGTCTCGCCGCGCTCGACGCGGTCGAGCAACTCGGAAAGCCTGGCCTTTGCCTCATGCACGTTGATTGCAGTCATGACCAACTTCCGTCATGGATGACCAAGAACGGAGTCTAAACCATGTTTGAACAGCACGCTGCCGTCTTCCTCTATGCCGTAAGCCCGGTGCACATGGGTGCGGGCCAGGCCATTGGGGTCATCGACAACCCGATCCAGCGCGAGCGCCATACCCGCCACCCCTGTTTTGCCGGCAGCGGCATCAAAGGTGCGTTGCGACATGCTTGGGAAACACTGTCCGCACGGGTCAAAGCGGACCAGCAATCGCAGCTCAAGGCGCAGATCGCAGCACTCTTCGGGCCTGAGTCCGGCAACAGCGACCTGCACGCGGGGGCGATCAGTGTCGGCGACGCTCAGATCGTCGCCCTCCCTGTACGTTCCCTCAAGGGTGGCTACGTCTACGCGACCTGCCCCGGCGCGCTCGCGCGGGCGCAGCGGTTGTTGGGACTCATCGAGGTGCAGGCCGATTGGCCGACGCTCCCCGAGGTCAACTCCGGTGAATGCCTGGTCACGCACGCTGGGCTGCTGACGCAACGACAGCGCAACGGCCAATCGGTTGATGCGCTGCACCTGGAAGCCTTCGAATACACCGCGAAGGGGAAAGACAGCAAGGAGGTGGCCCATATCGCCCGATGGCTCGCCGAGAATGCGTTGCCCGGGGTAGACGGCTACGCCTACTTTGCGGAGAAGCTCGTGAGAGACCTGGTCGTGCTCTCTGACACCGACTTCGCCTACTTCAGCGAGCACGCGACACTGGTAGAGCCGCATGTGCGCATCAACCCGGACACCGGAACCGCCGACGATGGGGGGCTGTTCTATACCGAGAACCTGCCGCCGGAGTCGCTGCTGGTGGCTCCGCTGCTGACGAGCCGCACCCGCACAGGAAAGAAAGAGGACGATCTGGATGCCGTCGCGGTGATGACACAGATGCGGACCGTGATCAACGGCAGCCTGCTGCAACTTGGAGGAGATGCCACCACGGGTCGCGGGCTGGTAGTGGCCAGAGTCGTGGGGGGCATTTGACATGGCGACGCTGGAGCAGCAACGCGCGCAGCATGCTTGGAGCAAAGCGAAAGACGGAATCGATCGGCATGGTAAGGATTACGTCAACGATGCCAAGGGTCTGCCTGCCCTCATCATGAACAGCGGTCTGATGCAGGTGATGGCCTTTCTGCATGCCAAGAACGGGCGCCATGAAGTTTTGGCCCAACATCTGCGCGACTGGTTGGCAATCCAATGCGGGACACCACGCGAATTCGAACCGTTCATGCAGGCCCTGCTGACCAGCGAGGATGGCCTGAAGGTCCAGTCCATCACTGCCGAGGCCTTCGCCTGGCTGAAGTGGTTGCGGCAAATGGCTTCGGCCGGTGCGGGAGGGCAGTGACATGCCAGTCGCCGCTGTGCCTGCTTACCTGGGCGTCGAATTCAAGGATGCCTCGCCGGGGCTACGCTTCGGTATGTATCTGAAGCTCTGGGGCGTAAACCGGCGCACGCAAGAGTTGTTGTGGGGCACCTT
>DBNU01000006.1 GCA_002299125.1 Proteobacteria bacterium UBA664
CAGAACCGTGGCAAGGGCAGAAGAAGCCCCCGGGCCAGTCTGCCCCACGGTCCCCGGCACCTTGTGGGAGGTAGCTCGGTGAGCAACCCAGATGCGTGCAGACCCCGAGCAGGACCAGAATCTCCGGGCGTATGGAGCGATGCACGTTGCGGGCGTAATCCGGTTGCTGGCTTACGACCTCCGACTGCGGGTCGGCCAGTTTGTCCGAGAGCCCCTCCAGTGCGGCGACGCTGGCGGCCTCCCGGCGCAGGATCCACACCGGCTGACCACGCCACATGTCGATGATGCGCTGGCCGGGTTCGAGCGCGGCGATGTCAATTTCCACCGGCCCGCCGACGGCGCGGGCACGTTCGCTCGGTTTGAAGGCGGATACGAAGGGGATGGCCCCCATCACGACGCCGGCTCCGCCGACGGCACTGGTGGCGACCGTCAGGAAGCGACGGCGCTCTGGGTTCACGGCGTCAGTGTGCGCCATTGCAAGGCTCCGGATTGTTGCGGCCAGAATCTGGCGGCAGGAATTCGCGTATAACTGCGCGCGATAAGGTAGCACACGGCGCCGGCCGCATCGGACGCCGATCAACCCCCGTAGAGGTAGTGCAGGTCGTAGCGATGAGCACCGGAGACTGGCTCAGGATACTCTGGCAGGCGGTCACCACGGGACTGGCCATCGCCTTTCTGTGGATATTGTTCGAGCCGGCTGTCCTCCTCTCCCCACCGCCACGCGTTGGGCAGCCATCATTGCCGGGTGCCCAACGCACCTTTGCCGAGTTGCCGGTGCTGTCCTACGCCGCCGCCGTGCAGGCTGCGGCGCCCTCGGTAGTCAGCATCTACGCGACCGTGGGGCCGGGTATCGTCCAGGCCCCCGAGTCAGACCCGCGCAGGCCCCGCCGCTCGGCCGGCTCAGGCGTCCTGGTCAGTGTGGGTGGCTTCATTCTGACCAACCTGCATGTGGTCGAGGGGGCGAGCGGCATCACGGTGCTGCTGGCCGATGGTCGTCGTGCGCCCGCCCGCCTCATCGGCAGCGATCCCCTGACCGACCTCGCCGTTTTGCAGGCCGACCTTCCGGCAACGCCGCTCATCACCATCGCCGAGATGGACAAGGTCCAGGTGGGCGATGTGGCTCTGGCCATCGGCAATCCCTACGGTTTCTCGCAGACGGTCACGCAGGGCATCGTGAGCGCGACAGGCCGCAATCGGGTCGGGATCAGCATTCTGGAGAACTTCATCCAGACGGATGCCGCAATCAATCCGGGCAACTCGGGGGGGGCGCTGGTCAACGCCCGTGGCGAACTCATCGGCATCGCCACCGCGATCTTATCTGATGATGGTGGTGCCGATGGCATTGGTTTCGCCATTCCGGCCAACATGGCCATCGAGGTGATGCACGACATTCTTGAGCAGGGCACGGTGCGCCGTGGTTGGCTCGGCGTGGACGCCGTGGATCTGCGTCCCGACGAGGTCCGGCGTGCCCGTCTGGCTGGTCGCGCCGGCGTCAAGGTGCTCGGGATCGCGCTGGGCAGTCCCGCCCACCGTGCCGGCCTTCTGCCCGGCGACGTACTCACCGCCATCGATGGTGTGCCGATGCTCGATTCCCGCAGCGTCACCGATCTGGTGACCGGTCGCGCGCCGGGCAGCCGCGCAGAGCTCGAGATCGTACGGGATGGGATGGTGTTCTCGGTGCCCACCATCATCGAGCAGCGCCCGGCCACGCAGATCGGGGGGTAGGTGTCATAACCATCGGCAGCCGCTGTCCCGGGAGGCGACGGCCGAACATGGCTGGGCTGGTTCAGAGCGCGAGCCGGAGAGGCCGAGGCAGTCTCTCTTGCATTCGGACAGAGGCTCGACGCTCAGTGCAGCGCGGGCCTGTGCATTACGCCAAAGCGATCTGCCAGCACACACAGCCGCTGATCCAGCGTCCACAGTTCGGCACCCGGCATCATCAAGGTGGACGCGAGCAGCAGCAAATCCACCAACCCGCAGCCGAGTCCGAACAGACGCTCGCGTTCGATGAAGTCCATGACCTCCCGTAGGCTGGCCTGCCGGGACACCTGCAAACAGTCGAGATCGGACAGTGTCCGCTGGCGCTGAGGCGGTGTTCCGCACGCGATTTCGCCGACGACCAAGGGATGCACCAGCACCAGGTCGAGTTTGAGCAGACCGACCAGGGCGTCGTTGCCTTGGCGAAAATGATCGACCCACACTGATGTGTCGACGAGCACGCCTTTCACCGGGTCTCCTCTCGGCGTCGAGGGATCTCCTGCATGTCCGGCATGTTCGCACCCAGGGTGGCAAGCCGTTTCGCGGCCTGAACCCGCACGAAGGTCTTGATGGCTTCGCGGAACAGATCAGCCTTGCCCATCCCCGGATCGGCTAGTTCCAGGGCCTTCTCGTACAGGGCGTCATCAATGGTCACGGTGGTCCGCATGAGCATCCTCCGTCATCCAGGATGATGCCATGGTGCATCATGAATGATGCTGCGGCAACCGGAACTTGTGGCAGGAGGCAGTTGTGCGGCCAGGTCTGCCCTGGCCATGGCACGCGGAACATCCGGTGCGTCATGGGTTGGTCGCGCTGATCCCTGCCGCCAGTGCCGCGAGGCAGCGCGTGTTCTCCGCTGGTGTGGACACCGTGAGGCGCAGGCAGCAGGAAATTGGTGGCGCTGTCCCACACCTGCACACCCGGCCAGATACCGAGCAGGGCGGTGAGGCGTTCGCGCCCGGCGATCAGGAGACGTGTAACTCGTGACGAAAAGCTATGTGCCCTAACCGCACAGGCTCATGAAGATGTCAGCGAAGCCTTCAGCCGCGCTGTGATCCGCGAAAAGCACTTCGCTTCTCTCGCGAACTGTGTTCCGCATCCGGGCCAGTGTTGCGGAGTCGCTGGCCAGACGGACGGCGGTTTCGATGTAGGCCTCCGGGCTGTCCGCGACGAGTTCCGTCAAGTCCATTCTCGTGAGCATCGCTGAGGTGTGCCGACTGCGCTGATGGGAGCCGCGCATGCAGACCACGGGGGTCCCAGTGTGCAAGGCCTCCAGACTCGTGTTCATCCCGTTGAAGTGGATGGTGTCGAGGGCCACGTCGGCTGTGCCCAGCAGAGCGAGGAAGTCGCGGTAGGGCAAACGGGGCAGGAAGCGGATCCCCTTCAGTTCCCGTGATACCTGCTCGCGCAGCCGCGTCTTCAGTGCCTCGTTCCAGCTTGGCTTCGGTGCCTCGATCAGGATGATCTCTGCACGGCGATCTGCCTCAAGGATGCCTCTGAACAGCGCGTCCATGTCCGGGTGGAGCTTGAAGGGTGCCTGCGCGCAGAGATAGAGGTTGCTGGCCTCGGGAAGGCCCAGCCTGGCGCGTGCCGACTGCACTGCCGCGACGGGTGGGGCATAGTAGTAGGCAGGGATAGCCGTTTGAGGTAGCTCAATCAGGCGCTCAGAGTACTGACGCCTTGCATCGGGCGGCTCCGTCAGCCTGGTGGATATGAAGTAATCGATGGGTTCGATGCCTGTGGTATCGGGGTGACCGAAGGAGGTGCACTGCACTGGCGCAAGCCGGGAATGGGCCAGATACCAGGTAAAGCAATCCATCCCGAGGTCAGGATAGAAGAGCAGGTCGAGTTGCAGTTGTGCGATGGCCTCGCGCGCATCCGCAAGGGTGGCCGGAACGTCAAACCAGCGATCTGCCGCGCGGGCGATCCGCTGCGCGATCAGGTCATTTTGCAAACGGCCAACGAAGAGCACCACGACCTCGAAGCCTGATCGATTGAGCTGCTCGATCAATCCGACAGTCGTCTTGCCGATGCTGTGCAGGAAGAAGTGACTGGAGATGAAGCCGACGCGAAGTCTGCGCTTGCCGGCGCTCTGCTCCAGTCGGTTCGATGTCCAGCGCAAGCCTGGCGATAAGCGCGTGAGCAGACGTGACCAACGCTCGTGCAGCGCCCGGTTGTCGCGCCCGTGGTAGGCGAGGTAGAAATTGGTGAATCCGGCCTGCCGCAGTGGGTCTTCGATGAGGGCGTCTGTCCGCTCGAGTTCACTGATCGCCTCCTCGAAACGGGCCCGCCATTCGTCGATCTCCGTCTGCGACGAGGCGATGATGAGCGGGCTCGCGGCCGCCTCCAGCCGCAGCGGGATCGAGTCACTCATGCCGCGCGCATTGGAGTAGCAAACGCGCGCACGCCGATGGTTGGCCTGCCGTGCGTGCAGATTGGCGAGGTTCCAGACCGCCATGAGCGACAACGGGTCGGCCGCAAGGGCGCGTTCGAAGGCGATTTGTGCCTCGCCGGGATCGCCGCGTTCAGTGAGGATGCAACCGATATTGACCTCGCGTACCGCATATTCCTGCGGGTTCAACCCAGACTCTGCGCGAAGGAGTGCGATTGCCTCCTTGCTCCGGTCGAGTCTATGGAGGGTGATCGCGAGGGCTGTGCGCGTTCGTTCATCACCAGGATCGGCCGCGAGTGCGCGCTCGAGGCATGACAGTGACAACTCTTGTTCGCCGAGGCACCAGAGCAGATGGCTCTGGGCGGCAAGGACACGGGCAAGCGCGGGAACGAGTGCCGTCGGATTGGGCCTGGCTGCCTGCAGCAGCCTTGCAAGCGTTGCCGCCTCCAACCGGCAATCCGGTCTGTCGCTGAGTACAGCAAGCAGCAGACGCAATGCCTCATTGGTGGGACCCAGGATCTCAAGCGCGCGGTGGGCTTGGACAAGCGCGCGATCCTCCGCGCCGACCTCGAGGGAGAGGCGGGCACTGCGCAGCAGCAGCGTGGCCTCAAGATCGCCCACATGCGCTCGGGTACCCTGTGCGAGAAGTTCGGCAGCGCGCAGGGTCTGCCCCGCGTCCCGGTAGAGACATTCGAGGTTGATCAGGCAGTGCGGGTCGTTCGGCGCGAGCGCTAGGGCCTGTTCAGCCGCTGCCACGGCTTCCTCGATGCGACCGAGATGGCGGTAGATGATCGCGACTGAGCTGAGCGAGACGTGATCGTCTGGGGCGAGTGCAAGGGAACGCTTGAAGCAGTCGAGTGCCTCATGCACGGTGCCGCGCTGAAACAGGACGGCACCCAGTTGATTCCAGGCCCTGGCTATCGAGGCGTCGCGCTCGATGATCTCACGGTAAAGCCGCTCCGCTTCGGCAAGGGCTCCACTCGTGTGCGCCGCTGCGGCATTCAGCAGTTGTGCGGTCAGGTCTGCCATGGCCGGGGCACACGGAACACCGGCTGGGTCAGGAGCCCGCCGCCCTGATCCCCGCCGCCAGCGCCGCCAGGCAGCGCTCGTTCTCCGCTGGCGTGGACACCGTGAGGCGCAGGCAGCGTTCGAGCAGCGGGTGCTGCCGCGCCACGCACTTCACCAGCACACCGGCGGTGCGCATGTGCGCATGCACCGCCACGGCATCCACCGGCAGGCGCACCAGCAGGAAATTGGTGGCGCTGTCCCACACCTGCACGCCCGGCCAGGTGCGAAGCAGGGTGGTGAGGCGTTCGCGCTCGGCGCAGAGCGCCGCGATCTGGCCGGCGAGCGTGGCGCGATCCTCCAGCATCAGGCGGGTGGCGATCTGCGGCAGCACGCCGACGTTGTAGGGCAGGCGCACCTTCTCGATTTCAGCGAGCCACGCGGGCGCACCGGTGATGTAGCCGATGCGCAGGCCGGCGAAGCCGAGCTTCGAGAGCGTCTGCATCACGAGCAACTGCGGGTAGTCGTGTACCCAGCGCCAGTGGCTTAGGCCGGCAAAGGCCGCGTAGGCCTCGTCGAGCACGACCACGCCCGGCGCGGCCTCGATCACCTGACGTAGTTGCGCCTCACCGAACAGCGTGCCGGTGGGATTGTTGGGCGAGGCCAGGAACACGAGGGCCGGGTTGTGCTCGGCGATGGCCGCGCACATGGCCGCGACGTCCAGCGTCAGGGTGGCCGGATCGAGATCGACGCCCACATACGCCAGCCCGTTCATCTCGGCCAGCGATCGGTACATGACGAAGCTGGGCTCCGGTGCCAGCACCGTACGGCCCGTGCCGCCGAAGACCACCATCAGCATCTGGATGATTTCGTCGGATCCGTTGCCGATGAGCAGTGGTGCATCTGCTGCCATGCCGAGGTGAGCGCGAAGCGCGTGCTTGAGCAGCACGGCCTGCGCATCCGGGTAGCGGTTCACCGTGGCCGCGCCGAGCGCCTCGGTCCAGGCCTGATGCAGGGCGGGTCCCGGCCAGGCGTGCGGGTTCTCCATCTGGTCGAGCTTGAGCAGCCCGGTGGCGTCAGCCACCGGATAGGGCGTGCGGGCGCGCACACTCGGGCGCACCCAGGTTTCCACGAGGCCTGCCAGCCGATCCGACCCCGGGGTGCTCATCCTTCGGCCACCGAGGGCTTCAGACGATACTCCGCCGAGCGGGCATGCGCGGTCAGGCCCTCCGCACGCGCCAGCACACTGGCCTGTTGGGCAATCCGCTGCACCGAGCGGGGCGAGCAGCCGATGAGCGAGCTGCGCTTCTGGAAGTCGTACACGCCGAGTGGCGAGGAGAAGCGTGCCGTACCGGCCGTAGGCAGCACGTGATTGGGGCCGGCGCAGTAGTCCCCGAGGGCCTCGGCCGTGTGCTGGCCAAGGAAGATGGCACCGGCGTGGCGCACCCGATGAAGCCAGGCCGTGGGTTCGGTCAGGGCGAGTTCGAGGTGCTCGGGGGCGAGGCGGTTGACCAGCGCCAGCGCCTCGTCGAGATCCTCCACCACGATGACCGCCCCGAAATCCGCGAGCGATTGCGCGACGATGGTGTGCCGCTCGAGCGTGGGGACCAGGCGCTCGAGGGCCGCGATCACGGCATCGGCGTGCGCGGCGTCCGGCGTGATGAGGATCGCCTGGGCCTGTTCGTCGTGTTCAGCCTGGGAGCAGAGGTCCATGGCGATCCAGTCCGGATCGGTGCTGCCATCGCTGACGATCACGATCTCCGAAGGGCCGGCCACCATGTCGATGCCGACGCGACCGAAGACCATGGATTTCGCCGCGGCCACCCAGGCATTGCCCGGCCCGGTGATCTTGTCGACCGCGGGGATGGTCTCGGTACCCCAGGCCAGCGCCGCGACCGCCTGCGCACCACCCACGGTGAAGACGCGATCCGCCCCGGCGATGGCGGCGGCGGCCAGCACCACGGGCTCGAGTCGGCCGCCCGGGGCCGGCACCACCATGATCACCTCCGGCACCCCCGCGACCTTGGCCGGAATGATGTTCATCAGCACCGAGGAGGGATAGGCCGCCTTGCCGCCCGGCACGTAGACGCCGGCGCGGTCGAGGGCCGTGATGCGGGTGCCGAGCAGGGTCCCATCCGAGTCGTGATAGCACCAGGAGGTCTGGAGCTGACGTTCGTGGAAGCTCCGGATGCGCGCTGTCGCCGCCTCCAGCGCAGTACGCACGTGGCCATCCACCCGGGCGACAGCGGCCTGCCAGTCGGCCGGCGCGAGTTCGAGCTCGGCGGCGTGGCGGATGCTGCGTGCATCGAAGCGGTTGGTGTACTCCACGAGGGCTGCATCGCCGCGCCGCCGTACATCGGCCACGATGTCGCGGGCGCCGATCAGGACCTCCGCCGGCAACTCGTGGCCGCGGTCGACGAGGGCATCCAGACGGGGGATGAAATCGGGCTCGCTCGCGGCGAGCCGGGTGATGCTCTGGGTCATGCGGCAGTCTGCCCCTGGTGTCCGGTGAGGGCGGCGAGGGAGTCCACGAGCGTGCGAATGCGCCGGCTCGCGAGTTTCATCGAGGCCTTGTTGACCACCAGCCAGGCGCTCACCTCGGCGATGGTTTCGTACTCCACCAGACCGTTCGCGCGCAGCGTGTTCCCGGTGTCCACGAGATCCACGATGCGATCGGCGAGCCCGACCAGTGGGGCGAGTTCCATCGAGCCGTAGAGCTTGATGAGTTCAGGCTGGAGGTTACGGCGTGCATAGAACTCACGGGTGATGAGTGGATATTTGGTGGCCACGCGCGGGTGTTGCATCTGCGGTAGGCCGCCGGGCCGGCCAGCGACCACCAGACGGCAGCGGGCGATGCCAAGGTCGAGCGGCTCGTAGAGCCCCGTGCCCTGGTACTCCATCAGGACATCCTTCCCGGCGATCCCCACATCCGCTGCCCCGTACTCGACGTAGGTCGGCACGTCGGCGGCGCGGATGACGACGAACTGGATCTCCGGATCGCTGGTGCCGAGGATGAGCCGGCGCGAGGTGGCGAGATCCTCCTCCGGCCGGATGCCGAGCGCCGCCAGCAGCGGCAGTGTCTGCTCGAGGATGCGCCCCTTGGACAGTGCGATGGTGAGCATGCGGTTGGCTTCCTGTAGGGCCTTCAGAGTGGGCGATGAGAACTGCGGCGCATCCGCTGGCTGTGGTTGGCTGTTCAGTTCAGGCGCTGCTCAATCGGGTGCCGCCGCCAGGGCACGAGCGAGGGAGGCAGTCCGGACCGGGCGGGTCGTTTGGCAATCGACACCCGACCCCTCCAGTAGCCTGATTCGCGATGCAAATGCATCACTGCCACAAGCAGAACCCCGCCATCCTGCTCAGCATACAAAACCCCATACGGAAATCGCCGCAGCAATGAGCGGCGGACTTCGCCTTCGAGGGCCATTCAGGCAAGGGGATTGGCGATGGCAGGCTGGACCGCCGCATGGAGCTCAACTGCAAAATTCTGCCCGAGGCCCGGTTCCACGTCTTCATCGCACTGAATGGCCGTGGACACCTCCTCCTCTGCGTCCGGGTGAAAGCGGACGCTCATTCCTTGAAATCTTCTCCAGATCTTCGCGAAAACCTCCTCGCCCGGGACGGCCACGATGTTGCCCGCCCGCATCTCCTGCAGGTGCCTCCGAGCAACTGCGGCCCACTTCCTGTCGATCGCTGCCTCCGGCGGATTCAGGCTGCGGAGGCGAACATCCACCAGCATGACCAGGCCTTCCACCGGCAGGGATTCCGCTTGACTGAGCAGATCCGTGATCTTCATGTCATCACCCCGAATCTCGAAATCTCCTCACCCGAACCCAGAGCCTCGAAGCTCGCGTGCGCTCAGGTCGGGCGTGCGGCCACTGCCTGAGTTGCGGCCGCCGCCGCCGGCACCACGGCCGGGGTGCGAGAGGGGATGCGACGGATGATGGCACCGAGCTGAGCGAGCTTCTCCTCGATGGTCTCGTAGCCGCGGTCGATGTGGTAGATGCGGTCCACCAGGGTCTCGCCGTCCGCCACCAGCCCGGCCAGTACCAGTGACGCCGAGGCGCGAAGGTCCGTGGCCATCACCGGGGCCGCGGTCAGGCGCGACACCCCGGAAACGATCGCGGTGTTGCCCTCCAGTCGGATGCTCGCGCCCATGCGCTGCAACTCCTGCACGTGCATGAAGCGATTCTCGAAGACCGATTCCGTGATGGTACCCGTGCCATTGGCAACGCTGTTCAGCGCCGTGAACTGCGCCTGCATGTCGGTCGGGAAGCCCGGGTAGGGCTGGGTGTGGATGTCCACCGCACGGATGTCACTGTTGCGCGCGTCGATAGTGATCCAGTCCGCCCCACAGGTGATCCGCGCACCGGCTTCAGCCAGCTTGGCCAGTACGGCCTCGAGCAGCTCGGGTCGTGTCTGCTTCAGCCGTACCTGTCCGCGGGTCATGAGCGCAGCCACCAGGAAGGTGCCGGTCTCGATGCGGTCCGGGAGGATGTCGTAGCGGCAGCCTCCGAGCGAGCTCACGCCGTGGACGACGATGCGATCGGTGCCGGCCCCCTCGATGTCGGCACCGAGGCTGATGAGGAAATGGGCGAGGTCCACCACCTCCGGCTCCCGTGCGGCGTTCTGGATGATCGTCGTTCCCTTGGCCAGGGTGGCCGCCATCATCAGGTTTTCGGTCCCGGTGACGGTGACGAGGTCCATCACCAGATGGGCACCACAGAGTCGCTTGGCCCGGGCCCGAATGTAGCCTTGCTCGACGGTGACCTCCGCCCCCATGGCGGTCAAGCCCTGCAGGTGCAGGTTCACCGGGCGCGAGCCGATGGCACAGCCTCCGGGCAGAGAGACATCGGCCTGCCCGAAGCGCGCCACCAGTGGGCCAAGTACGAGGATCGACGCGCGCATGGTGCGGACCAGTTCGTAGGGCGCGAACTGGCTGGTGATGCGGGTGCTGTCCACTTCCACCCGCATGTGTTCATCCACCGTGAACTGCACCCCCATTCGCCCGAGCAATTCGAGCGTGGTGGTGATGTCGTTCAGATGGGGAATGTTGCCGATGGTGCAGGGCGCTTCGGCGAGCAGCGTGGCAGCGAGGATGGGCAGGGCGGCGTTCTTGGCGCCGGAGATGCGGACCTCGCCCGAGAGGGGCGTGCCGCCGCGGATCAGAAGTTTGTCCAAGGAATGAAATCCCCCAGGCCAGAAGGGGTGAGGGGAGCCGCCCCGCCCCGGTTCGCCGGAGTGGGGCTTGCTGTTGGGTCGGGGTCAGCCAGCCGAGCGGGCCGCCCATTCCTCGGGGGTGTGGGTGCTGATCGAGAGGGCATGCACGGCCTCCTTCATCGCATCACCGAGGGCAGCGTAGACAAGCTGATGGCGACGCACCGGCATGAGACCGGCGAAGCTCGTGGAGACGATCACGGCCTGGAAGTGGCGGCCATCGTCACCGAAGACCTGCACCTCGGCCCCGGGCATTCCGGTAACGATCAACTGACGGACGTCTTCGGCGGTCATTGGACAGGCTTCTTGCATTGAGGATCCTTGAGGTGCCCGATTGCCACACTCGGGCCTTGGCGACGCCCGAGCCGGGAGAACGAGCGCTCACAGTGTGGGGTGAAATTGGCCGCCCAGCCCGTGTCGCGTTACCGAGGAGGGGCTGGATCCCCGCCTGCGCGGGGATGACGGAGTGAGGCGCGGGGATGACGGCCTGGAGGAGCAGGTGGCATGTCAGCCCGGAGTCAGTGCGAGCAAAGATCGCACACCGGAGAGCTCGGCCAGCGAGACCAGGCCCGTGGGTGCATGGAGGATGCGGAGCTTGCCGCCACTGCGACGGGCTCGCCGCGCCAGCGAGAGCAGCAGGGCCAGCGCGGAGCTGTCTATGCGCTCAACCCCGGTCAGATCGAGCTCCAGGTCGCCGGCGAGTTCGAGCGTCGCGGCCTGTTCGTGGAGCGCCGGTACGGTGGCGTGGGTCACTTCGCCGACCATCACCCAGTACCCAGCGCTTGGCGTGCTGAGTGATGGCGACACCCCGGCCGTACTCACTGCAGTTGCTGGGCGTTGCGCTCGGTCAAGGAGGCGATGAGCCCCGAGACGCCGGCCTCCCGCACCCGGGCGCTGAACTCACCGCGATAGGTGGCGACCAGACTGACTCCGCCCACGAGCACATCCACCACCTTCCAGTCGTCACC
>DBNU01000007.1:0-11679 GCA_002299125.1 Proteobacteria bacterium UBA664
GGGTGGCGAAGAGGTTGTTGCCGGTCACGCCCGCCGCATCACCCACCAGGGCCAAGGCCTGGGCGAAGTCATCGTTCGCGGGTAGCGGGAAGCTGGCGGCGAGGTCGAGCCGCGGAAAGACCCGGATTGGGATGCCTCGCGGATCGGTGAGCGGCCGGCCGGCGGCCACGAGACGATCGCGCACTTGTGCGGGTGTCTCGCCCGGGTGGGCCTGCCGCACCAGGGTCACGGCTGCGGCGACATGTGGCGCCGCCTGCGAGGTGCCGCCCCAGGTGCCACCACCGGCGGTGATGAGGGCACCGGGCGCGAGCAGATCGAGGGCCCCGGAGGCGTTCGAGAAGCAGGTCACTTGGTCGGCGGCGGTGACCGGATCGGTGCATGCCGCCCAGGTGCGAGCGCCGAGCGCCGAGTCGTAGACCGCCCCCACCGCGATCGCACCCGGCGTGCAGGCGGGCAGCGGCAGTCCATCGAGGAAGCCCTCGTTGCCGGCCGAGGTCACGACACTGATGCCGGCGGTGTTGGCCGCGGCGATGGCCTCCGCAAAGGGATTGAAGAAGCCGTAAAGGGGCACGCCGCCTGGGGTAAAGCTGTCGATGACGGTCGGGCAGTCGCCCGGATGGCGGGCACCGGGCACGCCAATGCTGATGTTGATGGCGGCGATGCCGTGGAGGTTGCGGTTCTGGATGGCCCAGTCGATGCCGGCAAGCACATCCGAGATCGCCGCCGAGTTACCGTTGAACACATCCAGTGCCACGATGCCGGCCCCGGGGGCCACGGCCGCCACGATGCCGGCGACATTGCTCCCGTGGCCATTGGAATCGAGAAGCCCGTCGTTCGGGGCGATGTCCTCGGCCACACGGACGCGGCAGCCTGCCGGTATCCCGGGTGCGGTGCAGCCGAAGGCGGGATGCGTAAAGTTGACGCCGGTGTCCAGCACCACCACCGTGGAGCCGGCACCGGAGAGGCCGCGGGCGAGTGCAGCCGGTTGACCGACGAGGGCCAGTGATTGGGTCGCATGCGGGACCAACCGCAGTTGCCCTTCGATGCGCCGCACGGCCGGGTCTGCGGCCAGTTCGAGGAACTCCTCGCGGTCACGGATCTGCACCGTCACCGCCGCGAAGTGCTGAAACTCGCGCCCGAAGCGGGGCAGGCGGCCGCGTTGACGCAGGCGCTCACGCAACGCCCCACGTTCCCCCGCGATCGCCCGGCGGCGTGCCTCGCGCTGGCGATCAGCATTGCGCGCGTCCTGCTGCCGGGGGTCGCGCGCGGTGACCGGTCGCGTGAGGTCGTCCGCCGGGGCGTGGAACCACACCAGCACCTCCGCCGGGATGGGCTCTGCCCCGGTCAATGCCGGGTGCAGGGCGGGGGCTACCCGTCGCAGGATCTGCGCCGGGACCTCTCGGTCGGGCTGCGGGCGCGCGTCCGTGCGCACCCCGGCACGGTGCTCGGCTGTGTGTTCCGTCGCAGCACCGCGAGCGGGTGCCACGAGGGCCACTACCAGGAATACCGCGAGCTGAAAGGCCCCTCGTCGGGATGGTCGCTGTGGGCTTCGAGGCATGGTGTTCGACGGGATCGACATGGGGCCTTCGGGTTGCCCCCCGCAGATCGGGAAGCACCCGCGTGAGGGCGGCTGCCGGCGCGCCCGTGGTCACGGTGAGCGGCACGTTCTGCAGCAGCCTGGGAGGGGAAAGCGAGCGGAGAGGACGGTCGAGTCAGTATCGACCGGACGGGGGCGGGGCGAACCGTGACTCCAGCGCGACATCACAGAAACGTGAAGCCCATCGCGCATTTCGCCGTTCCGGTCTGCCAGGGCCCGCGAGTCATCGGGATGTGCGTGGGTGCGCGCACGTTGTGCGAGTCGGCCGGGGATGCGGCCGGGGACCTGGGCCAGGGCATGCGTCCCCCCGGGGGGGGCCACTGCGGCCTTCGTCATCCCCGCGCCCCTCGTCATTCCCGCGCAGGCGGGAATCCAGTGTCGTCACGCCGTCGCTGCACAAGACTGGACCGCCGCCTGCGCGGGGGGAGTGACGGTGCTCGCCTTCTCTCCCACCGGGAGCGAGTCTTGAAGACACTCACAGGATTGACCGCCGTGGGGACCGTCCGGCAGGCCCTCGATCACGCTTTCCAGTCGTTCGCTCCCCCGAACGCAGTGACCTCAGGCCGCTATGCGCCGGTCCTGAAGCGTTGGAGCCGGAGCGAGTTGGCGAGTACCGACACACTGCTGAACGCCATCGCCGCCCCGGCCACCAGTGGTGTGAGCAAGCCGGCGGCGGCGAGCGGGATCCCGAGCACGTTGTAGACGAAGGCCCAGAAGAGGTTCTGGCGGATGGTCGTCACGGTGGCGCGGGAGATGGCGATGGCCTCGGCCACCAAGCGCGGATCGCCCTGCATGAGCGTGATGCCGGCGGCGTGGATCGCCACGTCGGTGCCGCTGCCCATGGCGATGCCGAGGTCGGCGGCGGCCAGCGCCGGCGCATCGTTGATGCCGTCACCGACCATCGCCACTCGCCGGGTCCGCCCGGCGCCCTGCTTGCAGGCCGCCACGGCCCGGGCCTTGTCCTCGGGCAGCACTTCGGCGCGCACATCGTCGATGCCGAGTTCACGGGCCACCCGGCGCGCGGCCCCCGCGTTGTCGCCGCTGATGAGCACGATGGCAAGCCCGGCACGGCGCAGGGTCGCGATGGCCTCTCTGGCCCCGGCCTTCGCCTGATCGGCGAAGGCGAACAGCGCGAGCAGCGTCCAATCCCTCCCGCTTTGCCGCGCCAGCCAGGACAGCGTGTGGCCGTCGGCCTGCAGCGCCTCTGCGCGGGCCGCGAACGGGGTCGTATCGACGCCGAGTTCGGCCATCCAGCGTGCCTGTCCAAATACGTGGCGTTGGCCAGCGAGCACGACCTCGACCCCGCGACCGGCAACCATTTGCGCCTGTTCCGGCACCGGTCTCGCGGCGGGGATCTGCGCCGTCGTCGTCGGCATCCGCCCAGCGGGATCCGCCTCCTGAGTAAGCGCCTCGCGCAGGGCCTCGGCCAGGGGGTGGGTACTGGCCGCGTTGACCGCGACGGCCAGCGCGAGGGTCTCCGCACGCGGGCTGCCGATTGACTCGAGTGCGACCAGACGCGGTCGGCCTTCGGTCAGGGTCCCGGTCTTGTCGAACAGGACCACATCGACGTCGCGCGCGATCTCGATCGCCTCGATGTCCTTGATGAGGATGCCGCGCCGGGCCGCCACCCCGACGCCGACGATGATCGCGGCCGGCGTCGCCAGCCCGAGCGCACAGGGGCAGGCGATCACCAGCACGCTCACGGCGCTCAGCAGCGCGTTCTCGAAGGAGCCGCCGAGCGCGAGCCAGCCGAACACGGTCCCCGTCGCCAGCAGCAGCACCAGCGGCACGAACACGGCGGTGATGCGATCGACCAGACGCTGGATCGGCGCCTTGCTGCCCTGCGCGTGTTCTACCAGTTGGATGATCCGGGCCAGCATGGTGTCGGCACCGATGGCCGTGGTCTCGATCTCGAGGCGTCCGCTGGTATTGAGCGCGCCGGTGACCACCCGGTCGCCGGGGGCCTTCTCGATCGGCAGGCTCTCTCCGGTCAGCATCGACTCGTCGACCGCACTGCTGCCCGCACGGATCACGCCGTCGACGGCGATGCGCTCGCCGGCCAGCGCGATCACGCGGTCACCACGGCGCACCTGATCGATGGCGATCGCGGTCTCGAAGCCTTCACGCCACACGCGCGCCATGGCTGGGCGCAGTCGCCCGAGCAGGCGGATCGATTCCGTCGTCTGCCGGCGGGCGCGTGCCTCCAGCCAGCGGCCGAACAGTGCCAACGCGATGATCGCCGCGGACGCCTCGAAGTAGAGGTGTGGGTGGTGTCCTGCATGGGCCTGCGCCCACAGGTAGAGCGACAGTCCGTAGGCGGCCAGGGTGCCGAGCGACACGAGCAGTTCCATGTTGCCGCTGCCGGCGCGGAGCGCATTCCACGCCGACACATAGAAGCGCCGCGCGCACCAGATCTGCACCGGCGTGGCGAGCAACCATTGCAGCCAGGCCGGCGGCATCGCGTCGATCCCGAAGGGCTTGAGCAGCATAGGCAACACGAGCGGTGCGGCCAGCGCGAGCGCCAGCCACGCATCGAGGCCGAGCGCGGCGGCCGGGTCCGGGGTGGCGTCGGCGGTGGCGTTGGGGGCAGATCCGGCTGTGGCCTCCAGCGGCGGCACGCGATAGCCGGCACGCTCCAGGGCGTGCAGCAAGGCAGCGCGCTCGACGGTGGCGCTCGCGTCGATGCTCGCGGTGCCCGCAACGAGGTTCACCCGCGCCTCGATGACGCCCGGAACGGCGGCCAAGGCGGCCTCCACACGCCCGGCACAACTGGCACAGGTCATCCCGGTGACGGGCAGCACCAATCGCAGTGGGGCCTCTCGTGCCGGCGGTGCGGTCACCGGCTCAGCCCTTCACGCAGATCTTCGGCTTCAGGAAGGCGACCCGCCGAGCCAGTCCAGCCTCCTCGGTGGCAAGCGCCACCGCATCGACGTCCTTGTAGGCACCCGGCGCCTCCTCGGCGACGCCACGCAGCGAACCGGTGCGGATGAGAATGCCGTCGCGCGCCAGATCATCGATCAACTGCCGCCCCTTCCAGCGCTTGAGCGCCTGCTGTCGACTCATCCGGCGACCGGCACCGTGACTGGCCGAGCTGAACGAGCGCTGCTCAGACTGAGCCACACCGGCGAGGATGTACGAGCCCGTGCCCATGCTGCCGCCGATGACCACGGGCTGGCCGACGTCGCGGTAGCGGGCCGGCAGATCCGGATGACCGGGACCGAAGGCGCGCGTGGCCCCCTTGCGATGGACGTAGAGGGTGCGCGGGCGGCCGTCGACCAAGTGACTCTCGGCCTTGCAGGTGTTGTGCGAGACGTCGAACAGGGTCTCGATCGCCGTGACGGTGAACAGATTGCCGATGGTCTGGCGGGTCAGGGCAGTCAGGATTTGACGGTTGGCGAGTGCGACGTTGACCGCTGCGTTCATGGCACCGAGATAGGCCTGACCCTCGGGAGAGTCGATCGGCGCGCAGGCCAGTTCGCGGTCGGGCAGGCGGATGCCGAGTCGTGCTGCGGCCTTGGCGAGACGCACGAGATAGTCGGTACCGATCTGGTGGCCCAGCCCGCGCGAGCCGCAGTGGATCGAGATCAGCACCTGGCCCAGATGCAGACCGAAGGCGCGCGCGGCCTCGGCATCCTGGATCTGCTCGACCACCTGCACCTCGAGATAGTGGTTGCCGGATCCGAGTGTGCCCATCTCGCCCTGCTGGCGTTGCTTCGCGATCATCGACACCTCCTCCGGCACCGCGCCCGCCATGCGCCCCTGCTCCTCGATGAAGTCGAGGTCCGCCCGGGTGCCGAAGCCTCGGCGTACCGCCCAGTGGGCACCATCGAGCATGACTTCATCGAGTTCGTGCGCCGTGAGCGCGAGATCGCCCTCGACGCCGACCCCGGCCGGGATCGCCTCGAACAACGCATCGGCGAGCGCCTCCATCCGCTGGTCGAGGTCTGGCCGCGTGAGATTGGTCCGCAGACAGCGGATCCCGCAGGAGATGTCGAAGCCGACGCCACCGGCACTGATGATGCCGCCGGCCGCGGGATCGAAGGCGGCCACGCCGCCGATGGGAAAGCCATAGCCCCAGTGCGCATCGGGCATCGCCAGCGCCGCCCCGACCAGTCCCGGCAGTTGGGCGACGTTGCCGATCTGCTCGGCCACCTTGTCATCCATCGCCTCGAGCAGCGCCCGGTCGCCGAACAGGATGGCCTCACCGCCAGCCGCCGGTCGCAGCCGCCAGCTCCAATCATCGATGCGTTCCAAGCGGGCCAGATCCATGATGACCTCCTCAGACGTCCACCACGCAGCGTGCCTGCCAGCGCCCCGCCTGCTCCGTGACGGCGAGTTCCGTGAGCGTGGCTCCCTTGACCTCGGTGCCGCGCCCGTGAGCCTCCCGCCAGGGTTCACCATGGGCGCTGCCCTGCCAGTGCGAGCCAGCGTGCGTCAGTTCGAAGTGGCTGAGCGCGAGGCCGCCGAGCCGGGCCTCGGCGAGGAGCGCATTCAGCCAGCGTACCAGCGCGAGTTCGATGTCCTCCTCCTCGAAGGCGATCACGCGGCTCGCGCACGGTTGTACCCGATCCGGGTCGACCATGATGGCGAAGGTGGCGGAGGCAGCGGCGATGAAGGCCTGTTCGAGCGTCGCGCCGAGACCGATGACGCCGATGTCGGCACCGTGCTCGAAGTAGTCGTAGTGGCCTGCCATCGGCGTGCCTCCGTCAGCCCGCCACATCAGGCCGAAGGACTGCGGCAGCGAGCGCGCGGATCACTTCGTCGTCCTCGAGCTGGGGGAACTCCAAGTAGAAATCGGAGAGGCTAGCGAAATCCAATGGGGCCAGGAGGCATACGACCTCGTCGGCCTCGAGCCGCAGCCGCGAGAGTGCATCCGCCGGTGCGACCGGTATGGCGAGTAGGATTTTCGCCGCGCCCTGCGCGCGCAGCGCACGCAGGGCAGCGATGGCGGTGGCACCGGTGGCGATACCGTCGTCTACCACGATGGCATCCCGGCCACGGGGATCCGGCCGGCGGCGTTCGCCGAGATAGCACTGGCGCCGGCGTTCGATCTCGGCCAGGGCCTGCTGACAGGCCCATTCAATGTATTCAGCGCTGGCCCCGGTTCGGGCTGCGATGCCCTCGTTGAGAACCCGCAGCGGGGGCGGCCCCTCGACGATTGCGCCGATCGCGAGCTCCGGCTGGATCGGCGCGCCGAGCTTGCGGACCAGGATGAGGTCGAGCGAGGCACTCAGCGCAGCGGCGATCGCGGCCGCCACCGGCACGCCGCCACGGGGCAGCGCGTAGATGATCGGATCCTTGAGCGCGTGATTGGCCAGCTTCTGCGCCAGCAGCGCGCCCGCTTCCTGGCGATCCTTGAAGCGCGGGGTTTGCATGCGCGCATCCTGCCTGGGTGACTGAGCCGATGGACCCTAGCAGCGGCTGAGGTAAACGAGGCTGATCCGCGACAGGGTGCGTCGGGTTTCCGGGGTGCGCGCACCCCAGCGTGCTCAGTCGCCGCGTCGAAATGCGAAGCCCGCGAACATCGCGTCGAGCGCCTGCAGCGTTGCCGCCGCAGGATAGTCTCGATCCACGGGCGGTAGCATCGACCCCGGCGTCGGGCGACACAGTTGCACGGCGTACCGGCTGACCCCGGCCTCTGCCAATGAACCGGCCAGCGCCAACAGCGCCGTGTCGTCGAGCAGCGCCGGATGGGCCGTCGTACGGCACTCGAAGTCCACAGCGCCCGTGAGCAGCAGGTCCAGTGCGGCCCGCGGCCCCCGCACGCTGCCCGGCCTGCCGGTCAGATCGTCGTAGGCTCGGTCGTTGGCGAGCGCCGCCTTCACGTCCAGGCCCACCCAGTCGAGCACCGGCAGTAAGGCCGCGAGCCGCTGCGGGTAGATGCCCGCGGTGTGGAGGCCGACGCGAAAGCCCAGGGCGCGGACGGCCGCCGCCGCCGCCGGCAGGGCCGGGTCAAGGGTCGGCTCCCCGCCGCTGAAGACGACGGCGTCGATCAGTCCGGCGCGCCGGCAGAGCCAGGCCGCGAACGTGGGCCAGTCGCTGCCAGCGGGCCCTCCGCGTGCCTGCAGGTGCGGGTTGTGGCAGTAGCGGCAGCGCCACGGGCAGCCCTGCACGAAGACGACGGCGGCCAGGGCACCTGGGAAATCGATGCTCGTGAAGGGGGTCACGCCGCCGATGCACAGGCCGCTGGCGGGGCGCGAGGTCAGGACTTGCTCGCCCGCGCTTCCTCGAAGCACCGGCGCTCAGAGAACTCGCCCTGTTTGCCGGTGTTGAACGACGACACCGGGCGGTGATAGCCCATCACGCGGGTCCAGATCTCACAGCGCTGACGCTCGTCGTCGGCCAGGCTGATCCCGGTATCGGTGCGGGGGGCGGTGCCGGCGGATGACGACGGGGAGTCGGCGGCGACAGGGTGGATGGTTGCGGTCATGGGTGGATCTCCTCTCGGGGTGGGCCAGGGCATGGGGCCGCTCTCCTGCGGGAGCGGCACGGGGTGAGGGCTCAGAGGGTGTGCAGAGCCTGCGCCTGCCTGCTTGCCAGCCGCTCTGCATCGCAACGTGGGCAGAAATCATGGTGCCCGCGCAGATAGCCATGCGTCGGGCAGATCGAGAAGGTCGGCGTGACGGTGAGGTAGGGCAGGCGGAAGCGCCCCAGGGCGCGCCTGACGAGTTCGCGGCAGGCAGCCGCGCTCGACAGTGCCTCGCTCATGTACAGATGCAGCACGGTGCCGCCGGTGTACTTGCGTTGCAGCTCCTCCTGGCGCTCGAGCGCCTCGAAGGGATCGTCGGTGAAGCCCACCGGCAACTGCGAGCTGTTGGTGTAGTAGGGCTGCGCGGCCGTGCCCGCCTGCAGGATCCCGGGGAAGCGCTTGCGGTCCTCCTTCGCGAAGCGGTAGGTCGTGCCCTCGGCCGGGGTGGCCTCGAGGTTGTACAGATGCCCGGTCTCTTCCTGGAACTCGACCATGCGCGAACGCACGTGGTCGAGCAGCCGCAGCGCGAACGCATGACCCCACGGCGTGGTGATGTCGTCCCGGTCGTGCGTGAAGTTCCGGATCGCCTCGTTGATGCCGTTCACACCCAGCGTCGAGAAGTGGTTGCGGAGCGTGCCGAGGTAGCGCCGGGTGTAGGGGAACAGCCCCTGGTCGATCAGGCGCTGGACGACCTTGCGCTTGAGCTCGAGGCTGTCGCGACCCAGCGCGAGCAGCCTGTCGAGGCCTGCCAGCAGCCCCACCTCGTCGCCGGCGCAGAGATATCCCAGCCGCGCGCAGTTGACGGTGACCACCCCGACCGAGCCGGTCTGTTCGGCGGATCCGAACAACCCATTGCCGCGCTTGAGCAGTTCGCGCAGATCGAGCTGCAGGCGGCAGCACATGCTGCGCACCATGTGCGGTTCGAGGTCGGAGTTGACGAAATTCTGGAAGTACGGCAGACCGTAGCGCGCCGTCATCTCGAACAGCGCCTCGGCGTTGGCACTTTCCCAGTCGAAGTCCCTGGTGATGTTGTAGGTCGGGATCGGAAAGGTGAACACCCGCCCACGGGCGTCGCCGGCCATCATCACCTCGATGTAGGCGCGGTTGATCAGATCCATCTCGGCCTGCAGCTCGCCGTAGGTGCAGGACATCGCCGTGCCGCCGATCACCGGCACCTGATCGCGCAGATCCTCAGGACAGGTCCAGTCGAAGGTCAGGTTGGTGAAGGGGGTCTGCGTGCCCCAGCGCGACGGCACGTTGAGGTTGTGGATCAGCTCCTGCAGGCACTGGCGCACCTGCGCGTAATCGAGGCCATCCTTCCTCACGAAGGGCGCGAGGCAGGTGTCGAAGGAGCTGAAAGCCTGCGCGCCGGCCCACTCGTTCTGCAAGGTGCCGAGGAAGTTGACGATCTGGCCGACTGCGCTCGACAGGTGCCGGGGCGGGCCGGCCTCGACCTTGCCCGGCACCCCGTTCAGACCCTCGTTCAGCAGCGTGCGCAGGCTCCAGCCGGCGCAGTAGCCCGAGAGCATGTCCAGATCGTGGATGTGGAGGTCGCCGTCGCGGTGGGCGTGGCCGACTTCGGGCGGATAGACGTGATCCAGCCAGTAGTTGGCGATCACCTTGCCCGAGACGTTGAGAATGAGCCCGCCCAGCGACCAGCCCTGGTTGGCGTTGGCGTTGATGCGCCAGTCGCGTTGCTGCAGGTACTCCTCCATCGCCGCCTGCACATCCACGAGCGTCCTGGTCGTATCACGCAGCCGCTGGTGCTGGTCGCGATAGACGCTGTAGGCGCGGAGCGTGCGTCGCCAGCCGGCGTCGAAGAGGATTGCTTCGACCAGATCCTGGATCTGTTCGATGTGTGGTGTGGCCGCACCGAGCTGCGCGAGTCGCGGCAGTACGCCCAGCGTGGTGAGCCGCTCGGCCTCATCAGTGCCAAATTCGCCGGTCACGGCGGCGGCGCGCTCGATCGCGCGCGTGATCTTCCCGGCGTCGAAGGCGACCACGCGGCCGTCGCGTTTGATGACGCTTCTGAGGTTGCATCGCTCGGACATACCCACCCCTGAACACCAGATCTAGTGATGTGATGAGAGTCTGTGCACAAGATATGGGTTCTGCGACTGATCGCCGGGGAAACCCGGCGATACCTTGATCTGGATCAACGCGCGCTCGAGCGGCTGGGACCTGCCCGGCCGGTGCCACTGCACCGGGCAACCGCGCGCTCGCGTCCGGGGACGGGCCGGGGCCACCGGCCCTCTGTCGTTGATGGTGTCCTCGCCCGGGGCCGCAGAGCGCGGGTGTGAAGGTCGCCGGTCCTGGTCTGGGCGCGATTTTGCGGAAGCGTGACGGTCATCGCGCATTTCGCCCTCCCCGGCGTGCCGTTCGCCTCAAGTCACTGGGCGGGACTCCCGATAGCTCGGCTGCTGCGATCGCTCCGTGGCCCCTCGGCCCCTCATCGGGATGGGCCCCATTCTCAGGACTACCAGGCATGACCGACACGACCCAGACCCTTGGCGGAACGGGTGGCCATGCAGGACGCATCGATGAGGCACTGGATCGTGCCGGCCCCGTCTACAGCGCGCGCGACGAAGAGGACTACGCGGCGTTCACGCTCGATGCCGAGGCCGACCTGCGCGAGACGGCGGTGGGAGGTGGGCGGTCCGGCGGTCAGCACCTGAATCCCTCCGGCGCAGCGCCGGAGACCCCGGGGGTGCTGCTGACATCGGCCGCAGCCGGGATCGACGCGACCCTCGTGCCCGGGTCTGCGGCTCGGGTCCCGTTTGCTGCCGAGCGGGGGGGCGTTCACGGCGACACGCCCGGCCTCGCGCTGGGCGAGGCTCCGCTGCTGCCCTCGTCGCCATTCGCCAGTGCCGCTTCCTCGGGCGCGGCAAACGCGGTCGGGTGGATCGACGCGGGGTCCTTCGATAGGGCTGGGCTGATTGATGATCTGCCCGCCCTGACGCTGCCGACAGAGACGCCGACTACCGATCTCCCGGTGCCGGGTGGCGTGCGCGAGGGTGCGACTCCGCGGCCTGGCGTAATCCTGGCGGAGCAGGGCCTCCTCGGCATGGTCACGGCCGATCTGCTTTCCACAGACCCGGCAGCGGGGGGCGTGACCGCTGGCGCGAGCGCGGCGGCACCAGCCCACGGCGATTCCCAGAGCCCGCAGCCTACGGCACCGGTAGTTCCGGGCACATCGGCTGATGGTGTCGCATCCGCTGGTCCCCAGACTGGCGCCAGTCGCGGGCGTCGCCTTGCCGGGCAGCAAGCCGAGGGTGGCGGCGGGGCGGACACGGGTGGCGCGGGTTCGGCCGCGAATCAGGCTTCGGCACCCAGTGCACCGGGCGGCAGCGGTGGAACCCAGATGCCGCCGAGCGTTGACGCGGGTGCAGGGACCGGCGGAGCGGGAGCGCCACCGAGCGGCGGGACCAGCAATGATGGAGGGGCCTCCGGGGGCAGTGGGCAGGCATCGGATTCGAGTCCCATCCGAGCGGTGCCAGGAGGACCGGTTGCGCCTGTTGCGGGAGCAGGGCCTCAACCACCGCTCGGCGACTGGGGCTCTGCCGAAGGTGCCAAGGTGGAGGCAATCCTCCATGGCGGTGACGGCAATGACCGC
>DBNU01000007.1:12012-12195 GCA_002299125.1 Proteobacteria bacterium UBA664
GACGGCAATGACCGCCTTCTGGGTGGTGCCGGCAATGATCGTCTGTTCGGCGGGGCGGGCAACGACGTCCTCGACGGGGGCGCGGGCAATGATCTGCTCGACGGTGGTGCCGGTGACGACGAGCTGCGTGGCGGCGAGGGCAATGACCTGGTTCTGGGTGGTGCCGGCAATGATCGGCGGTTA
>DBNU01000081.1 GCA_002299125.1 Proteobacteria bacterium UBA664
GTCTGGCGCTGGTGGTGGGCAGCCAGTTTGCGCTACCCGGGTCTGGTCGTCTCGTCGTGCACGCGATGGACCGTGAGGGGTATGCCTCGCTCTGTGCGCTCATCACGCGGGCGCGTCGGCGCGCCCCGAAGGGCGGCTATCAGGTGTTGCCTGCGGACCTCGACGACACCCTGCCGGGTTGCCGGGTGCTGTGGTTGACTGATCGTCGGCCCAGGGCCGAGGCGCACGGTGTGACGGACGATACTGCCCCACTGGCAGCACTCGTCGAGCGTTTCCAGGGGCGTCTGGGGATCGGTGTGGGACGCTTCCGCGAGGCAGACGACTCCTGCCGTGCTGCGCAGGCCGAGGAATGGTCGCGGCGCTTCGGTCTGCCGGTGCTGGCGGTGGGCGATGTACGCATGCACACCCGTGCACGGCACCCGCTGCTCGATGTGCTTACGGCTACGCGCCTCGGCAGCACGGTCGCCGCCGCCGCCGGCCTGCTGTTGCCGAATGCGGAGCGCAGCCTGCGATCACCGGCCACCCTCGCGCGCCTCTACCCGCGCGCCTGGCTGGATGCCACCGTGACCTGGGCGGAGTGCTGCACCTTCACGCTCGACAGTCTGCGTTACGAGTACCCGGAAGAACTCGTGCCGCCGGGGCGCACACCGGTGGAGCACCTGCGTGCGCTCACCGCCCAGGGTGCGGCGAGGCGCTGGCCCGGTGGTGTGCCCGCGATGGTCGCACGGCAGGTCGAACATGAACTGGCACTGATCGATGAGCTGGCTTACGCGCCCTTCTTTCTCACCGTGCACGATGTCGTCACCTATGCGCGGGGTCGCGGCATCCTCTGCCAGGGGCGCGGCTCGGCGGCCAATTCCGCCGTCTGCTACTGCCTCGGCATTACCGAGGTGGACCCGACCCGCGTGCCCATCCTCTTCGAGCGCTTCGTCTCGCGGGAGCGCCGTGAGCCGCCCGATATCGATGTGGATTTCGAGCACGAACGCCGCGAGGAGGTGCTGCAGTACCTCTACGCGAAGTACGGGCGTGAGCGCGCGGCACTGGCAGCGACGGTCATCTGCTACCGGCCGCGGAGCGCCGTGCGTGATGTCGGCCGGGCACTGGGCTTCGATCCCGTGGATGTCGAACGCCTGGCCGGCAACCTCGACTGGTGGGATGGCGTGGCGGTGGTGCCAGCGCGGCTGCGCGAGCTCGGCTTCGACCCCGCAGCACCACTGTCTGTTCGTCTCATCGCCCTCGTCCAGGAGCTGGTGGGTTTTCCCCGGCATCTGTCCCAACACGTGGGTGGCATGGTGATCGCGCGCGATGCGTTGACCCGGCTGGTCCCGGTGGAGAACGCCGCCATGCCTGGGCGCACCGTCATCCAGTGGGACAAGGACGACCTCGAGGCCCTGAGTTTGCTCAAGGTGGACTGCCTCGCGCTGGGGATGCTCTCGGCCATCCGCCGCTGTTTCGATCTGGTCGCGGCCCAGCGTGGCCACCGCTGGACACTCGCCACCCTGCCGCCGGAGGATCCCGCCACCTATGCCATGGTGCAGCGGGCCGACACGGTGGGTGTCTTCCAGATCGAGTCGCGCGCACAGATGAGCATGCTGCCGCGATTGCGGCCGGCCTGCTATTACGACCTCGTCGTGCAGGTCGCCATCGTCCGGCCTGGCCCCATCCAGGGGCAGATGGTGCATCCCTACCTCGAACGGCGCATGGGGCGGGAGCCCATCGACTATCCCAGCGCGGCGGTGCGCGGTGTACTCGAACGCACGCTCGGTGTCCCCATCTTCCAGGAGCAGGTGATTGCCCTCGCCACGGTCGCGGCCGGCTTCTCGCCGGGCGAGGCGGATCAGTTGCGTCGCTCGCTGGCCAGCTTCCGCGGTGGGAGTGGTCTCTCGCCGCTCATGCAGAGGCTCGTGGACGGCATGCGCGCACGGGGTTATGCGGATGACTTCATCGCGCGCATCTGCCGGCAACTCCGCGGTTTTGGCGCCTATGGCTTCCCGGAGTCGCACGCCGCCAGTTTCGCCCTGCTGGTCTATGCCTCGGCCTGGCTCAAGTGCCACGAGCCGGCCGCCTTCCTCGCCGCCCTCCTGAACAGTCAGCCGATGGGGTTCTACGCGCCGGCCCAACTGGTAGCGGATGCGCGCCGGCACGGGGTCGAGGTGCGACCGGTGAGTGTTCTCGCCAGCGACTGGGACAGCACGCTGGAGTCATCGGCAGAGGCAGCGGGGCCACCGGACACACGGGCTTCAGCCACACCGCGGACCGGGCCGGGCGCTGCCGCTCCGGCGCTCGCCGTGCGCCTCGGTCTGCGTCTGCTGAAGGGGCTGGGCGAGATGGTCGGGCGGCGCATCGCGGCCGCCCGTCGCCAGGCCCCCTTCACGGATGTCGCCGATCTCGCGCAGCGGGCCCAACTCGATGGCACGGCGCTCGAGGCCCTGACGGCCGCCGACGCCCTGGCCGGGCTTGCCGGCAACCGCCATCAGGCCCGCTGGCAGGTGGCCGGGTTGCGTCGGCCGCTGCCGCTGGAGGGTGTCAGCGGTGCTGGGCAGGCGGCCCCGTCAGCCGCGGCGCTGGTACTCCTGCCAGCCCCATCCGAGGCCGCCGACATCGTGGCGGACTATCGCGCCCAGGGGCTCACGCTGCGCCGTCATCCGCTGGCCTTGTTGCGCGGCCGTCTGCGGCGTCGGGGTTACCTCGGGGCCGCGGAGCTTGCAGCTCTCGGCAGTGACACCATCGTGCGCATCGCCGGCCTGGTCACCTGCCGCCAGCGTCCGCAGACGGCCAGCGGTGTCCTCTTCATCACGCTGGAGGATGAACACGGGCCGGTGAACGTGATCGTTCGTGGTGCCCTCGTCGAGGGCCAGCGGCGCGAAGCCGTTGCTGCCCGTCTGCTGGGTGTCGTCGGGCATGTGCAGAGCGCGCAGGGGGTCATGAACATCGTGGCGCATCGATTGCAGGATCTTAGCCACTGGCTCGGTCGCCTCGCGCCGCCCTCACGGGACTTTCATTGAGGCCGGTGCCGGGGGGCGAAGTTGGCTGCACTGCGCGGGGCAATTGCCTCAGCGCTTGAGAAGAAATCGTCGCGCAGCAGATTTATTCACAAGCTCTCAGAAGCTGTAGCGTCCTTCGAGGTACACACGATCCGTCTGGTCGTAGCGCCCGAAGAAGCCGAGCGGGCCACCGTCGAAGAAGTCCACGCCCGTCACCAGGCGCACATTGGCCGATGCGTCCCAATTCACCTTCGCCTGGAACATCGAATCCCGCCGGTTGAGCGAGGACACGTAAAGGATCTCGGGCTCGATGTCGGGATGCAGCGCACGAGTCGCGATGAGCAGGGTGTAGCCGTTCTCGACCTCCTCGGGGACGACACCCACCTCGTGGTTCGTGTGGATGTTCTGGAAGCCCTGCACCGTGAGGCGCGTATTGCCGCGGATGTTGAATTCCATCGCTGCGACCCAACTGAGCACGTTCTGGGTGGAGAGTCCGTCGGCGTCGCGCAGGTCGATGTTCTCGAACAGCCGGTTGGCCGTATAGACGGCCTCGGCCTTGAAGATCCCGCCGAAGGCGTCCTTGGCGAGGGTAGCACCGAGCTGGTATTCGCGGTTGCGCTCTGGTGTGAAGGTGATGACCGTCAGCGGCCCCGGCGTGACGCTGCGGCCAAAGGCGGGTGCCAGGCTCGCCGCGGTGTAAAAGAAGGTGGCGGCGTCCCAGCCGTTCTTCAGGTAGTTCAACCGCGCGCCATAGCCGGCCTGCTCGAGTTCGTTTTCCGGGCGGCGATCCTCGCGGATGTCGATCCGCTGTCCTGGTCCGGCGACCGGGCGGAAGGGGAAATACTCGGAGCCGACCACGCCGATGTCGTCGTAGGTCATGAAGGGGATGAATATGAACTCGGCGTGGATGTCTCCGCCTGCCCATTCGCCGTAGCGCTCGGCGCGGATGGCCCATTGCGGCATGCGCAGCATGTCGAAGTCCGGCAGCACGAACTGGCGCAGGTCACGCGCCGAGACCACATCGGCGAAGAAGAGGCCGACCATCTCACCCCAGATGATCTGCTGACGGCCGAAACGGAAATCGATGCCGCCGCGCGAGAAATCCAGGTACATGTCGCGTGCCATGAGCTCCGCGCCCTGATCCCGCGCGACACTGTCCGGGAAACGGTCGTTGGCGGCGTAGGTGGGATCGAAGTTGGCGCGGATGCTGGTGAACCAGCTGATGTGCGGCCCGTAGCTACCCTTGCTGCCGAGTTCGATCACCTGACGCCATTGCTGGACGTGCCCCGCGCCGGCGTAGGTGTAGGCGAACTCGCTCTGCAGGAAGCCAAACACCGGCGGGTAATCGCGTGGGGCGTCGGCGGGATGCAGAGGGCGAGTGCTCGCGAGGGCTACTGGGGCCTCGACCGTGCCGGGTTCAGGTGCAGCCGGTACCTCGTCGAGGCCGAAGAGGTCATCGACCGTGCCGGGTTCGGCTGCAGCCGCTGCATCGGCTGGCGCCTCCTCGCTGCCGAAGAGTTCATCTACCGTGCCTGGCTCGGCATCGGCATCGGCATCGGCGGCAGTTGTGGGGGCAGGGGCGGGGGCCTTGGTGGCCGTCGCGGCCGCGTCGTCGCCATCTGTGGTTTCGGCTGCGGAAGCCGGGGCCTCTTCCTCCAGACCGAAGAGGTCCTCGACGCTCTCTGCCTGCGGCCCCGTAATGCCTGCACCCAGCAGCGTGAGTGTCAGGGCGGAGGCCCGGATTCGGGCGGGGATGCTGGGCAGGCGGCTCGAGGAGCTCATGCGCTTTCTCCGGCTTCCCATGGAAGCAACCTGATTTCTCGGCACTATAGTGTGCGTGACCCAGCGCGTACACCGTCCGCAGTGGGTGTTTGCAGGCCTATACTGGCGCGGCCCACCATGGAGCTGAGGAGTCTGCATGTCTGCGCCTGCCCCGCACTTCGATCATGCGACGGCCTTCTCCAGGACCGTGGGCTGGGTCTCGCCCGCGGAATTGGAGCGCCTGCGTCGCGCCCGGATCGCCATCGCGGGGCTCGGCGGGGTGGGGGGTGTGCATCTGACCACCCTGGCCAGATTGGGTATTGGTGCCTTCCACATCGCCGACCTCGACATCTTCGAACTGCAAAACTTCAACCGTCAGGCCGGTGCCTTCATGCACAGCATCGGGCGCCCGAAGGTGGACGTGCTTGCGGAGATGGCCCTGGGCATCAACCCGGAGATCGATCTCCAGCGCTTCCCGCTCGGCGTCACCGCCGCCAATGTGGATGATTTCCTGCGTGGTGTGGATGTGTACGTCGATGGCCTCGACTTCTTTGCCCTGCCGGCACGGCGTCTGCTGTTCGCCGCCTGTGCGCGGCTTGGTATCCCGGCCGTGACCGCCGCGCCGCTCGGGATGTCGTCCGCCCTCATCGCCTTCCTGCCCGGGGGCATGAGTTTCGAGGACTACTTCGGTCTGGAGGGCAAGCCCGAACTGGAGCAGCTCGTCCGTCTGTTCGTCGGTCTGGCACCGAAGGCCCTGCAGCGGACCTACCTCATCGACCCCGCGCGCCTCGATCTCGCCGCCCGCAAGGGGCCTTCAACGCCGATGGCCTGTGACCTCTGCGCCGGGCTGGTGGGTACCGAGGTGCTCAAGATCGTGCTTGGGCGCGGGCGTGTGAACGCGGCCCCCTGGGGTCTGCAGTTCGACGCCTATCGCAACCGCCTGACGCGCACCTGGCGCCCGGGTGGCAACCGTCATCCCTTGAACCGGCTGGCGATCGCGGCGGTACGCCGGCGTCTGGCCGGTCGCAGCATGGTGTCGGAACAATGAATGCCAGCACTGCCACATCGGCTGTAACCCGGATCGAGCGCGTGCTCGACAGCGCACGCTGGGCACCCTCGGGCGACAACGTCCAGTCCTGGCGTTTCCAGCTCAGCGGACCCGACAGCGCCTTCGTCCACGGTTTCGACACTCGCGATCACTGTGTCTACGACCTCGACGGTCGCGCCTCGTGGCTCGCGCTCGGGACCTTGATGGCCACCCTCAGCGTCGCCGCTGCCGAGGAGGGCTGTCGGGTGCAGAGCGAACGCGTCCCGGATACGCCCGTGACGCACCCGAGCTTCCATGTGCGGCTGATTGCAGATGGCGCGGTGCGGCCCTCTCCCTGGTTCGCCGCCGTGCGCAGCCGCTGCGTGCAGCGGCGAGCGATGTCGCGCAGCCCCCTGAGTGCAGAGGAGCGGGCCGCCCTCGCTCAGGCGGCGGGCCCCGGCTTCAGCCTGCATTGGAAGACCAGCCTCGGTGAGCGCTTCGACCTGGCGCGGCTGCTGTTCCTGAGCGCGCACATCCGGCTCACGACCCCCGAATGCTACGAGGTGCACCGGCGCATCATCGACTGGGGGCGGCGCGAGAGCGAGTTCGCCATCCCGGATGCGGCCACCGGCCTCGATCCGCTGATGCTGAAGGCGATGCGCTGGACGCTGGCCGACTTCTCCCGGGTCGAGTTCATGAATCGCTGGCTGGCCGGCACCCTCGCGCCGCGCGTGCAACTGGATGTGATCCCGGCACTCTGCTGTGCGGGCCATTTCCTGCTGGTGCCAGACCGTGCACCGGAGACGGACGAAGACTGGCTCGCGGCGGGCGCGGCCTGGCAACGGCTGTGGCTGGAGGCCGAGCGCCGCGGGCTCTCGAGCCAGCCGGAGATGACGCCGCTCATCTTCGCTCGCTATCACCGTGAGGGTCGCACCTTCAGTCGGGTGGCGGCGGCCCGGGCCACAGCCGCCCGGGTGGACGCGCGGCTGGCGGCACTGTTCGGCAGCGATGCCAGCGAGCGTGCTGTGGTGCTGGCCCGCATCGGCCGCGGCCCGCGACCGACCGCGCGCTCCCTGCGTCGCCCGCTCGCTGCGCTTCTGGTCGCGCGGGCGGAGGAGGTCCCGGGTCACCCGGGTGCCGGGGCGGCGGCCGCGTCTTCCTGATTGCCCGCGGCGAACGCCGGTGAGGCTCAGGTTGTCGCGGGGATGACCGCTTGCAGGCCGATCCGCTTTGCAGTCAGTGGGCGCTGCTGGCGATGGCGGCCGCGTCGGCCGGATTCAGCACCAGACGCCCATCACTGATGCTCACCACGCGATCGGCCAACTGCATCACACGGAAGTCGTGGGTGGAGAAGATGAAGGTGGTGTGCTCGGTCTGGTTGATGTGCTTCATGAGCTCGAGGATGCTCTCCCCGGTGCGCGAATCGAGATTCGCCGTGGGCTCGTCCGCGAGCACGATGCTGGGCCCGCCGGCCAGAGCGCGCGCGATGGCGACACGCTGACGCTGGCCGCCGCTCATCTGGTTCGGCCGGTTGCGCGCATGCTTGGACAGGCCGACCACGTCCAGGTAATGGTTCACACGCTCGATGCGTTCGCGGCGCGGGATGTCGCGCCGTTGGAGCATGGGGTATTCCACGTTCTCCCAGGCCGAGAGCACCGGCAGCAGGTTGAAGGTCTGGAAGATGAAGCCCAGCGTGCGGGCACGCAGATCGGCCAGCGCGTCGTCGGATTTGTCGGAGGTGGACTGGTCGCCGATGTAGACCTCGCCCCGCGTCGGCGTATCGATGCAGCCGATGATGTTGAGGAGTGTGGTCTTGCCGCTGCCGGAGGGGCCGGCGATGGCGAGGAAGCGGCCCTCGGCCACGACCATCGAGATGTCATGCAGTGCCTGATAGGGCTGATCGCCGAGTTGGTAGATCTTGTCGACGTTCTCGACGCGGACGACGGCCATGGTGGCTCCGACGGTGCGGGGTGCCGGCCTGGGGCCGGGTGGGGGTGCAGTATAACCCGTGCCCCTCGCTTGCCAGATCGGGGCCCCGTCGAATGCCCCTCTCGGGAGCGGCTCATGTAGCGTTCGCCCGCTACCGGTTCATGCCTCGGAACTTGGGTTTCTGTCCAGGGCCTCTGGCTTACTCAGCATGGCCGACTCCCTGTCATCCCCACGCAGACGGGGACCCAGTCGCTTCCCCAGCCACGGCGCAGCGTCAGTGGATTCCCGCCTGCGCGGGAATGACGATGAACCCGAGTGCCCTTGTCGGGGCCGGAACTGTGAAGCCCGTCGCTCATCGGGCCGCTATCGGGGTCACGGCTGGCCTATGCTCCGCGGCGCGGGCGACGCGCCGCACCACGCCCACCCCTGTGCCAGCCCCGGGAGACCCGCTGTATGCACCTTAGCCCCCGTCCGAATTCCTTGCTCGCCATCGCCGGCCTCATGTTCGGCCTCGTTGCAAGTCTCGCGTCCTCCGCCGCGCCACCGTCGGCGGATGCGCTGGTGGCGGCGGCTGATGCCATCCGGTTTCCACAGGAGGCCTTTCAGGTGGATGTGAAGGTTGCGACCACCGGTGGCGAGAGCGCCATCGACGCGCGCAGCTACCGCATCCTGTCGAAGGGCAATAACCAGACCCTGGTGATGACCACGGCCCCGGCCTCCGAGCGGGGCCAGATCCTGCTGATGAAGGACGACGATCTCTGGGTGTTCCTGCCCAAGGTCTCGCAGCCGGTGCGACTGCCGCTGTCGCAGAAGCTGACCGGCCAGGTGGCCAACGGCGACCTCGCGCGGGCGAATTTCGCCGGCGACTATGCTGCGAAGCACCTGCGCGAGGAGGCCGTCGACGGCCGAGCGCACCATGTGCTCGAACTCACGGCGGCACGCCGCGGGGTCACCTACCAGCGGGTGCTCTACTGGGTGGACGCGAAGAACAACCGCCCGCACAAGGCCGAGTTCTACACCGTGTCCGGTGCACTCTTGAAGACGGCGCGCTACGAGGACTTCCAGCAGGTCGAGGGCAAGGATCGTCCCATGCGGCTCATCCTGACCGACGCCACCAAGGTGGGTGAGGTCTCGACCATGACCTACACCGGCATGAAGCGCCGGAGTCTGGATGACAAGATCTTCACCAAGCAGTACATGAAGAAGCTGCAGTAGCAGTCTGCGATCAGCACCACACCGTTCCGCGCAGGCGGCGCAGCCGAGCCGGCCCGGAACGCTTCCGTCCGTCGGCGCTACGGGGCCTGACCGCGCCGCGACTTCAGATGTTGGCGCGCAGGGCCTCCACCACGGGGAGCCTGGAGGCCCGTCGCCCGGGCAGGAAGGCGGCCACCACACAGGCCAGCCAGCCGACCACGAAGGCCTGGACGAGCACCCCCGGAATCAGCGCCACGACGGCGTTGTAGCTCACATCCGAACCCGGTTGCGGCGGCATCGGTAGCTCGAGCGCCGTGATGCCGACGGCCGCCAGCGTGCCGAGCGCCAGCCCCACCAGGGCCCCGAAGGCACCGAGCAGCACGTATTCGAGCATGATGAGACGAAACACCGCGCCGCGCCGCTGCCCGAGCGCGAGCAGCGTGCCGAATTCCCCGGTGCGTTCGAAAATGGCCATGTTCACGCTGTTGGCCACACTGAGCAGCACCATGATGAGCACGATGAATTGCAGCACGCCAAACTGCTGCCGGTAGAGGGCCTCGGTCTTCTGGTAGAAGTCGGCAAGTTCGTGCCAGCGTTTGACCTCGTGTCCTGCGGGCAGGCTGGCCGCAAGGCGCGCAGCGATGGGCTCGGTGAGCGCGGTGTCGGCCAGCGACAGCACCACGACATGCGCACCGCTGCTCACCAGCAGTTCCTGGGCGGCAGCGAGCGGGATGCGGAGCGCGCGATCGTCGTAGTCGCGCGAGAAGCTCTGGAAGATCCCCACCACGCGGAATTCGAGGCTGTTCACCGCCCCGTCCGGGGTGGTGGCAATGAGTGTGAGCGGATCGCCCGGCGCGAGCTTGAGGAAGCGGGCTACGCCCTTGCCCAGCACCACGCCGTGGGCGTCGTCGTCCCTGAGGTGACGACCATCGACGATGGTGATGAAGCTGCCCAGACGCACCTCGCGATCCGGCTGCACGCCCTCCGCGAGCACCGGCAGATCGGCGCGGCCATTGTTGGCGAGGGCCGTGAAGCTCAGGCGGGTGAGCGTCTCGAGGACACCGGGCCAGCCCTCCGGCACCGCAGCGATGGCCGCTGGATCGGGCATGAGGTAGTCGAACGGTTCGCGCCGGCCGAGGGCCGCGTAGCCATCGCGGGCGATCTGCAGGTGGCCGAGTTGCGAGTGGATGGTGCCCTCACGCAACTGGAAGAGCACGCCCTCGATGAAGCCACCGCCGAGGATGAGCCCGGTCACGCCGAAGATCACGGCGAACAGGGTGAGCAGGGTGCGGGTGCCCTGGCGGAAGAGATTGCGCAGTGCGAGTTTCAGCATGGTGGGGCGGGTCCGACGCGCTCAGCGGCTGTGGCGCAGGGCGTTGACGATCTCCATGCGCGAGGCCTTCCAGGCCGGATAGACACTGGCCAGCAGGGTGGTGCCGAAGGCGAGCAGGAAGGTGGTGAGGCCGAGTTCCGGCGTGATGCGGATCTCGGCCGTGAAGCCCTCGTCCATGCCCGGGGCCGGTGGCATCGGGATGCCGACCCAGGAGATGAGTGCGCCCAGGGCAAAGCCGATGAGCACGCCCCCGCCGGCGCCGAGGAGGCCCAGCACGAGCCCCTCGGACAGGAACAGTTGCAGCACCTTGCGGCGTTTCAGGCCCACGGCCATGAGCGTGCCGATCTCCGAGGTGCGCTGCATCACCCCCATCACCAGCACATTCGAGATCCCGAGCACGATGATGAGGCCGATGATGGTGCGCACGGCGTTCATCTGTTGCGAGAAGAGCTGCACGGTCTTGGTGTAGAAATCGGCGAGCGTGTACCAGGGCGTGAACTGGAAACGGTCCAGGCGATCACCGAAGGCCACCCGCAACTGTGAGAGCACGGGATCGGTGAGCGCGGTGTCGTCGAGCAGCAGCACCCAGAGATGGGCACCCTCCACGTGCAGCAGGCCGCGCGCGTGATCGATGTGCATGCGCAGGGCGGTGTCGTTCCACACCTTGTTGGAGGTGTAGAAGAGGCCGCGCACCGTCACCTCCACCCCGTTCAACCCGCCGGCTGCGGTATTGGCCAGCAGCGTCACCTTGTCGCCGGGTTTCACGCCCAGCAGCTCGGCGAGGCCAAGACCGAAGATGGCGCCTTCGGTATCGCCGGGTGCGAGCGCCGTACCTTCGGCAATGCGGAAATCCACACTCAGGTCTTCCTCCATGGCCGGGTCCACCGCATCGGCCAGAAAGGCCACGGAGTTGTCGCCGTGGCTCGCCAGCCCACCGAGGGTGAGGCGCGGTGCCAGCAGCTTCACTCCCGGGGCACCCTCCAGCACCGCCCGCTCCGGGGCGTCGGCGGGCAGGAGGTAGGCGAAGGGATCGGCCGCCCCATGTTCCAGGAAGCCAGGCCGGGTCACCTGTACGTGCCCGAGGCGCCCCTGAATGGCGCTTTCGCGCATGGCCCAGAAGACCCACTCGACGAAGCCGCCGGCGAGCATGAGCGCGATCACGCCGAAGGCGATGGCCCCGAGGGCGAGGGCGGTCCGATGCCCGTGGCGCATGAGGTTGCGGGCCGCGAGCAGGAGGTCGCTCGGCAACAGCCGCGAGAGCAGCGAGGGCTCGATGGCAGGGGCCGCCGCGACATGACTGCTGTCAGGGCCGGTCCAGATGGCGTCCCGGGCGACCCGCACGGCCTCGGCCTCGCGGCCTCGGTTGACGACGGGGGCGGCCGCGATACCGGTGCTCGGGTCGCCGGCCGTATCAGGGCCTGCGTGGCTGCTCGGCCCGGTCGCCGCCCTGATGTGATGCGAAAGGGGAGGGGCAGCACCGCTGCCTTGCAGCAGCGCGAGCGGTGAGGGGCCACCCGGCATGGTGGCCGTGAGATCGGGATCACCGAGCGGGATCCCCTCCGCCGCCTCGGCGGCACTCGCAAGGCTCAACTGCGGCCCGACGTCGGTAATGGTCTGATCGAAGATCTCTTGGTCGTCCTTCAGGGTGGCCAGCGCATTGAACACCGTTCCGCAGCCGGTACAGCGGAGCATGCCCATGGCCGTGCGCAGGTGGCCGGCCTGAACCTGGAAGATCTTCCGGCAGTTGGAGCACTGCGTGAACATCCCTGCGCCTCCCGTGGCGGTTGTGGTGGATCGGCGCTGAGACGTCGCGGCGATAACTCCGCAGTCAGCCCCCCGGACCCAAACCCGCAAGCTAGCAGGTCCACGGCCGCGCGGGGCGGTTGCGGGCCGCGAATGGCCCGCTGCGGTTGCCCCATTGTGGGTGCTCGATCGCCGTCTGCGGTTACAGAGCACGCCGGTGTCAAGCCGCTTTACATGTGCATCGTGTTGTTTCACAAGGAAATCATGAAAAGCTGGCGGGCCTGGTGCCCGGGCGCGGGCCAGGGCGGTGGTGGCCTGGGTGGTCGCGTCAGCCAGCTTTACAATCTGCCGTCCGCGGCACTCGGAGGCGCCCAGCCATCATCCATAATCCATTGATATACAGATAAAAAAACAGATTGGCCCGCCGCCTGCATAGTGGCTGGCGTGCCGGGGGCGACCCCGCCAGCCCGCCTAACCGCAAATCACTTTTCAGGAGAGTCATCATGTTCAAGAACGTTCTCGCCGCAGCCGTGGGTCTGGCGCTGTCCAATGCCGCCCTTGGTGCCGCCATCGACCCGGATGGCACCGGCTTCCAGACTGGTACCGTCGCCATCTCCGGCTTCGACTGGGCCCCCACCAGCTTCCTGGCCCGGGGCGGCCAGCAGGCCATCCGTAACTTCCTCGGTAACGCGGGAGTGCCGGATTTCCCGGAAGGGCGCACCACCTTCGATCTCTTCACCCACGCCCGGGTTGCCGCGCTTCTCGGCCCGGGTGGCGCGGCCTTCACCCCCGCTGGTCTCAACAGCAACTACGAAATCACCATGATCATGGGTTTCGGTGAGCGGGTGACCAACGTGGTGCAAAATATCCACGGTTCGGACACCGCCCTTGCCGCCTTCCAGACCACGCCGGGTGGTGTGCTCACCGATGGCAGCCCGGCCTTCTTCGAGATGTACCTGTCCTCGGTCAACTCGAACGACCTCTCCGGCTCCGGCTTCAACGAAGCTACGGGCACGCTGCTGCTCCGCGCCAGCCTCATCTCCTCGTCTTCCTTCGGTACCTTCACCACCAACGCCCCGGCGCTCGATACCAATGGTCAGCCCATCTACGGTGACCTCGATCAGACCGTCGGTGACACCGTGGACGGCAGCCCCACCAACGACTGGCCCGGCGTGAATTCGGTCGCGGGCTCCGGTTCCCAGAGCACGCTCGTGTGGGGCAACTTCACCAACATCAACGAAGACTTCTGGAGGGTCCTGCCGGACACGCTCCAGGTCTCCTTCGCCAACATCTCGGTGGCCACGCCCTTCATCAGCGTCGATCCCTCCGACTGCTTCAACCTGCCGGGTCAGTCCTGCACGGCGGATGCGCTCGCCGATGCCCGCCTCGGAGCCAATGGCCCGATCATCCCGAACGTTGGGGCCGTGAACGGCCTGCTCACCGGTGGTTCCCCGGACTTCATCGCCCAGACCGACTTCAACTCGCCGGTCCGTGGTCAGATTCCGGAGCCGGGCACCCTCACCCTGCTGGGTCTGGGTCTGGTGGGTCTGGCGGCGCGTCGTCGCCAGACGGCCTGAGTCCCACGCTGAAGGACTTCGACATGGTAGCAAGCGGCCGGTCTCCCCTGACCGGCCGCCCCTCTCAGGGCCCGGAGCGATCCGGGCCTTTTTTTGTCGCCGCGATGAATGGCTCTGGGCCGTCAACGTCCGGGCCGCTGGTCATCGTCGCGCCCCCCCGTCATCCCCGCGCAGGCGGGGATCCAGTCCTTGCCCAGCGACGATGCGCTCCGCCACCGAAGATCCTCGTCGCAGCCTGCCCCCGCGTTCCCTTGTCGGAGGCGGGGGATGACGGCAAGTCAGCCATCGCAACGGGGGTTCCCGTTATCTGGCCACGTGCCCGCCTCTGGCGGTCGCGGTCTGCGCGAGCGACTATTCCCGGAGCCCCTCAAGCCCTTCCCCCGAGGCCTCCATGCGCAGGATCACCCCGGCCCAGATCGCAACCTTCCTTGGCCTCGCCCTGCTGGCCGTTGCAATTGGCATCCTGCTGGCCGTGCAGACGGTGGGGTGGCTGCCGCTCGGTGAGTATCGCGCCATCGCCGTGGTGTCGACGGCCCTCGTGGCCATCGATCTCTGCGCCATCCTGCTCTACCGGCTTTTCCTCGCCTGCTGCCCGCTGCGGG
>DBNU01000210.1 GCA_002299125.1 Proteobacteria bacterium UBA664
CACCGAGGTGCGCGCGCTGCGGTCCGCGCGTAAGTCACTATGACAACGCCAGAAAATGGCGTCAATCCGCGAACCTGCGCATCGTTGCTGAATCCCGGTCACGCCGCGCTCGCCATGAGGGAAAAATTACACTGCTGCATCATTGGGTTAGGGCCTCGCGCGAACCCCGGGTACTATGACCGCCGCTACCGGTTCGCGCAATCGCTACAAGACCAGCGGTTCCTCGAAATTGGTCGCTCGAAACGTGCCGTGCTCACGAACCTCGCAGCCTTGCTTCAGCCGGTAAAGCCGCAGGTTGTCTTCCCTCGGATCGATCTCAGCGAGTAACTTCCGCTCCAACTCCTCCATCTGCATGAGACTGACCTGGCATTCGAAGACTGATTTCTGGACTCGCTGCCCTGTGCTTTCACACACCTTGGCCACACGGCGCAGTCGGCGCCGCCCCGCGCTGGACTCGGTGTTCACGTCGTAGCAAACAACTACCAGCATCGCGCCTACCTCAACAGGAAAGGTACGTAGCCTTCGGTCTCTCTGCGGATGGCGCGCGCGAACAGTCGCGCCTGAACCAGCGGCAGCAGTCCGAGCGCAAGCGGCTGTGCGAGCAGCGGATGAGTTAGCTCATCCTTCTTGCGCTCCTGGAATGCAACGACGACGGCCTTTCTGGCATCCCCGTCCAGCAACACAGCACCCCCTTCATGCTCGACAAAATCTCGTGGAGTGACTTGCCCCCGGTTGATCAGTGTCAGAGCAAGTCGATCAGCGAACGGCCGGAACTCCTCCATCAGGTCAAGCGCCAGCGCGGCACGCCCCGGTCTGACCGCATGCAGGAAGCCCAACTGTGGATCAAGCCCCACGGCCTCTGCCGCCGAGCGACAATCATTCATCCACATCGAGTACAGAAATGAGAGCAGGGCATTCAATCGATCCCTAGGTGGGCGGCGGCTACGTTCGTCCATTCGGAAGACGCAGCGCAAATCCGCCCGCACGAGGAGAGTCATCCTCTCGAAGTAACGCCTCGCCGCATCACCTTCGATGCCGCGAACCTCGTCCAATGTCGAGGCTGTTGGAAGCCTACGTAGCGCCGCGGATAGGTCGTCTGCCGCCCGAGCAAGCTGACCGACCTCGGCTTCATTTTTCGCATCGCGTCCACCGCGCTGCAACACGTGCCGCGAATTCCTGATCTTTCCAGCCACGATCGCACGCGCCGTCTCCAGAGAGAATTCAGCATCGCCCGCCAATGCATGGTGCGCCTGACGCAGCACGATGTTGCCAGACACCGATCCCTCCAGCCGCGCCTTGAAGCGACCGTTGGCGTCGAGTAAGACAAGCGCAATGCCCTCGTCGGCGAGCCGATGAGCTAGTGGCGTGCTGAAGCCGATGTTTCCAAGGCACACGACGCTGGTGAGGTGATGCAGTGGAACCTGCAGCCGTGTCTCGCGATCAACCTCAATGCGCAACGTATTGTTATCGAGCCGGAGATAGGCGTCTGCGAGCGTTACATAAAGCGTGTTGAGAAGGTGCATGGCGCAGATCAGGCATCAGGATCAAAGAGATCACAGCGCATACGACGTTGTAATACCCGCGCTGCCAAAGCGTGTGGCTGACAGATCTCGACAAGAGAGCAGGCGTGGCAGCGGCGATCGTTGGCAGGAGGTGGGAGTACGCCAGTTGCCAGCATTGCCCGGATTGCCAGGGTCACTGCTTCAACTGCGGCCCGCAACAATCCGTCGATGGTGATCTGGACTCGGCGCTTCGAGCTCGCATAGAAGAGGGCACCCTCCGGCACATCGCGCCCGGTCATTTCCTCGAGGCAGAGTGCCTGCGCAGCCAATTGCAGTGCGTCGTGCCGATGGGCAGCCTTGGTGACACGACCGTGCTTGTATTCGACTGGATACGGTGTGCCATCCGGCTGGAACTCAACGATATCGGCCTTGCCGATAAGGCCAAGCCGATAACTGGCGAGCGGCGCTGATCGCTCCACTCGAACTCCCCTGCGCGCCTCGAATCCCGGCGCATCGACGCGCGCATGGACTGCCTGCCCGCGCAGCGTGTGCACGTTATCCTCGAACGCCTGCTCGAGGTGGATGAGCCCGCATTGACGCGGGCAATAGCTCCAGTGCTGCAGCGCAGAGATCGGAAGTAGGTCAGGTTCCAGCATCGGTCGCCATCGGAGGCAGCGGACGTCGCCTGATCCCCTCGTGTCCGATCACACAGAAGTGGCCCGCATTGGCTGCATCGAGCGAAGCAACGGCGAGTGCCGATAATGTGGACATTGATCCGCTCTGGACGCGAAAGTACAAGACCGCTGCCGGTGGCCTGACACCATGCCTGTAAATCAGATCGCCGAAGTCCGAATCGAACGTCAGTAGCCAGCGGTCTGTCTCCCGCGCGAGGGCCAGCACGCCAACGTCGTCGATGCCAGGGGCCACCTCGGCAACTAACCAAACATCATGGCCAGCGCCGCGCAGGTCTTCGGCCATACCTCGCGGGATATTCTCGTCCAGGAGAAGTGCCACACTCACGGTTGCGGCAGACCATCTTCGGCCTTCATGTTGAGAACAAACGCTTCGTCTTTGAGACAATCCCGGACGAACGCGAACATTGCTTGCAAGTCTTCCGGCTTGAGGTGCGGGTACTGTTCAAGGATCTGTGATTCGCTCCAGCCGGATGCCATCAGATCGAGCACCAAATCGACACCGATCCGGGTCCCTGCGATACGCGGACGGCCAAACAGTGTGTCCGGGGTAGCCACGATTCTCCCACGCCAATCCATCGTCAGCACCTCCGTGTGAGCGTGACGCCAGGCGCAGCCTGCAGGCTGGCCCCGATGTCCAGATGCTTGCCGTCGAACAGAACCGAGTATGCGCCGAAGTCCCGCGCTGGCTCGCCACTTGCGTCATTGCGCGAGATCAGCAGGCGCTCGAACAGCGCGTGTGCGTGCGCATTTCCGAGTTCGGAGTCGTGCTTGAACACGTAAAGACCGCGGGTGGCCATCTGCCCACGCGCGGCCGAGCGATCGTGCTCGAACATCTGTGCAAGCGCGTCGAAGAACAGGTCCAGATCGCCTTGCGAGAATCCGGTCTGTCTGGCCAGGAAAGCCGAGATGAATCCGTGCGATCGGTACAGGCCATAGGGAACGGTGTGCTTGCGTCCCATCGTTCGATTGTCGCCTTCCTGTCTTTCTGCCTCAGCCTCGGTGGCAACCGCCATTCGGGTGATGGAATGCTCAAGCGTAACGATCGGCTCGAGCGATCGGGCGAAGGTCATCTGCACAGGTCCGCGCACTTGGCCGCAGTTGATCCCGGTCGACATGACCGCACCAAAGGTGCGTACGTCGTAGAAATTCGAGCACATCCATGCCCGCGCCCGGTCTGCGGAGTCACCTCCCCCCTTGCGCTTCTTCTCATCGCCCTTGATCGCATCCTGCTCGCCAATCGCGACGTAAGCGCGTTCGTGTGTCCGGTTCAGTACGGCCTTCTCCTTTATGTAGATTTCGAACGGGGGCTGCTCGCCTTTCACCAGCCCGATAAAGTTGCGCACCTTGCGCTTGAGCGCCACGTCGGTTACCAGTCCGTTTCCAGTTTCGGCATCCAGCCGCGGGAGGTTGCCGGCGTCGGGATCGCCGTTCGGGTTGCCGTCCTTGACGTCGAAAAGCAGCACGAAGTCGTAGCGATTGGAGATGGCCATTATTACTCCTTGTCGATGGATTTGGTAAAAAACGCCTGGCGTTGGTGGTAGTAGCCGAGGGCAAAGCGAGCCTGATCGGTCAGAGGCAGGTGTGCAGGGAAATCGCCGACCCCGCTGAGCACCTCGCCCAGCAGCTTTTCGAAGTATGTCCCCCTTCCCGCTTGAAGTTTGGGCAGATGGTGGTTCTTCAGGCGCAGCAGCGATGTGAACACCACGACCGGTGTGCTGGACGCCGCGCCATAGAAGCGCTCTCTGATCGTCGCATTGATGCCCGGCTGAGCCTCTTCCTGGATCTTCTCGAGTGTCGCGAAGGCGCGGCCAAGTCGGTAGGCCGTGCTTGGGTTAGCAGGGTCGAGCATCGGCGTAAACTCCTTCTCTTGTGATCGAGTGAAACGGAAGTGGCGGTTGAGCCAACCCTTGATCGCGGCGGCTCGCGGGTACGGAACGTTCTGTTCGGCGCGGCAGCGGTTCACCGCCGCGTTGAGTAGCCCCCTCGGGTAGGGCGCGTCCTCGCCAGCGAACACGGCGCGGACGAGGTCACCGCCGAGCAGCGGGGGTATGTTGTCCGCCTTCCTCTGAACAGCGCAGTGAACGAGCAACCGGAACAGAGAAAGGTGCTCCGGCTCCTCTGGCCGATGCGTGATAGCCAGGTCCTCGAAGTGTCGCTGGATACGCGGGGCAAATTCTCGCAGCGGACCTGCATACCAGAAGCGCACGGCAAGGCGCCCTGCGTTCGGGGCTAGACCCAGCACATAGAACCGGTTGTCGCCCTCGCTCCCGGCCAGTCGACCGGACCGAACGGCAGTGAGGAGCTTGTGTGCGGCCTCTACTCCCGTGGTCGTATCGTCCTTCGGTTCGCCAAAAAGCAGCGGGAAGGCGTCTTCAAGTTCGTCTGGACGTTGGGCCCAGATGGCGGTCGAGGTGTCACCGATCTGCACGCGGTGCCGAGAGTCTCTGGCGAGCAGATGATTCAACGCCGTCGTGTAGGCGAAGGCTGCCGGTTTGCTGATGGGCGCGTTGGCGCCCTGCTCGAGACTGAACGATGTGAAGGCGGAACGATTGAACGAAACGATATTGGCACCTGACGGCTGTGCACCCCATACGCCCTTGATCGCGGCGTGGACTCTCTCCATCGGGGCGACCTCCCCCGTGATAAGGCATAGACCGTGCTGCGTCTCATCGTCGACCGGAGTGACGTTATGTGTGACGGCCGGTCGCTGGCAAACCAGTTCGAGGTCGCCCAGAAGTTGAAACGATACGGTTGGATTATCCTTGCAGATCACCTCCCATAGCCCATGCGCCTCCAGCGCTCGCGCAGCATTGTTGGCGAGGAAGGCACGTACCGCCTGCACACCGGCGTCCTCACGAGCAGAGGGCAACAGTTCGTCGATCCGCGCAACGAAGGCGGCGTGTTGCTCTGCCGTCCGTAACGGATTGCCCTTGCTGTCAACGCCCAAGGCGTACTCGGCGGTATCCCAAAGCAGGTTTGCCGCCACGCCGGAAGTCCGCTTCACGCCCTGCGGAACCAGAAAGAAACGACCGACTCTCTCCTTGCCGCTCGTCTCTCGAACGTCCTTGATCTGGATGACCTTGCCGATCGCATCGACCTCAATCACGAACGCGATCCGCTTTTGCTCGAAACCAAAGGGAGGCAAGCGCTTCTGAGGATCGGGATCGTGAACCTTGCGCAGGTACAATTCGTGCAACGCCTGCAGGATCATTGCCGGACCTCCGGGCTGTCGAGTGGAGGCACTGCAATCACACCACTCACCATCTGCGCGCGGAAGAACATCGGTGTGATGCCTTCCGCAGCTTCAAAATCGAGGTCATGCAGCATGTAGCCGAGGTCGCGCGACTCAGAAATCGCTGGATCTCCCACGGCGCCATCGGCAAGCCGGAAATCGGCCGCGAACTCACGGCAGCCGAGATAGGGCTGATTCACGCATTGACCTGTGCCTGCGCGGCGCTCGAACATCGACCAGAACTTGGGGGCAGCACTTTCGTCTGCTCGATCGGCGCGGACCTCAAGCGCCGCGTGCAGCCGGTAGGCCACGTCTCGCAGAAACAATCCCGCACGCTGCTGGCGGTCCTCCTCGATGATGAGGCCAAGATCCCCAGTCCCCGTTGCGATTGCCTGCTCGACATTGCGGACAGAAACCTTTGCGCTTACCTCGTTACGCCGGAGGTTGACCCAGCGTATAGGCCTCAATACCTCGATTCGAGTGATGTGCCAGCGGATTGCAGGTTTCCACAGAATTGCCTCGAAAACCGCTCGCGCTGCCGACGGCGTGATTATGTCGTAGCTCACCCGCTCGGCCTTCATCTCCGGACGAGTGAAGCAGGCGAACGGACCATTCACTTCCAGGCAGTAGTTCTTCAACTGCAGGCCTCCAGTCAGATCGCGGTGCGTTGTGGATCGAACGGTACGTCGCTTTCGTCAAGACCGAGTTGGCCGTCGTAAAGGAGATCTGATTGCTGAACGTAGGCCCCTGGCATTCCATCTGCGGGGGCAATTGCACCCTGCGCAGCAAGCCGCTCCGTCGTGCCCCGGCGCAGGGTGACCGTGTAACGCTGAAGCGCGCGCGACAGCCAGCGGCTCGTGCCATCGCGAGCAAGCGTCCCGAGCAGTGTGGTGACCTTGTCTTCGGTGTCGTTGACTCCTTGATAGCGAACGATCACCGGTGCCGTGTCCTCGTCCATGAACCGAAACTTGGTTGCCGCAGTACGAAAGTTGACAGCCAGATCTCGTGGATTGGCGCGCAGTAGGTCAACGATCCCATGTTCGTCCAGTGCGCAGTTCGAGTAGAAGGACTGGAAATAGCGACGAAAGAGTGCTGGCGACAGCGGGTGCCCCTGGTGGTTGTGCAATACGCTCCGGGTGGCGTCAGCCGCCTTGCGGAGAAATCCGGAGTGCGGCTCCTTCGGTGGGAGAAAGACGACCATATTGCCGCGCTCGAGTCTGCCCTCGCGGTTACAGCGGCCAGCAGCCTGAGCGATCGAATCAAGTCCTGCGAGCGCGCGATAAACGACGGGGAAGTCCAGATCGACGCCTGCCTCGACGAGCTGGGTGCTCACGACGCGAAGCGGGCGTGGATCGCCGTTTTCGTTACGTTTCTGCAGTCGGCGCTTCACCTCACGGATGAGGTCGGAACGGTGCGCACCACACATCGAGCCGGACAGGTGGATCGTACCTGCCGGCAGCAGCGCGTGGAGTTCGCGCGCATCGCGCTTGCGGTCGACGATGGCCAGCACACAATCATGCTCCATCAGATCATTGGCCAGCGCGGTCAGCGGCTTGCGCTCACTCCAGTCGTGTGGGAGCCGCACGTTCACACGTTGCAGATCCTCGAACAATTCGTCCGCATGGTCGACGATCGGGGTCGGCTGCGGGACCCCACGCAGATTGCGCGAACGGTCGAAGTAGTCTGTGCTTTCGAGCACGGGCTGCGTGGCAGTGCATAGCACGACCGTTGCGCCATAGTGCGACACCAGCAAGTTCAGAGTGTCCATTACGGGTTGCAGTAACTGGGGAGGCAGTTGCTGCGCCTCGTCCAGCACGATAACGCTGTCAGTCAGGTTGTGCAGTTTGCGGCAGCGAGATGTGCGCGCAGCGAAGAGAGATTCGAACAGTTGCACATTGGTCGTGACGACGAGTGGCGCATCCCAGTTCTCGCAGGCGAGACGGCTGGCAGCGCTTTCATCCCTGGGGTTCGATTCGGCTTGGCTGTGGTGCTCGATCACCGCCGCTTCGCCCAGCGAGGTGAATACCCTGCGAAACTCATCGGCAGTCTGCTCGATGATGCTGGTGTAGGGGATCGCGTAGACGACGCGCCGCTTGCCATGGGTGCTGGCGTGAGCCAAGGCAAAGGCCAGCGAGGAGAAGGTCTTGCCACCGCCCGTTGGCACTTCCAGTGAGAAGAAGCCTGGTGGCAGGGCGGCTTTGGACCGACACTGCTCCAGAACGTGAGCGCGGATCCGGTTTACCCGGGTTCCGGCTAGACCATCGGCGGCAAGCTGTTCGTCCCGATCAGCCGAGAAGGCACTGAACGCCGCACACAGCTCCGCGATGGTCGGAACGGCCGAGCGTGCGGCAAATCGTTCCGGCTGCAAGAATTGCTCCGTGTCGAGAAAGTCCGCGTCGACCAGGCACGAGAACAACATCCGCACGGACAATGCGAAGCCGATTGGGTTTTCGACAAGGCCCGGCAGGGCGCGGAGTGCAGTAATGGGATCGAAGCCTTGTGGCACCTGCAGAATGTCGCCATTGGCGGTTGCGAGCGCTTCAGCGTACTCACGTTGCGCGGCGGCAGCGAATGCGCCGCTCGCAGCGAACAGGCGGTCGCAAAGATCGGAGTGTGCACCGGTGGCGCTCTCCCAGTCGTACAACCCGGCGTGATGGCTGGCGATCAGATACGCCAGGACCCGCGCAGCCTTGGCACCATTTTCTCCATGGGTGCGCTTGAAGGTTTCGAGGGCGTGTATGGCACCAGCGGTTGAATGGGTCTTGTCGCGTCCGACTACTGCCCGGCCCTCGATGTGGGCGTCCGGGCCTTCTGAGCGCCGGATGTAGTCCTGAAATCCGGCGCGATATTTGCCGAGGTCGTGCCAGAGCCCGGCAAGCTCGGCCCACGGGCCGCCGCCGAATGGCTCGGCGAAGGCGCGCGCCATCCGCGCAACCTCACGCAGATGTTGCTCGAGCGAATGGATCTCGATTTGGTCCGCAACTCGGCGGGTGTGGGCTGCTGGCTGCATGGTCACAGCGAGAGCTTAGAAGGCGTGAGGCTCAGAAAGTGAGCCTCAACCGTCCGTTATTTGGGCAGCGACGGTTCAGGTGCCGCGGTCGCGCAGGCATTGCATCCTTTGGGATGATGGCGCGAGCGAGGAGGTTTCATCCCCCCGCCCCCCCTCACTCCTCCGGCCAGTTGCGGATGTAGGACTTCAGCAACTGGTTCTGGAACTGGGTCTCGGTGAGCGCGGCCTTGACGATATCGCCGATGGAGAGCAGGCCCGCCAGGCGTTCGCCGTCCATCACCGGCAGGTGGCGCACGCGGCGACGGGTCATGAGGTCCATCACGGCGTCGAGGGAGTCGTCGAGCGAGCCGATGATGACGTTCCGGCTCATCACGTCGGCCACCCGCAAGGACTGCCAGTCGTTGCCGTGCCGGTGCAGGGTGCGGATGAGTTCACGCTCGGTGACGATGCCGGCCAGGCTGCCGCCGTCCTCCAGTACCAGCAGTGAACCCACGCGGCAGGCGATGAGTTTGTCGATCACGTCGGCGAGCGTGGCTTCGGGGGCGATGCTGTAGACGGCATCGCCCTTGGTCTTGAGGATGTCGGCTATGCGCATGCGGGGCTCGGTCCTGCGGGAAGTCGGAAGGGCTCTGGATGTTAGCGGCTCGCGGCCGTCTCGGCACGGGGTGGGCGCAGCCGCATCAGCCGCAGAGGCGTTCTTCTGCCTCGCGGTAGCGGTTGGCCGTCTGCGCGATCACCGCGGGAGGCAGGCGCGGGCCCGGGGCGCGCTTGTCCCAGTCGAGCGTTTCCAGGTAGTCGCGCACGTATTGTTTGTCGAAGGAGGGAGGCAGCTCGCCCGGTCGCCAGGCGTCCGCCGGCCAGAAGCGGGAGGAGTCCGGCGTGAGCGCCTCGTCGATCCACACCAGCCGATCCTGGTCATCCAGCCCGAACTCGAACTTGGTGTCGGCGATGAGGATCCCGCGCGCCTCGGCGTGGCGGCAGGCCGCGCCATACAGCGCCAGGGCGGTGTCCCGCACCTCGGTGGCACGCGCCTGCCCGAGGATGGCGCAGAGGGCCGCGAAGTCGATGTTCTCGTCGTGTGCGCCGGCCGCTGCCTTGGTGGCCGGTGTGAACAGCGGCGCGGGCAGGCGTGCTCCGGGCGATAGACCCACCGGCAGCGCATGGCCACAGACGGCCCCCGTGGTCTGGTAGTCCTTCCAGCCGGAGCCGGCGAGGTAGCCGCGCACGACGGCCTCGACCGGCAGCGGCCGCAGGCGCCGGACGATCATGCTGCGGGCGGCGAGCGGTGCCGGATCGACCCCTGCCGGAAGCACATCTTCAAGCGCGCGCGCCACCAGATGATGCGGAACGATGTGCGCGAGCCGCTGGAACCAGAATTGCGACACCCGCGTGAGCACCGCGCCCTTGCCCGGGATCGGATCGGGCAGGATGACGTCGAAGGCCGAGAGGCGATCGCTGGTGACGATGAGCAGGTGGGCGTCGTCGATGGCGTAGAGGTCGCGCACCTTGCCGCGTCCGAGGAGTTCGAGCCCCGCGATGCTGGATTCGAAGAGAGCGCTGCTGTCGCCAGATGCCATGTCCTGTTTCCCTATAATCCACGACCTTCCCGGACCGGACCGGACCCTGAAACTGCAAGACGGAGCCTACGATGAGCGAACGCCCGCCCGCTACGACCGGTATGCATCACCTGGCCCTCAATGTCTCCGACCTCGAGGCGACCGAGCGCTTCTATGTGGATCTCGTCGGCATGCAGGTGGAGTGGCGCCCGGATCCGGATAACGTCTACCTCTGCTCTGGCAGCGACAACCTCGCCCTGCACCGCGCCGCCGCGCCGCCCGCAGGCCCGCAGCGCCTGGACCACCTGGGCTTCATCCTCCGGCGCCCCGAGGACGTGGATGCCTGGCATGCCTTCCTCGCCAGTCATGGGGTCACCTTCCGCTCGGCACCGCGCACGCACCGGGACGGTGCCCGCAGCTTCTACTGCGAAGATCCGGACGGCAACGTGGTCCAGTTCATCTACCATGCGCCCATCTCGGACCGCTGAGCGGCAGCGGATCGGGCAAGCAGCGGCAGGTCACCACTGAATCCGGTCGCGCGCTCGATGAGGGCGCGCTTCAATGGCCCCGCGTGATCGAAGGCGCGCATGCCGAGCGTGCGCAGACCGCGACGCCAGAGTTCGCCGCCCCCCGACCCGCAATCGTTGAAGAGCCAGCGGAAGCCGTCCATGGCGAGCTGCATGCCCGCGTTTTCACCGCGCCGCCAGCGCGCATAGCGGCGCAGCACGCTGCGGCTGCCGGGGTCTCGGCCGGCATGCCGGGCGTCGGCGATTACCTCGCAGAGACTGGCGGCATCCATGAAGCCCAGATTGGCCCCCTGGCCGGCGAGCGGATGGATCGTGTGCGCGGCGTCTCCCACCAGGGCCACCCGGGCGGCGACGTATTCGCTGGCATGCCCGCGACGTAATGGGTGTGTGGCGCGGGGGGTGAGCGGCCGAAGCCCTCCGAGCACGCCGTTGCTGGCACGGGTCAGCGTGGCGATGAAGCTGGCGTCGTCCAGCGCGAGGCGCTCGGCGGCGAGGGCCTCGGGCAGGGTCCACACCAGGGCGGCGTGGCGCGCGTGCCCGAGCGGCAGCAGGGCGAGTGGACCGGTCGCCAGAAAGATCTGCCGGGCGACGTCGCCGTGCGGCCAGTCGGATTCCACCACCGTGACCAGGGCATGCTCACCGTAGTCCCGTTCGTTCCAGCCAAAGCCGGCCAGCTCACGCACGCGCGAGGCGGCCCCGTCGGCACCGACGAGCAACGCGGCCTCGACGCGTTCACCGTCGAGGTCCACGCGCACGCATTCCGGCAGGACGGTCAGGCCGCGCAGTCGCGCCGGCCGCCATTCGCGTACCTGCCCGGCCAGTCGTGACTCGAGGGCGGCCTGCAGCACGGTCACCTCGACGATGTGCCCGAGACAAGGCATTCCGAATGCGCTGGCCTCGAAGCGCACCCGCGCCGGGCTGCGGTCATCCCAGACTTCCATGGCCTCGTAACAGCCCGAACGCCCCGCAGGCATGGCGGGCCACACCCCGATTTGCTCGAAGAGATTGACCGAGGCGTGGGTGAGTGCGAGTACCCGTGCGTCGTAGGGGTCGCCAGATGCCGGCATGGCCTGGCGGGCACGTACATCGACGATGCCGGTGCGACAGCCGGAATGGGCGAAGGCGAGTGCGGTCGCGACCCCCACCACACCCCCGCCGACGACCAGCACATCGAGGTCAGGCCCGTTCATGTCCCTGGTTCTCCTGGATCGGGTGGCGTTGCGTTCCCTGCCCGATGTGACTTGAGTGGTCACGCGGGCTGCTTCGGCAACGCAGAGGTTGCCTGCGGCGCGTGCCCGTAGGGACCCGGCCCGAGCATCGGCAGTGGGGCCCCGCGCAGCAATCGCGGCAGTGTGCCGGCGAGGCCGGCCGCACGCAGTACCAGGCGTTGCTTGAGGGGGGCACACAGGTTGATGGCTGCCATGCCGGCCGCGCGCGCGAGTCCGGCACCGGGTAGGTCACGCGAGGTCGTCCACCACAGGGTGTTGGCGAGGGTCGCCGTGATCCGCTGATCGACGATGCGCTCACGGGTGAAGGCGTCGAGTCGGAGATCAGCGCCCGGGTCACCGCCGGCGTGCAGGGCCGCAACCACCGCCTCCGTGAGCGCCGCGATGTCGCGGATGGAGAGGTTCAGCCCCTGGGCACCGTTTGGATGGAAGGTGCGCAATGCGGCTCCCAGCAGCAGGAGGCGCCCCCGCCAGGCGGGCGTCGCGAGGCTCTGCACGATGGGATAGCCCTGCCGGGGACCGGGGGCGGCCAGCGCGCCCAGACGTCTGCCGAGCAGGGCCGTGAGGCCGGCGCACCATTCGCGGTCGCCCTGCCCGAGTGCGTCGCTGAGGTCGGTGCTGGCCACACAGCGCACGATCGTCACCCGTCCCTCCGGGGCCGGAAGCACCGCGAGTGGACCCGAGCGGGTGAGGACCTCGATGGCCCGCCGCCCCGGATGCCGGGCCGGTGTCAGCGTGCACACCACGGCCGCCTGGGCATACGGCGCTGAATCGATCTGGAAGCCGAAGCGTTCCCGCAGGGGCGAGCGCCCGCCATCGGCAAGCACCACCAGCCGGGCTGGCACGGCAGCGCGCCCTTCGGGTCCTTCGATCTCGACCCGCATGCTTGCCGGCTCGCAGGCGACGGCGGTCACCTGGGCACCCCGACGCAGGTCACAGAGATCGCCCGGGAGGTCAGCAACGGCGGCCTCCAGCGCCCCCTGCAGTGCTCCCGCCGGGACGACCCGCCCCAGTTCATCGAGCCCGGCATCGCCGGCCCGAAGCAGGATCACCCCGGGCCCGCCCTGATCCGCCACGAGGATGGAATCGACCGGACGCATCACCCCGCTGAGGCGCGCACAGATCCCCAGCGCATCCAGCACGCGGATGCTGGCCGTGGCCATGGCCAGACCACGCTGGTCATCCGCGCGCGCGCCCGCCGCCTGGGGATCGACCAGCAGCACCCGCGCACCCTGGCGCACCAGCGCGAGTGTCAGCAGGCAGCCGACCGGGCCGCCGCCGATTATCAGACAATCGTAGGGCGCTGCACGCATGGATTGGTGGGTGCTCCGGACGGCCGGCGCCCCTCAGGCCGCGGCGGCCTGCCCCCGGGCCATCAGCGACTCGATCTCGGCGACCGTCTTGGGTGCTGCCCGGGTGAGCACGTCGGGCGCGCCGCGGGTGACGAGGACGTCGTCCTCGATGCGGATGCCGATCCCGGCGAAGCGTTTCGGCAGCCCCTTGGTACCGGGGATGAAATAGAGCCCGGGCTCGACGGTGAGGGTCATGCCGGCCTCGAGCAGCCGCCACTGGCCACCGACCTTATAGTCGCCGACATCGTGTACGTCCATGCCGAGCCAGTGGCCGGTGCGGTGCATGTAATAGCTGCGGTAGGCCCCCTCGCGGATGAGGGTCGGAACCCGGCCCTTGAGCAGGCCGAGACCGACCAGCCCGCGGGTGAGCACCCGCACCGCCGCCTGATGCGGGTCGTCCCAGTGATTGCCCGCCCGGCACTGGGCAATCGCCGCCAGTTGCGCCTCCAGCACGACCTCGTAGATGTCGCGCTGCAGCGGGGTGAAGCTGCCATTCACCGGAAAGGTGCGAGTGATGTCGCTCGCGTAGCAGTCGTACTCCGCGCCGGCATCGATGAGCAACAAATCACCATCACACAGCACGGATGCGTTCTCGCGATAGTGCAGGATGCAGCCGTTGACGCCTCCCCCGACGATCGAGGGGTAGGCGGGCGAGCGGCTGCCGGCCTGCAGAAAGGCGTGCTGCAGGATGGCCTCGATCTGGTACTCGTGCATGCCGGGCTGGCAGCGCGCCATGGCCTCGCGGTGCCCCTCGGCGGCGATCTCGGCGGCGCGCCGCATCACCCGCACCTCGGCACGAGATTTATGCAGACGGAGTTCGTGCAGGACATGCGCCAGGGTGATGAACTCCTCCGGGGCATTGACCCCTTGGCGTGCCTTGCCACGCACCCGGTTCAGCCAGCCGAGCACGCGCTGGTCGAACTCGGGGTCGAGGCCCATGGTGTAGTAGATGCGTTCCCGGTTCTCGAGCAGGCCAGGCAGGATGTCGTCGAGGTCCGTGATCGGGAAGGCGTCATCGGCTCCGTACTGGGCGCAGGCACCCTCGAGGCCAGCCCGGCGACCGTCCCAGGTCTCGCGCTCTGCATCGCGTTCGCGACAGAAGAGCAGGAACTCTCCCTGCGCACGACCTGGCACCAGCACGATCACCGCCTCCGGCTCGGGAAAGCCGCTGAGGTAGTAGAAGTCGCTGTCCGGGCGGAAGGGATAGTGGACGTCACGGTTGCGGATGCGCTCGACCGCGGTCGGCAGGATGGCGATGCTGCCCTTGCCGACGTGTTCCATCAGCCGGCGGCGGCGGCGCGCGAATTCTTCTTGGTCCATGCAGGCTCCTGCTGCAATGCGGCGCGTTTGAACTGCGCGGCGGCTGATCTCAAGGCCCTCAAGCCTAGCAGGCAGGCGGGTGAGAGAGACATCACGGTGAATGCCCGCGTGGCACGGATCACCCACCGGCAATCAGTCTGCAGCCTGGCGGCCTCAATGCAGTTCGCGCCCACGGGTGCACTCACCCTTCACGACCATCACGCCCATCCGGATGTACTCGATGAGCTCCTCGAGGGCACCGTCGTCGTCGGTCGTCGCCGCCGTGGCGTCCACGCGGGCAATCGCCTGGAGATCGGCCACGAACTCACTCGCCTCCTCGCCCAACGCGGGTCGCTCGCCCAGACCGGCCTGCGCCAGTCCGAGCACGAAGGCGTCGCACCATTCAGCCAGCGCAGTCACACGATCCAGGATCGGCGTATCGTCGTCGGGCAGGGCGAGTGCCCAGCCGTACTCGTCGTCGGCGAGGGAGGCCGCCGTCGCCTCCACCAGTGCCAGCAGGGCGTTGCGGGCGAGTTCCGGATCTTCCGGGGCCTGCCCATCGGCAAGCAGCCCCGCCACCCAGTCCGCGGGGTCGACCTGATCCGACAGGCACCACAGCGCACAGAAGCGCGCCTGATAAACGACCGGAGGATGTTCGAGCCCTGCCGCAGCGAGGTCGTCGGCGTGAGCCTGATAGTGCATGTGTTGCCTCCTGCGAATGATGAGGGTTGCGGAACCTTGGCCTGAGTATGCGTCCCGGTGACGGGCTCACAGCATGGTGCGAGCGGCCGCGCCTTGCCACGCGCGCCTGCCGCGAATGACCAGGGAGGAGCGCAGCGTCCAACCTGCGTTGCGTGGCATCGTGCTCACATTCCCGCCCGCGGTTGACCGTGCCGCGCGCCACTGCCTATAGTGCCCGCGCCGCGCGAAGTGTCTTCCCACGCTACTTTCCCAGCATATTTCAGGGGTTTGCTTGATGCCCGAGGGCGTGCTCGCACCACTCGACCTGGCCGCGCTCGAGTCCCGAGTGGACGAGCTCGCACGGCGCA
>DBNU01000090.1 GCA_002299125.1 Proteobacteria bacterium UBA664
CGCCCCCTCAAGGCAAGCGTGGTTGACCGACCGGCTCGAACGGACCGACGCGCACCACCGACCTCGCGAGAACGCTCATGCAGAAGGCACCCGCCGACCTCCTCGACACCTTCCCGAACCCCGCCCCCGAGCGCGACTACTGGATCCACATCGGCATCCCGGAATTCACCTGCCTTTGTCCGAAGACCGGCCAGCCGGACTTCGCCCACCTCGACCTGCACTACGTCCCCGGGGCCCGCTGCGTGGAGCTCAAGTCGCTCAAGCTCTACATCTGGGCCTTCCGCGAGACCGGCGCCTTCCACGAAGCGGTGACCAACCGCATCCTGAGCGAGCTGGCCGCAGTGACCGACCCCCGCTACATGCGCCTCAGTGCCCGTTTCAATGTGCGCGGAGGCACCTACCCGACCATCACCGTCGAACATCGTGCCTCCGGCTGGCAGCCAGCGCCCAGCGTCGCCCTGCCGGAAACCATCGGCTGAGGCTATCGGTGCGCACCGCGCGCCTGTGGATTCGATTGCGTGTGCGGCGCGACGTCTGCTAGCTTCCTGCCGCTTTTTCGGTCGATTTTTCGGCCCTGGTCCACCCGATGGGGAGCGTCCCGTATGGCCACGAGCAAGAAGAAAGTGGTCGCTAAAAAGACCTCAGCCGCCCGCTCGAGCAAGGCGTCCGCAGCCCGCAAGCCGGCAGCCGCTGCATCGGGGGCCGGCGCTGGAGCGGTCGCGGCGGCCAAGGTCTCGAAACCGGCGGCGGCGAAGACGGGTACCCGGGTGCCTGCGAAGTCCGCCGACGGCAAGGATCGCGGCAGCACGCGCAAGGCCGTGAGCGCGCCGACGAAGGCGGCAGCCGCCGGCTCGCGTGCCGCTGCCGGCAAATCAAGGCCCGTCGCGGCCGACGCCAACAGTCCTTCCAAGCCCGCACGGGTGGCGAGCCGCTCCAGCAACGAAGGGTCCCCGGCGAAAACCGCAACTCCGCGACGGGCACCGGCCAAGGGCGGCGCAACGCCCCCCCCCAGCCCGCCCCGCACGGCGTCGGAGCGCAGGACTCCGGCCACCAAGGCCACCAGTCTTCCATCGAAGACCGCGAAGGCGGTAACCCCGCCCGCTGCCGCCGTGGTCAAGGCCGGCAGGAGCGCAACGGTTGCTGTCAAGGCCAAGGCCCGCGCCGAGGCGGCGAAACCGGCGCCAGCGGTCACCACCACGCCGGCTCACCCGCCCAGGACCGCCCCAAAGCGAGGCAAGGCTCCTGCCGCCGCCTCAACGACAGTCGTGACCGAGCCGGCGTCTGCGCCTCGCGCCACCAAGGGGGCCACGCGGCCCGGTCGGGCCGCTAGCCACCCTGAGGGTGCCCCGGTTACGACGGTGCGGTCCTCACCGTCGGTGACCACCCGCAGCGCATCCCGGGTGCCGGCAAGTACCAGCGCGGGCAGTGCCGTCTCCAGGCGCCCCTCCGTGCCGGAGCCACTCGCCCCCCCCGCGCCTGGGCTGCTCTACGGCGGGGTCGAACCCTACGTCGGTGTGGCCGGCGAGACCTACATGAACCCCCGTCAGGTGCAACATTTCCGGCGCATCCTGCTCGGCTGGCGTACGGAGTTGCTGTCCGAAATGGAACGCACCGTCAGCCATCTGAAGGAGGAGGCAGGCAACTTCCCGGACCCGAACGACCGCGCCTCCCAGGAAGAGGAATTCGCGCTGGAACTCCGGGCCCGCGACCGCGAACGCAAGCTCATCCACAAGATCGGGGAGGCCCTCGAGATCCTGGAGCGGGATGAGTACGGCTACTGCGAAGGCTGCGGTGTGGAGATCGGCGTGCGGCGGCTGGAAGCCCGTCCGACGGCCACACTCTGCGTCGACTGCAAGAACCTGGACGAGATCCGGGAGCGACAGCGCGCCTGACCGCCCTGCCGGCCGGTCGATCGGGTCCCGATCCGGTGGCCATGGCCCGTCACTGAACCTCGCACCCGTGCCTGCACCCGTCACTTCGCCTGCCCTGTCCGGGGCCCGGGATGCTGGGGCCCGGGATGCTGGGGCCGGGAGGCTGCCCGATGGGTCGACAGCCCCCTACGTGGGCCGCTTCGCCCCCGCCCCCAGCGGTCCGCTGCATTTCGGCTCGGCGGTCACTGCGCTGGCCTCCTGGCTGCGCGCCCGTCAGTCGGGCGGTACCTGGCTGGTGCGCATCGAGGATCTGGACACCGTCCGCTCGGTTCCCGGGGCAGCCGACGGGATCCTCGCCTCGCTCAGGCGGCTCGGCCTCGAGCCGGATGGCGAAGTGGTGTGGCAGTCCAGGCGGGCGGCCGTCTATCGCGAGGCCCTCCATCGTATGGAGGCCCTGGCCCGCACCTATCCCTGCGCCTGCAGTCGTCGCGAGGTGGGTGGCGAGCGCTACCCCGGGACCTGTCGTCGGGGCGTTGCGGCCAGCCGCAAGGCCGTTTCCCGCCGTCTGGACGTGAGCGGCCGTCGTCTGACGGTGACGGACACCCTGCTCGGCAGCCTGACCCAGGACCTCGAGGCCGAGGTGGGGGATTTCGTCGTGCAACGCGGTGATGGACTCATTGCCTACCACCTCGCCGTGGTGGTGGACGATGCCCTGCAAGGGGTGACCGAGATCGTCCGCGGGGCCGACATCTGGCCCGCCACACCGCGACAGGTGGAGCTGCAGCGCACGCTCGACCTGCCCACCCCGGCCTATCTGCACGTGCCGGTGGCGGTGGGTCGGGACGGACGCAAGCTGTCCAAACAGAATGCCGCGCCGGCCATCGACGCCTTCCCGCCCGGTCAGGTGCTGCACGACGCACTGACCTTCCTCGGATTGACACCGGAGACTCCCCCGACGGCCACCGTGACCGACCTCCTCGCCGAGGCGCGCGCGCGCTGGACCCTCGCGGCACTCCGGCAGACACTCAGCGGAGCACCGACCGAACAGCAGGCACGGAGTCAGGCGGATCCGGCCGCGGGCGATCATCACCTGCCGACGCGCGCCGCCCCCGGGCCCTACGCCGACCACCCCATACCAGCGGGCGGTCGTCCCGGTGGATGAGGCCGTCACCATCGCCGCCCGACCGCCCTCCCCGCCCCCGACAAGAGCACTCGGGGGCAGGCTGCGGCGGGGACCCAGTCCTGCCCCAGCGACGGCGCAACGCCACTGGATTCCCGCTTTCGCGGGAATGACGATGAACCCGAGTGTCCTCGTCGGGGGCAGGAGAGACGCGGGGATACGGAGTACCCGACTTCAGGCGGGACGTTCGCTTTGCGCGAGTCTGGCACCCATCGTGGCGCGGGTGACGGGACGCCGATGTATCTCCAGGGAGATGTGCGCGAGCTCGGGATGCTGCGCGATGCGGGCACGGTACTCGCCCGGGCTGCGGGGTTCCTGCGCGACGATGGTCAGGATGACCGCGTAGAGGTCCGGGCCGATGGACCAGAGATGCAGATCAGTGACCTGGCTGTCGCGATCGATCTCGATGCCCTGTCTGATGCTGTGGCTGAGCGTCTCGGGTCCCTGACGATCGAGCAGAATGGAGCTGGTGGTCCGCAACAGGCCAACGGCCCAGCGCGCGACCAGCAGCGCACCGACGAGGCCCATGGCCGGGTCCATCCAAAGCAGGCCCAGATATTTCCCTGCCAGCAGCGCGATGATCGCCAGCACGGAAGTGGCCGCATCGGCCAGGACGTGCAGATAGGCCGATTCCAGATTGTGATCGTGGTGCGGATGCGCAGGGCCATGGTCATGCCCGTGGGCATGATCGCCATCCTCGGGCAGTTGGCCCATCCCGAGGATCAGCGCACTGATGCCGTTGACGATGAGCCCGAGGATCGCGACGAGGATCGCCTGATCGAAGACGATCACGGTCGGCTGGACGAAGCGCGCCAGACTCTCCCACCCCATCAGGGCAGCGAAAACCGCCAGCAGCACGGCACCGGTGAAGCCTCCGAGCGTGTTGACCTTGCCGGTGCCGAAGCTGAAGGCACTGTCGTGGGCATGCCGACGGGCGTAGACGTAGGCCAGGGCACTGACGCCCAGGGCCACCACGTGCGAGGCCATGTGCAGCCCATCGGCCAGCAGGGCCATGGAGCCCAGCACCATGCCGGCGAAGATCTCCACCACCATCATGACCCCCGTGAGGGCGATGACGATCAGCGTGCGTCGTTCACCCGGCCGCCGCCGGTCTTGACCAAAGGTGTGCGTGTGCTGCCAGGGGTGAAGTTCTTCGTTGTGCATCCCGCCTCTACCGTGCTCTGTGACGCTGCCGGAAGCCCGGCGGCCAGGCCGGAGCGCATCGCCGCCCCACAGTCCGGCGGCGGCCTTCGCCATGGCCGGATGTTCGGCAACCGCGGCAGCCGGGTTGGCAACGGAACTCGGCCGCAGACGGTGGGAGGCAAGGCAGGAGCGTTGTAGCCCGGTGCCCGGGTGTCAATGACCGCATGGTGGCAAGTCGAGCCAGGCGCGATACAGGGCCTCGGACAGCGGCCGCACTGCCGCGAGCCGCGCCACCGCCTCACCGAGGATCTCCGAACCAGTCTGCACCTGCGGCCGACCACCCTGCCGCGCGAGCCAGGCAGCCTCTGCCCGCAGCCACTGCCGGAGCGTCGGTTCGTCCACCTCCGGGTGAAACTGTACGGCGATGGTGCGCGTGCCGACACGAAAACCCTGCTCGGGGCAGGCATCCCCCATGAACAGGCGCTCGCTACCCGCCGGCAGCTCGAAGGCGTCGCCGTGCCACTGGAAAACGCGGGGGACCTCGATGGCGGCCATTTCCCAGGACAAGAGCGAGGCCGCCTGCGGACTCATCCGCACGGGATGCCAGCCGATCTCCCGAGCCGGCATGGCGGCGACCCGAGCACCCAGGACACGCGCCAGCAGCTGCGCACCGAGGCAGATGCCGAGCACCGGACAGTCCGCCCTGAGCAGCCTTTCGATGAAACGGAGTTCCGCAGCCAGGAAGGGCACGGAGTCGTCGTAGGCGCTCATGGTGCCGCCGAGCAGTGCCACTGCACGCCAGCCGGTGAGAGGATCGGGCAGGGGCTCACCCCGGTCCAGACGGCAGAGGGTCCAGCCGATATTCTGGGCATCCAGAAAGGCCGCGAGTGCGGCCGGACCCTCGTTGCGGCTGTGCTGGACCACTAGAATCCCGTGGGTCATGCGACCTCGTGTCATTGCGACTGAACAAGGCGAGCCCGGACCCGAAGCCCGTGAACGCATCCCCGCCCGGAATGGTACTTCCAGCCCGCCTCGGACCCCGTGGGGCCATGCGCTCGGCCTTTGCGGTCGCAACGGCGCGGCGGCAAGGGCTGCCGGTGAGCGCGCCTCTGACCGCCTGCCTCGCCTTCGTTCTCTCCTTCACGACAGCAGTCAGCGCCGCCGAGGTCCGCGTGCAGGCCTTGTTCAAGGACCGTGCGGTACTCGAGATCGATGGCAAACGCGAGGTGCTGAAGGTTGGCGAGGCCTCCGCTGCCGGCGTGACGCTCAAGCGCGCCGACAGCCGCTCGGCCGTGCTCCTCATCGACGGCATCGAACAGGAGGTACAGCTCGGGCGTCACATCGGCTCGCGCTTCCGCGGTCCTCCAGACGGGGCCAGGGTGGCGGTCTACCCGGACCAGAGCGGCATGTATTTCACCCAGGGCAACATCAATGGCACACCGGTGGAATTCCTCGTCGACACTGGTGCCACCCATGTGGTGCTGAACAGCAGCGAGGCCCGCCGCATCGGCATCGACTACGAGAAAACGGGCCAGCCCGGGCAGGCCTCCACTGCCTCCGGGATCGTCCAGACCTTCAATCTCAAGCTCGCGACGGTGAGCGTCGGGGCCATCCGCTTGCATGACGTGAGCGCCTCCATCATCGTCGGCGAGTCGCCGACCCACGTACTGCTCGGCAACTCCTTCCTCGGGCAACTCAAGCTCGAGCGCGAGGGCCGGGTGCTGGAACTCATGAAGCCGCCACCCTGAACCAGCGCGCGCGCCGCCTCTCACTCATCCCGCAAAGAACAGCAACGCAACGCATGCTCCTCTTCGTTGAATTCGAGGGCGTCCTCAGGCGCCCGCGACGCGAACCGTCCGGTACGCTGGACGGCCAGCTCATCGCCAACTTCGAGTCCATCCTCCGCCGTTTCAGCCGGGTGCAACTGGTACTCGCCAGCGAATGGCGGCTCCGGCTGCCGCATCCGCGGATCATGGAATGGTTCCACCACGATATCCGTGCCCGCTTCGGTGTCCGGCTTGGCCTCGACGACCGCCCCCGGGGCGATCTCGCGCGGTCCTACCTGGAACGACTCGGCAAACCCACCCCCTGGGCCGCACTCGATGCCGACGCCTCGGCCTGGGATCCCGACGAACCCGGCCTCTTCCTCTGCGATCCAGCGCGCGGTCTGGATGCCGAGGCCGCCGCTGGTCTGTCACGGCACCTCGTGGCGCGGGCGGTCGCGGCGCGGGCGGCACGTCGGGGGCCGGCACCCGCAGCCTAACCGTCCTGCTTCGGCTCTGCCCCGGTCGCGCAATCACCGGCCATCCGCTCGCGGCGACTGCGTGACCAGTAACGCACCGTGCCCCCTTCGCGCACCCCGACCCGGCGGGCCAGCACGAAGAGCCAGTCCGAGAGACGATTGGTGAAGGGCAGTGAAAAGGCGGCCAGCGGCTCGTGCAGCAGGATCGCGGCGAGTGCTCGTTCGGCGCGGCGACACACTGCCCGGGTCACGTGCGTCTGCGCGACGGCACGGCCACCTCCGGGCAGGATGAACTCGTCCAGGACGGGCAGGGCCGTGTTCCAGGCCAGGATATCGGCCTCGAGGCCGAGCACGTCCTCCTGCGTCAGCAGTTGCACGCCGGGCATCGCCAATTCGCCACCCAGATCGAAGAGCGCATGCTGGATGTCCTCCAGCCGAGGCAGCTCCAGCAGCAACGCTGGCTCCGCGGCCAGCAGGCCCAACTGGCTGTTGAGCTCATCCACCTCCCCCATGGCCACGATGCGCAGCGCCGACTTGGGCATGCGCGAGCCATCGGCGAGCGCGGTCGTGCCCGAGTCTCCGGTGCGAGTGACGATACGTGTGAGCCGGCTCATGAGCGCGCAGGATAGCCAGTCAACCTGCGTCTGCGCGAGGGGCCGATGCGCGGAGGCAATCAGGGTACCAGCGCGCAGCCGGCTGTTGGACGAGAACCGCAGATACACGCCAGGGGCAGCGAGGTGTCGCAGTCGCGGGCACCCCTGCTAGGATCCCGCCCCGCCTTTCAATCTCACCTCGCGCAAGGATTCGCCTTTGTCAGCCAC
>DBNU01000023.1 GCA_002299125.1 Proteobacteria bacterium UBA664
GAGTTGTGCGCCACAGCGCGGGCAGGCCGTCAGGCTGGCCGGAACCCCACGCGGGCCCAGCCCTCCAGCAGGGCGACCTCATCCATCCGCCATCCGGCCTCCCGGTAGCCCGCTTCGAGCACGGGGACCTGCCGCTCCAGCACGCCGGAGGTCACCAGCCAGCCCTCGGGCTGCACGCGCTCACGCAGGCTGCCGGCCAGACCCAGCAGCGGTTCCAGCAGGATGTTGGCGAGGAGGATGTCATGGCGTTCGGGCGGCACCGCCTCCGGGGCCACCACGGAGAGTCGATCCGCGACACCGTTGCGGACGGCGTTCTCCTCCGCCACGCGCTGGGCCGCCGGATCGATGTCGGTGGCCAGGCCGTGCAGTGCACCGAGGCGCAGGGCGGCTATCGCGAGGATGCCCGAGCCGGTGCCCCAGTCGAGCACACGGCGATCGGTGAGAAGCTGTGCAGCGAGCCATTCGAGACACAGGGCGGTGCTCTGGTGCGTGCCCGTGCCGAAGGCCATGCCGGGATCGAGCAGCAGGTTCACGGCATCCGGGTCCGGGGCTTGCAGCCAGCTCGGCACCACCCACAGACGGCCGTTACCGAAGGACAGCGGCCGGTAGTGCTGCATCCATTCACGCCCCCAGTCGGCCTCCGCGAGATGGGTGCGCACCGGCGAGGCCCAGCGGCCCTCGGCCAGGGCCGCCAGTGCGGCCTCGATGGGCGCGGGATCGGCGTCGTCCGGGAACAGGGCCTCGATGCGGTTGTGTGCCCAGTGCGCGGTTTCGGGCACCCCGGGCTCGGCAAAGCGCGGCTCGCTGCTCGCCGCCTCACAGGCCACGGACGTGGCCCCCAGGCATTCGAGCACCTCGGTCAGGTCATCGACCGTCGTGGCCTCCACTTCGAACTCCAACCGGTGCCAACCCACGATGCGCCTCCAAGCCCTTCAAGGGCGCGCCCCGCTTGCCCGAATGCCCGGGAGTGAAGCACGGTGCCGCGGCAGCCGCCAGCGGCGGATTGCTCTTCGCGCTGCGGAGGTCATCCGGAGGCGAGCCCCGGCCACCACGGGGCAGGACATTTGGTCAGTCCTTGCCCTCGCCCAGCCGCCGTTCGAGATGGTGAATGTCGGTACCGCCGGCGCGGAAGGCCGGATCGGTCAGCAACTGTCGGTGCAGTGGCAGATTGGTGCGGATGCCGTCGATCACGATCTCGTCGATAGCCCCCAGCATCCGATGCATGGCCGTCTCGCGATCTTCACCGGAAGTGATGAGCTTGCCGATCATGGAGTCGTAGTGCGGCGGGACCTGGTAGCCGGCGTAGATGTGCGAATCGAAGCGCACACCCGGCCCACCCGGGGCGTGGAAGGTGCCGATGCGCCCGGGGCTCGGGGCGAAGGTCTGCGGGTCTTCCGCGTTGATGCGGCACTCGATGGCATGCCCGCGCCAGTAGACATCGGACTGACTGAAGCCGATGCCGAGCCCGGCGGCGATGCGCAGTTGCGCCTTGACGATGTCCACCCCCGTGATCTGCTCGGTGACCGGATGCTCGACCTGCACACGGGTGTTCATCTCGATGAAGTAGAACTCGCCGTCCTGGTAGAGGAACTCGAAGGTGCCCGCGCCGCGATAGCGCATGCGCCGGCAGGCCTCGACACAGCGCTCGCCGACCGCATCCCGCAGTTTGCGATCGAGGCCGGGGGCCGGTGCCTCCTCGATCACCTTCTGGTGGCGTCGCTGCATGGAGCAGTCGCGCTCGCCCAGGTGCAAGGCCTGGCCCTCGCCATCACCGAGGACCTGGAATTCGATGTGGCGTGGATGGGCGAGGAATTTCTCCATGTAGAGCGTCGGGTTGCCGAAGGCGGCTTCGGCCTCGGCGCGCGTCATCTCCACGGCACTGCGCAGGCTGAGCTCGGTGTGCACCACACGCATGCCCCGCCCCCCGCCACCGCCCGCGGCCTTGATCATGACCGGGAAGCCGATGCTGCGGGCGATGCGCGCAACCTCATCGGGATCGTCCGGCAGCGGGCCGTCGGAGCCCGGCACACAGGGCACACCGGCCTCGCGCATGGCGATCTTCGCGCTGATCTTGTCGCCCATCAGCCGGATGCTGTCCGGTCGCGGCCCGATGAAGACGAAGCCGCTTTCCTCCACCCGTTCGGCGAAATCCGCGTTCTCGGACAGGAAGCCATAACCCGGGTGGATGGCCTCGGCATCGGTCAACTCGGCCGCGCTCAGAAGGGCCGGGATGTTCAGGTAGCTGTCGGCGGCCCGTGGCGGCCCGATGCAGACCGACTCGTCGGCCAGCCGCACATGCATGAGATCGCGGTCGGCAGTGGAATGCACGGCCACGGTGCGGATGCCGAGTTCACGACAGGCGCGCAGGATGCGCAGGGCGATCTCGCCTCGATTGGCGATGACCACCTTCTCGAACATGTCCGACAGGGCTTCAGGACGCACGCGGTGTGGGGCTCCGTCGAGCGCCGGGGCAAAGGCCCGGTGCGAGGCGACTCAGGGGGCGGCTCAGGGGGCGAGTTGGAACAGCGGTTGACCGAATTCCACCGGATGCCCGTTCTCGACCAGCACGGCAGTGACGGTGCCTTCGAGGTCGGCCTCGATGGGGTTCATGATCTTCATGGCCTCGACGATGCACACGGTGTCACCGCGCTTCACGCGGCTGCCGATCTGCACCAGCGCCGGCTGGCCCGGGGCGGTGGAGCCATAGAAAGTGCCGACCATGGGGGAGGTGATGCAGTGGGCCAGGTCGATGGCCGGCTTGCCGCCCGCGACCGGTGCAGATGCGGGTTCGGGCGGCGGGGTCGCGGCCACCGGCAAGTGGTGCGCAGGCGGTGGGGCGGCGTGGTAGACGGGCGCAGGCCAGGCTGGTGCCGATGCCTGCGGCTGATTCGGGGGCACGCGCGTGATGCGCACCGAGGATTCACCCTCGCGGATCTCGACCTCGGCGATCTGCGACTGCTCGAGCAGCTCGATGAGTTTTTGAATCTTGCGGATGTCCATTTCCAATCACTACCCCCGCAAACGTTCCGCTACCGCCCGCAGCGCCAGCACGTATCCAGCCGGCCCGAGACCGCAGATCACACCCACCGCGACATCCGCGAGCACGGAGTGACGCCGGAAGGGCTCGCGCGCGTGCACATTCGAAATGTGCACCTCGATGAATGGCAAGGCTACACCGACGAGGGCGTCACGCAGCGCGATACTCGTATGGGTGAAGGCCCCGGGGTTGATGATGATCCACGAAGTGCCGTCCGTGCGTGCAGCATGCACGCGCTCGATGAGCACATGCTCGGCGTTGCTCTGCAGGGTTTCGAGCCCCACCCCGAGCCGAGCCGCTTCCGCAGCCAGCATGGCGTCCACCTCGGCCAGCGTGGTGCTGCCGTAGACGGCCGGCTCACGATGACCGAGCAGGTTCAGGTTGGGGCCATGCAGGACCAGCAGTCGGGCCAAGGCCGAGCCACCTCAGGGCGGGAAGGGTCCGCCGACAGGCGGGGAGCGACCGCAGACGGCGCCGAGCCTAGCACAGCACCCGGCGGTTTGTGCATGACGGCACTTTGGAGGCTCCTCGCCGCCGCTACAGCAGTCGCTCCAGCACTGGCGCGAGGCCGGCCTGCGTCACTTCTCCCGCATGCACATGGACGATGCGGCCCGTGCGATCGATGACGACGGTGTAGGGCAGGGCCTCGCGGTGGTTGCCGAGATCGACCGCGAGTTCCACCACATCCTGGTCACCGACCAGCAGCGGATAGTTGATCCCGGTCTCCTGGGCGAAGGCGGCCACGGCCTCGGCATCATCCATGGCGATGCCGATCACCTGCAGCCCACGGCTGCCGAAGTCCTGTTGCAGGGCGATGAGGGCTGGGATCTCGCGCCGGCAGGGCGGGCACCACGTGGCCCAGAAGTTGATGAGCCGCACGCGACCGGCCCATTCCGTGGAGGCGTGGGCCTGACCAGTGGTATCCGGCAGACTGAACTCCCGGGCGAGCTTGCCCACCGCGCCCGGGGGATCACCGGTCAGATGGGCGAAGGTGAGGATGCCGACTGCGAAGGCGGCCAGGGCCAGGGCGATCCGGGCGGGGCTCACGGCTGGCTCGCCGGACCTGCGGCGATCCCCTCTGCTGCCGGCAGGCGGGCGAGCCGGGCAAGGAAGTCGGCGCTGGCCGCGTAGCCAATGAGACGCAGGCCGCGCTGTTCCCGCCCGGAGGCATCGAAGAACAGGGTGGCCGGCGGCCCATAGAGCGCATAGCGCGCCAACAGGGCACGCTGGCCCTCGTCATTGGCGGTCACGTCCACCTTGAGCAAGCGGAAGCCCGCCAGCGCCGCGAGCACGGCGGGATCACGGAAGGTGGTGCGCTCCATGCGTTTGCACTCGATGCACCAGTCGGCGTAGAAATCGAGGAGCAACGGCTGCCCGGCGGCAGCGGCAGCGGCGAGCTCGCCATCGACCCCTGCCGCTGTGGTGACGGTGCGGAAGGGCGTCTCGGGCTGGCTGGCGGCGGTGGCCAAGCTGCCGCGGGCGGTGAAGCCCGCCAGGGGACGCAGCGGATCGTCAGCGCCGCCGGCGGCACCGAGCATCAGGGCGACGCCATAGACCAGTGAGGCGAGGCCAAGACCCCGCCAGAGCCGCGCAGACGCCACTTCACCCGCTCGCCCACCCTCGAGCGCCCCGAGCTGCGCCGCGACACCGAGCAGCAGCACCGACCAGCCGGCGAGCACAACCGGCCCGGGCAAGAGCCGCTCCAAGAGCCACCACGCCATCGCCAGCATGAGGATGCCAAAGGCGTGCTTGACGGCCACCATCCAGGCCCCGGCCCGGGGCAACAGGTGACCGGCCGAGGCACCCAGCGCCAGGAGCGGCAGGCCCATGCCGAGTCCGAGCGCAAACAGCGCCGCGCCACCGAGGAAGGCGTCACCGGTCGCGGCGATGTAGAGCAGGGCCCCGACCAGTGGGGGCGCGACGCAGGGGCCGACGATGAGCGCCGACAGCGTGCCCATGATGGCGGCACCGGCAATGCCCCCGCGACGGGACCCACCGCTGGCCGACAGCCGCGTCTGCAGGGCGGAGGGGACCTGCAGGTCGTAGAAGCCGAACATGGACAGCGACAGCAAGACGAAAAGACCGGCGAAACTCACCAGTACGGCCGGATGCTGCAACGCCGCCTGCACATTCGCGCCGAGACTGGCCGTGATGACGCCAGCGATGGCGTAGGTGCCGGCCATGGACAGCACGTAGGCGAGCGACAGCATGAAGCCACGGCGGGCCGACAGGCCGGCCCCCTGGCCGACCAGGATCCCGGAGAGGATCGGCACCATCGGGAAGACGCAGGGGGTCAGCGCGAGCAGAAGCCCGAGCCCGAGGAAGAGCAGCAGGGTCGAGGTGAGGGTGGCACCGGCGAGTTGCCGGGCCAGGAGATCGGCCTCACCGGCGTCGGTCGTGGAGGCGTGCGACCGCGCGCCCGTGGTGCCCGCGCCTTCACTTGCGCCCGTGGCGAAGGGGGCCGTCGTTCCGGGTGCGCTGGCCGGGGGTGCAGTGGCCAGTCCGGCCACCGGCAGCAAGTCGAACATGCGCTTGGCGGGCGGGTAACAGAGGCCCGCCTCGGCACAGCCCTGATAGGCGACGATGACCCGCATGGGCGACCGGCCGTCACCGGACACGGGCACTTCCACCGCGAAGTCGCCCGTCATCGCCTCGATGACGCCGAACTCCGGGTCTTCCTTGGTCTTGCCCGCCGGGATTTCGGGCGCGCCCAAGGTGGCGCTGCTGCCCTCCGCGAAGGTGAAGCGCAGCCGGTCCCGATACAGGTAGTACCCCGGCGCAACGTGGAAACGGGCGGTGAGACCGCCCGGCGTGGCCTCGACCGCAACCTCGAAGGCCTGCTCGGCCGGCAGGAACTCTGCCTCGGCGGTTGCGCCGCCGCCCCTGCCGAGGAGGTCGTCGAGCAGACCGGCGTTGGCCGGAACACCCGTCAGCTGTGCGCTGAGCGCGAGACAGCCGGTAATCAGCGTATGCAGGATGGCGCGTGGCATGGGGTTCCGTTCAGATGGCGCTCTGCCACCAGGCCAGAAAGGCCGGTGCACCAGCGTCCACACGGACTGCGATGCATTCGGGAAGTTCGTAGGGATGGTGGCCCAAGAGCCACGCCTCGGCTGCGGGATAGTCCGCCTGCCGCACCTTGGCGACGAGCAGCCACTCCCGGGCCTCGGAGACACGCCCCTGCCAGCGGAAGCGGCTGTTGATCGGCCAGTACTGGACACAGGCGGCCAGGTGCGCCGCGATGAGCCCGTCGGCCAAGCGCGTGGCGTCTTCCTCGCTGGCGCAGGTGGTCTGGAGCAGCAGGAAATCGCGAGCGACGGGATCGGACACGGGCACACCCTCGAATGACCCCTGGGGGGGCTGCCGCGATTGTGCCCGAGCTTTCGCGCCTTCGCCCCGTGGTGGTTCTGCAGGGCCGAGCGGAACGAACCGAACGGATCGCTTGACCGGATACTGCCCCCCCTTATACTCGCTCGCACTCACCGGGGGTGAGTGCTAACAACCGCGCCGTCGCGGTGCACGCCCCTCCCCCCTTTTATCGTCCAGGCCACAGGAGAACCTGTCCCAATGAAGCTGCGCCCACTGAATGATCGCGTGATTGTCCGCCGCACCCCGGAAGAAACCACCAGCGCCGGCGGCATCGTCATCCCCGACACGGCGGCCGAGAAGCCCTCCAAGGGTGAAGTCGTCGCCGTCGGCCCCGGCAAGAGCAACGACAAGGGCGAGGTCCGGTCCCCGGACGTCAAGGCCGGCGACCAGGTGCTGTTCGGCAAGTACTCCGGCACCGAGGTCAAGCTGGATGGCGAGACGCTGCTGGTCATGCGCGAGGACGACATCATGGCGGTCTTCACTGCCTGAGATATCACCCTGCAAGCCGCCGGCCTGGCGGCTGTTGCCCCTCCGGTTGGGCCGCGTTGCCCACCCTCTGATTGCCAAGGAGTCCGAAAACCATGAGCGCCAAGGAACTGCGTTTCAGTGAAGATGCCCGCACCCGCATGCTGCGCGGTGTGAATGTGCTGGCCAATGCGGTGCGTGTCACCCTCGGCCCCAAGGGCCGCAATGTCGTCATCGAGCGCAGCTTCGGCGCGCCGACCATCACCAAGGATGGTGTGTCTGTCGCCAAGGAAATCGAGCTCAAGGACAAGTTCGAGAACATGGGCGCGCAGATGGTCAAGGAGGTCGCCTCCAAGACCAGCGACGTCGCCGGTGACGGCACCACCAC
>DBNU01000147.1 GCA_002299125.1 Proteobacteria bacterium UBA664
CTCGAAGCGCACCCGGCCGCGCCGGTTGCTCGTGAGCGCGAGGCGGTAGCCGCACTGCGTCGCCAGGCGTGTGCACTGATAGAGCCCGACCCCGAGGCCGGTGCGCGAGGGCACCGGAGCCCGCAAAAGACGCTCGGCCAGTTCCGGCGCAACGGGCTCCCCGGCGTCGGTCACGCTGAGTTGCCAGCCGGCGGGCACCGCCACGAGCGCCACCACGATGCCCCCGTCGGGCAAGGTACCGGCACCGTCGGCTGCCTTGCGCAGCGCGTTGTCGAGGAGGTTGTCGACGGCGTTGTCGAAGAGTTCCCCCGGCAATGGGACCTCGCCCACTGGATCGCCCTCGAAGCGCACACGGCGATCGGCATAACGGGCCCGCGTCTGCGCCCACCAGCGGGACGCGGGCAACCACTGCCGGTCTGCCGTCTGGGCCGGGCCCTCCAGTCGCGCCACCGCGACCGCGAGCCGGCGGCTGATCTCGGGCAGGGAACGCCCGAGCTGCGCGAGCGCGCGCTCCGGGTGTCGCCCGGACTCGCCGGGCCCCAGGGCGGCCGCGAGCGGCTCCAGGGTCTGCAACAGATTCTTGATGTCGTGCGTGACCCGGGCCCCGGTCTCGTGCACGGCCTGCAGGTGTGTGGCGATGGTGAGCGCCTCCTCGCCGAGCTTGGCGCGATAGAAGTGCGCGAGCACGCGCACCAGGAGCATGGCATGCAGGCGCAGCATCGGACCGGGGCGCTGGCGCGCGTAGATCCGCATGCTGAAGTCTGCCGTGGGCACCTCGATGCTGTGGGAAGTGTCCTCCCCGACCTGACCCTGCACGCCTGCACCCTCCCAGCGCGCACCACTCGCCCAGGGCAGCGCGGCGAGCGCGGCGGCCCCGGCCTCGAGCAGGCTGCGTGCGGAGGGCTGACTGCCCACCATGCCGGCGACGTGGTCGAGCCAGCGCTCGAAGGGGGTGCCGATGTTGAGCAGTGATCGCTCCCACAGCCCGAGCACGCTGTTGAGTCCCAGTCGCGGCGTCAGCACCCAACTGGTGAGCAGCAGCAGAGCGGCGATGGCAAGCAGGCAGCGCACCAGTGCGTCCACGTAGCCCAGACCCCAGTGGTACATGCCGAGCAGGCTGCCCAGCGCCAGCACCACCGTGACGAGGGCGGCGTTGAGCGCCCGCAGCAGATCCACTTCGCGCGGCGGGTCACCGCGCTGCGCGCCCCCCGGCAACAGCAGCACCGCCAGCGCGAGCAGCGGCAGGGCACTGCTGAAGAGCGGCTCCAGCGGCTCCGGCAGGGGTGGCAGATCGAAGGCGCGCGGCACGGCACGGATGAGCAATGCCGAGAGCAGGAAAGCGAGTGTGAGCAGGTGGGCGAGGCGGCCGTGCCGGCCACCCGTCGTGGTGCCGGCCACCAGCCCGATGAGCAGCACCAGCCAGCCGGAGAGCAGCCACCAGTCGAGCATGAGCAACAGCGCGGCGGTGAAGAGCGTGAAGACGGCGAGGTCCTGCGCCGAGATGGAGGCATCGGCGCGCCAGATCGGCTGCCAGATGAGGAAGAGACCGAGATGCGCCAGCAGCAGTGCGCGCGCGAGCGGGAACTCCGGCCCGAGCCAGACGACCGCATGCAGCACGAGGAGCGAGGCCCCGAGCAGACGCAGGGCGTGGCGGCGCGTGAAGCGGCTGCCGTGGGAGGTGCCGAGCGTGGGCTGTTCCGGTGGGCCGCCGTCCATGACCGCAGTGTACCGCTGACGACTGGATCACTCCGGTCGCGGGCGGCACGGGTGGCCTTGCCCGCAGCGGCGTGGGACGAGACGAGCCAAACCCGGCCTGCTGCGTCGGGTCGATGGGACGGTGCGTGTCGTATGCGGCATCATGCAGCGCATGATCGCTGCACTGATGGTGTCGGTATGGATCGAGGCACGCCGCAGTGGCCTGCCGCAGTTGCTGGTCGTGCTCTGGCTCTTGGCGCTGGGGGCGGCGGAACTGGCCGCGGCACTGGTGCCGACCGCCAGTCACGAGACACGCCTGCTCGCCTTCGCCGCCTGCGCGCGCCCGCTCACCGCCTTCGTGCTGGCCGTGTTCGTGGTGGGCAGTCTCCGGCGCGAGGCGGACGACCGCGTGCAGCCGTGGTTGCTGGCCTGTGATCGCCCGCGCCACCACTACCTCGCCGGGCGCGCCCTGGGCGCGGCGGGTCTGGTCCTCGGCAGTGCCGTGGCACTCGCGCTGCTGCTGCTGCCCTTCGCGCCGGTGGGCCAGGTCCTGCTCTGGAGTAGCGGACTCGCCTGTGAGCTCCTGCTGGTCGTGCTGCTGGCGCAGGCCGTGGCGCTGGCCATCAGCAGTCCCGCGGCGGCGCTCGCCGCAGTCACGCTCACCTACTTGCTCGCACGCATGCTGGATGCGTTGCGCCTGCTCACCCGGACGCCGCTGCTGGAGGGCACAGGAGACTGGCTTGGCCTCGTGACTGCGGGGCTCGATCTGCTCGCCTGGGTGCTGCCCGCGCTTGCGCGTTTCGCGCCGGGGGCCTGGCTGCTGGCGCCCGCATCCCCCGCCGATGCGCTCGGCTACCTGCTGCCGCAGACCGCCGTGAGCGGCCTCCTGCTGTGGGCGCTGATGCAGGTCGATTTCGCCCGGCGTAGCTGGTGAGTCCGTGGCGGCGGGTGCTGGCCTGGGGGGCGTCGCGCGGCGACGAGGCCCCGTGGTCGGCGGTGCCGCTGGCGGCCTGGGTCTCGCTCGCCGGGGCCCTGCTGGCGAACGCCCTCTGGCAGCCGCACGTTGCCGCCCCCGCGCCGTCACCCCCTGCGGCCCTCGCCGCACCGCCGCCGCTGCCGCTGCTGCGGTTGGTCGCACTGGGTGAGCCGGAGCTGCTCGCGCGCCTGCTGCTGGTTGGTCTGTTCGGTCCCGCGGCAGCGGCCGGGATGGCGGGCTCCGCTGGCTGGCTGCACCTCGATTACCAAAACCTCGCCCGCTGGCTCGAGGCCCTGCTCGAACTCGACCCCGATGGCCAGGCCCCCCTGCTCGCCGCCGCCCGACTCTTCGGCGAGGTGCCCGATCCAGAGCGGCAACGCCGCATGCTCGCCTTCATCCGCCAGCACTACGGCGCGGACCCCGCGCGCCGCTGGCCATGGATGGCGCATGCCGTCTTCCTGGCCAGGCACCGGCTCCACGACCTGCCGCTGGCCCTTTCCCTGGCGCGCGAACTGGCGGCCCGTGCCGACCCGGTCAGCGTTCCGCCCTGGGCCCGGCAGATGCACCTCTTCGTGCTCGAGGACATGGGTGAAGTGGAGGCCGTGAAGGTGCTCATCGGCGGGCTGCTCGCGAGCGGCCGGCTCGAGGACCCCAACGAGCGCCATTTTCTGGAGTGGCGATTGCGGCAGATGGAGCAGGCGGCAGGGGACGCCAGGTAGACCCACCGAGAGGGGCGAGGGGGCGATGTGTGCGGGCAGCGTGCGTTGCCACCTGTCGACGCTTCGTCGGCATGGCGTCGAGCCCTCGGCAGGTGTGCAGCCCGGCCGGGGGTGAAATCGCGCCGGATGCCCGGGTTCCCCGGGCTGACAGCCGCCCGGTGCGCTGGCATGGTGTCTGCTGACATGGTTTGCAGTGCATCGCTCACCGGGCGTGGTCAGGGGCCAGCCGGCCTCCTCGCCCCATCGAGTGCAGCGACCAGACATCATTCGGACAGGGCCAGCGCCCCGGGAGCAGATCATGAACCGTCGTCAGCAGAGCGGCTTCACCCTCATCGAGATCGCCATCGTGCTGGTCATCATCGGCCTGCTGCTTGGCGGCATCCTGAAAGGTCAGGAACTCATCACCTCGGCCCGGGTGCGCAACATGGCCGACCAGGGCAACGGCGTGCAGGCCGCCTACTACGGCTTCGTCGATCGCTTCCGCAACCTGCCGGGCGACTGGCAACTGGGCCCGGCGCAACAGGCCATTCCGGGCGTGACATCCGGAGGTAACGGCAATGGCCGCATCGATGGCGGGGAGTGGGTGGAGCCCCCCGTGGTCTGGGAGCATCTGCAGCGGGCGGGCTTCATCGGTGGCTTCTTTCAGGCCACGGGTGCGCCCCCCGTCCTTGACACCGACGCCCCGCGCAATGCCTTCAACGGCTTCATCATGCTGAGTCACAGCGCAAACTATCAGGGTCTCCCGGGGCAGCCCCCGACGGTGCGACTGAATCTCAACCTGGGCCAGAACGTTCCGGTGGGCGTCATCCGCGAACTTGACGTGAAGGTGGACGACGGTCGCCCCATGACCGGTGCCTTCCGCTCCGCCCCGTCCGTTGCGGCCTTGCCCCCCGGCGCACCCATCGCGGAGCCCAACTGCATCAGCGCCGGTGGTGGCGGTGGCGGCGGCGGGATTGCACCCGAATGGAACATCGTCGGCGACAGCCAGAACTGCGCGGGGGTTCTGCTTTACTGAGCAACCAGGCCCCGTGCGCGCGAGCAGCGTTCGCAAGGGGATTCGTCATGCCTGCCCCCGAGTGTCTTTGTTGGGGGCGGGGATGACGGGGGAATGACCCCATCGGCAATGCGGTGCGGCTCGCGCACTGCGCGGCGGGCAACCGTGACCCGTGAGGTCGGCGCCGGGCGGCACCCAGGGAGAGGCTGAACTGTCGCTCGCAGGCACTCCACCATCCGATCCGGGACACGCGCCGGCCGGCTCCATCCGGGCCCAGGGGCTGTCCTGCCGCTACGGCAAGCTGCCCATCCTGCAGGGGATCGATTTCGAGCTCTGCCCGCCGCAGACGGTCGCCATCGTCGGTGTGAACGGTGCCGGCAAGAGCTCCTTCATCAAGCTGTTGCTTGGGCTCCTGCCGGTGGCTGCGGGCGCGGCCGTAATCGGCGGCCACGACGTGACCTCCGCGGCGGCACGCGCCAGCCTCGCCTTTCTGCCAGAGCGCTTTCTGCCGCCGCAACACCTGACCGGCCGCGAGTTCCTGCGGCTGGCGCGCCGCCTCTACCGGCTGCCCCCGGACCCGGCCCGTGAGGCGCAGATGCTCACCGCGCTCGAACTCGAAGCTGCAACACTCGATCGCCGCGTCGGTGCCCTGTCGAAGGGCATGGCGCAGAAGCTCGGCCTGGTCGCCGTGCTCTGTTCGGGTCGCCCGCTGCTGGTGCTCGACGAACCCTTCAGTGGTCTCGATCCGCTGGCACGCGCGGCGTTGCTCGCGGCCCTTGCTGCCCATCGGGCCGGCGGCGGCTCGCTGCTCTACACCACCCACGCGCTGGCGGATGTACCGCGACTGGCCGAACGACTGCTGCTGTTGCATGCGGGTAGAGTGCGCTTCGACGGTACCCCGGCCGCATTGTGTGCCGCGATGGGATGCGCGGATCTGGAGGCCGCCTGGCTCGCCTGTGTTCGGGATCAGTCGAGGCCTGAACGCGCCGGCTAAAGTCGCACTGAAGCCCGGCCGCTACGACGGCATCATTCGGTCAAGCCGCACGTCAGGGAGGACGTCATGCTCGAAGCCCAGACCCAGGTCGCCTTGGAGGCGCTCATCGCGCTGCCGGTGGGGGTCTTTTTCGTAGACGAAGAAGACCACATCCGTCAGGCCAACCCGGCGGCGCATGCGCTGCTCGGCGTGACCTCGGGTGAGCTCGAGGGCTTGGCGCTGATTGCACTGACTGGTGGACAGCCCATTGCAGCCGATGCGCAGAGAATCACTGTCACCGCGGCCACGCACCGTTTGGAGTTGCTGCTGCGCGAGCTTCCGATCACCTGCATCCCGCTGCGGCGCGTGGTGACGGTCGTCGACCCGGCCGCAGTCGATCCCCGCAAGGGTATGCGTCTACCCCCGCTTCCCGGTCTGGACGCCTCGCGACTGGATGTCGATACGGGGCTGCTCAATCGTCGCAACGTGCTGCAGGAACTGAACGCGCAGGTCTCGCGCAGCCGCCGTTACGGGAACGTGCTTTCAGTCCTGCACTTGAGCTTGCCGGCGGCGCTCGCGCCCGAGCTTCGGCGCAGTCTGGCGCAGGCCTTGAAGGCGACACTGCGCTGGGTGGACATCATCGGCCGTTGGGAGGACGACGCCCTGCTCGTCATCCTGCCGGAGACTTCGCATGAGGCGGCCAGTGTGCTGGCCCGGAAGCTCCGGGAAGTCATGCAGCAAGTATTGGGGGATTGTGTCCCGAATACAGTCGGTGTCGCTCAGTGGGCGCGGGGTGAGGAGGCTACCGCGCTGGTGGCCAGGGCAGCGGCGGAATCATGTGAACTGGCCCGGGCCGGGTGACCTCCCGGTGCCGATCACGGTGCCATCTGGCGTGGCCGTCTCAGTCGCTGACCGAGGCCGTCGCCTCCGGGGTGGCGGCTGATCGAATCTCCCAGCTATGGCTGATGGCGGCCGTCTTGCCGAGCATGACCGAGGCAGAGCAGTACTTCTCCGCCGAGAGCTGCACCGCCCGCTCGACTTGCGTCGCGCGCAAACCGTGACCCGTGACCACGTAGTGCAGCCGGATCTGCACGAAGACCTTCGGGATCTCCGCAGCGCGCTCGGCCTCGATCTCGACCACACAGTCGGTCACCTGCTGGCGGGCCTTGCGCAGAATGCTGACCACGTCGTAGGCCGTGCAGCCGCCGAGGCCGGCGATGAGGAGTTCCATCGGCCGTGCTGCGACGCTGACCTCATCCCCTTCAGGTGTGCCCATCATTGGAATGGCGTGGCCGCTCTCGGTTTCGGCCCAGAAACGGCTGCCGCCGGCCCACCGCACGCGATGCGTCATTTTGCTGGAAACTCCCTGGCCTGGTGGGTACGTAAACCTGTCCCCATGCTGGTGGTGAAAATGGCGGCGCGCCTGACGCAATGGCAGGTCACGACCGTCCTGAGTCGCTGAGCCAGCCCGGTATGGATGAGGCCGGGGCGAAATGAAAACCGGACCTGCTACCCACGAGCGATGACATCGCCTCCGCATGTCGCATAGACTCGGAAAAGCGTACCGGATCGCCCTGAGCAGCGGGAAGGCGCGCGGTGCCCGACTCCTCTTCGGGGCGGAGCACGAGTTCCCGCAGCAGCATCCCTGCCCGTGCGGAGGTGCCGCGCTACCGCTCCTCCGAGAGGAACCCGCATGGCTGTGATCAGCCCTCGAGCACACCCCTCCGGCGTCCGCAGTGACGCCATCGCGCGTTTCATCGAGCACTGCCACCGACGGCACTACGCACCCAAGGCCGCCATTATCCGGCAGGGCGATCCCTCCGATGAGCTCTTCTACATCATCAGTGGCTCGGTCACGGTGATGCTGGAGGATGAGGAGGGTCATGAAATCGTGCTCGCCTATCTCAACCCCGGAGACTTCTTCGGCGAGATTGGGCTCTTCCACGAGAACATGAACCGCAGCGCCCTGGTGCGCGCGCGTACTCCGTGCGAGATCGCGCACATCGGCTACGAGCGCATGCGCAGCGTCTCCAACGTGATGCCCGATCTGGTGTTCGGGATCGCCTCGCAACTGGCCATGCGGCTACGGGCCACCAACCGTAAAGTTGGCGACCTTGCCTTCATGGACGTCTCCGGACGGGTCGCGCGCGCACTCCTTGAACTGTGCAAGGAGCCGGACGCCATGACTCACCCGAACGGTATGCAGATCCGCATCACCCGCCAGGAACTCGGTCGTATCGTGGGTTGCTCACGCGAGATGGTCGGTCGGGTGCTGAAGGGGCTGGAGGAACAGCATCTCATCACCGCGAGTGGCAAGACCATCGTCGTGTACGGCGTGCGCTGAGCGCCCACGCCGCTTCGCCCGTCGCTTTGCTGCATGCTCGACGCCGAGCAGAAGGATTGCGGCGACCGACGGTTGACCCAGGGCGGGGTGCGGCTTGGCCGGTTGTGCCTTGAAAGGCCGGCCGCGTCGTCTTCAACTCTCCCTGTCAATCAATCAGTCTTGACATCCGGCGCGCCCCGCACGACCATCGCGCGCCCAGGCTTTGGCTATGTAGCTCAGATGGTTAGAGCGCGGCACTCATAATGCTGAGGTCGGTGGTTCGATTCCACCCATAGCCACCAAGGCTCGCTGTTGGCGGTGCTGCGGCCGCCGCCTTGCTCTCAGGCCGCGCGCGACGATTCTTTTACACCCTCTCAGACCGCCGCCGGACCCCAGACCGGAAAGGGATCGGTCAGCCGTGCCCAGCCGGCTGGTCCCACCGCGATTTCGGCGTCATCCAGCAGACAGGCATCGAGGCGCCGGCGTAGGGATGCCTCATCCATATCGATGCCGATGAGCACGATCTCCTGACGCCGGTCTCCCCACGGGGCCTCGCTACGTGACTCGATGTCCCGCACCCAGTCCGGATCCTCGGGCCATTCTTCCCTTGGCACCGCCGACCACCACAGCCCGGCCGGCCCGTGACGACAGGCAGCGCCCGCCTGCGACCAGTTGCCCGCGGTATCCGGTCGCGACGCGAGCCAAAACCAGCCTTTCGAACGCAGCACGCCTGACCACTCCTCGTTGATGAGGCGAAAGAAGCGCTCCGGATGCAGCGGGCGGCGTGCACTCCAGACGAAGCTACTGATCCCGTAGGTGTCCGTCTCCGGGGTTTTGGCACCACGCATCACGGCGAGCCAGCCCGGTGCAGCGCGGGCCTGCTCGAGGTTGAAGCGACCGGTAGCGAGGATCTGATCCAGTGGTACCTGGCCGAAACTCGCGGGGATCTGCTGCGCGCGCGGATTGAGTGCGCGCAGAATCTCGGCAAGCCGTACGCGTTCGTCCTCCGCCACGAGATCGATCTTGTTGAGCACGATCACGTCGGCAAATTCCACCTGCTCGATGAGGAGATCGACGACCGTGCGATCATCGTCCTCACCGAGTGCCTCCCCCCGGTCCCGGAGGTCGTCCTGGCTCGCGTAGTCGCCGAGGAAGTTCAGTGCATCCACCACCGTTACCATGGTGTCGAGGCGTGCCAGATCGCCGAGCGAGCGGCCTGATCCATCCTCGAATTCGAAGGTCTCGGCGACCGGTAGCGGCTCTGCGATCCCGGTGGATTCGATCAGCAGGTAATCGAAGCGCCGTTCATCGGCCAGCCGCGCGACTTCCTCCAGCAGGTCCTCACGCAAGGTGCAGCAGATGCAACCGTTGCTGAACTCGACCAGTCGCTCCTCGACCCGTGAGAGTGCGGCACCTCCCGTACGCACGAGCGCGGCATCCACGTTGATCACACTCATGTCGTTGACGATGACCGCGACCTTCAGGCCCTCACGATTGTTGAGCAGGTGGTTCAGGAGGGTGGTCTTGCCAGATCCGAGGAAGCCCGACAGGACCGTGACGGGGAGCCGTGTATCGCGGGCGTCTGCGGCGGCATTGCGAATCGGAGGATGGTTCATGTGTGCTCTGCTCCGTCGGCGAGTTTCATCGGATCGTCCTGGACGTCGGGTTCAGTGATCCCGAGGCGGCCTGCCCCGGGGGGCACCGTCACGGCCCGCGGGGCTTGTCCGGGATGGCGTGTCGGGGTCTGCGCCAAGAACGACATGTTATAAAGTTACGTCAGGGTCTTGCTGCCCGCAAGCGGTATCCCGGCGTGCGCCGCTCCAATGGGGACAGGGCTATCATCGCGGCCCCGGTCAATCTGCGTGCGGATCCCGTGCATCGGGCCGATAGCATGAAAACCACGTTCCACCGGACCCTCGCCGGGCGCCATGCCGACGGGGCCGCCGCCGCGAGAGAGCCCCATGCCCAAGCGAACTGCCCGTCTCCTGCTCACTCTCCTGCTGCCTGGTTTGGCAGTTCAACCCACACTGGCGGCGAGTGAGGGTCGTTACCAGGTATTGCCCCTCACGGATGAGGCCGGCGGGGTTGGCAGTGATCGAGTCTTCATCATCGACACCGTCTCCGGCCATCTGTGGACGTGGACCGAGGTGCCGGCGGGTGATGGATCCTCGGGTGGTCGTTTTCTGATTTATCAGGGCCAGGTAAAACCGGGAGCGAAAATCGGTGAGGTCATCGAGAAGCAGGACTGGCAACCGGAGCCTGCACCGCAGCGACCGGCAAAATGATGTGATGCGTCGCATCATTTTTCGCCTTGCCCGCGTTACAGGCTCAGGAACGCCTCCCAATGGGTCGTGCAACGACTGAACGACTGATTGCAAGTCTGATTGCACTAGGCGCACTCGGGTGCATTCGCTATGCTCCTACCGCTCGTTCGCTGAGACCGTGCGGCTGCGTTGCCAGAACGGCAAGCCGGCGAGCCTTCGTCTACATCATCC
>DBNU01000052.1 GCA_002299125.1 Proteobacteria bacterium UBA664
TGTAGCTGCGGCCGGAGTCCGGGTTCTGCCAACTGGTCGCCGTACCGGTCGGGGCGCTTTCCAGCGCCTGGCCGGCCCTCATGCGGTCGACGTCATCCATGGTGGAGCCGATGGCGCCACCGAGGAAGCTGCCGGCGAGTGCGCCAGCGGCCGTCGTGATGAGGCGAGTGGTCTCGTTGCCGCCGACCGTGCTGCCGAGGTAGCCACCGAGGGCACCGCCGGTCGCCTGGCCAATCTGCTGCTTGGTACAGCCAGTGAGCGTGAGGGCGAGGGCGAGGATGGTGACGCGGGCTACGGTGATGGGTCGGGTAGTCGAGCGCATGTGTGATGATCTCCCATGACCAGAGTGGTCGCTACGAATGTGGAACGAAGGGCGTGAACAGAGACTGAACGGATGCCCGGAGGTTTCCCGCAGGAGTCGGATGATTGCGTTGCGTCATCCAGAAAGGTATCGCCATCAGGTCTCGAGTGCGCAGAGGCTTTGCTCGCTCAGTCGATCTTCAGCACATCCGTCGAATCATCCACCGGCTCGGCGGGTGTGGAGGTGCCAGCACTGTCAGGCAATGCCGCAGTGCCGGAGTCGCCACCGGCACCGTTGTCGAACTCGCCGTTGAAGTCGAGGTAGAGATCATCCTCGCCGAAGCCCTTGCCGTCCCGGATGAGGTAGTTGCGGCGCTGGCGGTAGGCCTCACGCGTGAAGGTGTAGGGATCGAGCGCGGCCTCGTCACGCAGCCGGGTGGCTTCCAGCAGATTGGCGCGCGTGTTGACTACCTCGAGCATACCTACAGGCAGGCCGATTACGAGCCCGCCTACCCAGAAGAGCGGGTTGGTGATAAGCGCGGTACCGAAACCGGGCACATCACGTTGCGTCGCCGGACCGAGGAAGGGGAAGACGAGGTAGTTGCCCTCGCCGACGCCCCAGACGGCCAGGGTCTGGCCGAAGTCCTCCTGGTGGGCAGGAAAACCGAAGGGGGTCGCGACGTCGAAGAAGCCGCCGATGCCGAGTGTGGTGTTGAGCACCACGCGGCCGCTGTCCTGGAGCGCGTTCAGCAGCTTGCCCTGCAGGATGTTGTTCAGAATGGTGTTCAGGTAGTAGAAGTTGCCGTAGAAGTTGCTGACACCCTGGCGGAAGCCAATCGGGGTGATCGCCTGCCAGCCATGTGCGGCCGGCTCGAGCACATTCCGATCCAGGGCGTCGTTGAAGGAGTAGAACTTGCGGTTGGTCTGTTCGTAGGGATCCCGCGGGTCCGGGGCGTTCGGGTTGTGCGCACAGCCACCCAGAACCGCCAGCACCACGCCAGCCAGAACGCCCTTGAGGGCCGTTGCCACCCCATCCATGTCCATGCCTCGTGCCTCCGTGTGAAGTCCCTGGTGCTGTGGTCCCGGTCAGTCCAGGCCCAAGGAAATGCTGCGCCTACTAAGTCCTTTGCCGAATAGCGCACCGCCGCGTTAGCGGCCCGGCCCCGATGCGCTGAAGATGACTGCCGTGCAGCCTGAAACCGTCATCCCCGCATAGCCCGTCATCCCCGCGAAGGCGGGGAGCCAGTCGAAATGTCGATCATTCCGCATCCTTGCCCTCGAGCAGGCCCTGGGTCTGGGACTCCAGGCGTGCCATGAGATCGGCGATGCTGGCATTCCTGAGCACGGTCGCGTACTCGGTGCGCTTGAGGGACAGATCACTCACACCGTCGGCAACCACGTTGACGATCCGCCAGGCCCCATCGCTGCCCGAGCGCAGCAGGTAGTGCAGGCTGACCGGCCGCTTGCCGCTGGCCGGACGTTGCAATTGCGTGCGCACCAGGGCCTCGCCCGCGCGTCGACCAAGTTCACTGCCCAGGGTGACGAAGCGCTCGTCGGTGTGGGAATCGAAGCGCGAGGCGTAGGTCGCGACGCTCAGTTCGGCGAAGACTGCGAGGAAGCGCTGACGCTCGGCCTCATCGAGCGTGCCCCAGGTCTGCCCCAGCACGACGCGGGCGATGGTGGGGAAGTCGAAACCCGCGTGCACCACCGGCCGGAGCTGGTCGGCGCGGGCCTGCGTGCCTACCGCGCCGGCCTGCATCGAGGCGAAGAGCGCCGCATGCAGGGTTTCCACGACGGTGACCGCTGCGGCGACCGGAGTGGGCTGGGTCTCAGCTCGCGCGACGGGCACCGCGAGCGCAGCGAGGCAGAGGCTGAACGAGAGGATGAGACGACAGGCGTGGTGCAAGGGAAATTCCAGATCAGCGGGCGAGATTCACAGTCGTGATATTAGCAATCAGGGGTCTCAACCCGCGAGACGTTCACGTGCATCCGTCACGCAGGTGCGATGCGGCAAGGAGCGATCGGAGAGATTGCCGCCGGGCGTTCGCCCGTGCGACATGGCGAACAGCGGACCGCTACAGCAGATCCGAGGGCGAACTTCACGCAGCCGGGTAGCTGCGGTCGCGCCACACCGCCGTCGTGCCGCGGTGGTGGCCGATGGCCGAGGCAATGGTCATGGCCAGGAACAGCGCACCCGCGACGGGCAGGGTGATCACGCGCCAGGCCGGGAGTTGGTAGTAGCGGAGCGTCGGCCAGTAGGCGATGCCCATGGCGGCGCAGCCGACGAGCCCGGCGAGTCGTTCCTCCCAGTCGCCGAACAGGAGCGCGAGCGGCGGGGCGACGAGGCTCGCGATCATCAGAACGACACACAAGCTGAGCAGGACGGGCGAGTGGTGCAATTGGGTGTAGGCCGTGCGGCTCACCATCTGCCAGACGTTCGCCAACTGCGGGTACTCGCGCAGACTGCGCGCCCCGTGTGTGAGACCGATCCAGATCCGCGCACCGCTCCGTTTGACGGCCGCGGCCAGACTGCAATCGTCGATGAGTGCCCCGCGCAGGGCGCCGAAGCCGCCGATGGCCTCGAGGCACCTGGCCTCGATGAGCATCAGCCCGCCGGCTGCTGCCGCGAAGGCGCTCTGCGGCCCATTGGCGAGGCGAAACGGGTATAGCAGCTTGAAGAAGAACACGAAGGCCGGCATCAGGAGCCGCTCCCAGATCTCCTGCATGCGCAGGTGCACCATCACCGATACCAGTGCGGCACCGGTATTGCGCTGCCGCTCGAAGAGTGCCGGGAGCATGCCGGGTTCGAGTTCGATGTCCGCGTCCACCAGCAACAGCCAGGGTTCACGGGCCTCGGTGCGGGCTGCCTCCAATGCCCAGAGCTTGCCGCTCCAGCCCGGGGACAACTCGGGCGCCGCCAGAATCCTGAGCTTTGGGTGCTGCAAGGCCTCGGCCACCGCCCGCGTGGCGTCGGTGGAGTGATCGTCGATGAGCAGCACCTCGGCGACGGCAGGCTCCGCCAGCAGCGGCGGCAGTGTGCGTCCGAGCACGGCCGCCTCGTTCCGGGCTGGGATCAGCACGGATACCCGCCTGCCCTCGTCCGGGGATGTACGCTCGGATTGGGCCGCCTCGAGGTGTTCATCGGTGCGGTGAGGCCGCCAGGGCACCAGCAGCAGCCCGACCCACATCAGGGCACCGATGATGGCAAAGGCGCTCAGCACGGCGTGTATGCCCTGCACGCCCATTCACCCAGCCGGATCCGGGCAGACGCGTGGGGTGGGGAGGAGGTCACGGGGGGCAGTGACTGCTCAGGCGACACGCTGGCTGGAGCAGCCACCCGCTGGCTTGGAGGCCTGCTCGCCCTCGCCCTCGCTCCCGGCCACTAGCTGGGGTCGGGCCGCAGCGTCCTCGACGTAGCGAACGACCGGTTCCGGCGCCATGGGCCCCTCCGTACGTGGGCCGAACAGGGCGACGCCGAGGGCCTTCAGCGGGTTCGCGAAGGTGTCGTCCACCGCTGTCATCTCGTAACCGCAGTGGGCCATGCAGTTCGCACACTTGGGGTTGCGCCCCGTGCCGTAGCGTTCCCAGTCGGTGTCGTCCATGAGCTCGCGAAAACTGCGCGCGTAGCCCTCTCCCACCAAGAGGTAACAGGGCTTCTGCCAGCCGAACACATTGCGGGTGACGGCACCCCAGGGTGTGCACTCGTAGGTCTCGTTGCCGGCAAGGAAGGAGAGGTAGAGCGAGGACTGATTGAACTGCCAGCGCTTGCCGCGGCCAAGTTTGAAAAGATCGCGGAACAACTGCCGACTCTGAGTGCGCTTGAGGAAGAGATCCTGCCGCGGTGCACGTTCGTAGCTGTAGCCGGGCGCGATGGTCACGCCCTCCACGCCGAGGCCCATCATGTCGTCCATGAAGGCAGCGATCTCCGGGGCACCCTCGCCCTGGAACAGCGTGCAGTTGATCGTCACTCGGAAGCCGCGGCGACGGGCCTCGCGGATCACCTCGACGCATTTGTCGAAAACGCCCTGGCGACAAACCGAGGCGTCGTGGCGCTCGCGGTTGCCGTCGAGGTGGATGGAGAAGGTGAGGTAGGGGCTGGGGCGGTAGTCGTCCATACGCTTTTCGAGCAGCAGCGCATTGGTGCAGAGGTAGACGAACTTCTTGCGCTCCAGGAAGCCCTGGACAATCTGCGGCATCTCCTTGTGGATGAGCGGCTCGCCTCCAGCGATGGAGACCACCGGGGCGCCACATTCGTCGATGGCCTGCAGGCAGTCCTGCACCGACAGCCGGCGGTCGAGGATCTCATCCGGATAGTCGATCTTGCCGCAGCCTGCACAGGCGAGATTGCAGCGGAAGAGCGGTTCCAGCATCAGCACCAGCGGGTATTTGCGGTTGCCGCGAAGCTTCTGGCCGATGATGTAGCGGGCGACCCGGTACTGCTGGATTAGCGGTACGCTCATGGGAGAGGGCGGTCCTCGGAAACGGTGGGCGCCCGCGACGGGGCGTAACAGATCCGGCTGGTCGAAAAAGGGCAGCGGATGGTGATGACGGGTGCAGGCCAGACGGGCCGGCCTTGGGTTGCAGCGCGCGCACCGGCTCCGGCCTGACTGTGTACTCTCGCGGAAGGCCCCACCACGACGGCACCCGTCCGCGCGAATCACTGCTGGTTCGATACCTTAGCGAAGGGTGCGGTGCATTGAAAGCGGCGTTTGCCCGCTCGCTGGGCGGTTTGCGTTGCAGGCCACCGGTACCGCCGACATAATCCGCCGCTTGTTCCCGAGAACCCCAGACCACAGGGCGACACTCCCATGCCGATTCGCGACCGCTTCCCTCTACTCGCCGGCATCGACAGCCCGGACGATCTTCGCTGTCTCGAGGAATCCCAACTGCCCCTGCTGGCGGCGGAACTGCGTGACTTCCTCACGGACAGCGTGAGTCAGAGCGGCGGGCACTTCGCCGCCGGTCTGGGCACGGTGGAGCTCACCATCGCCCTGCACTACATCTACCACACGCCGGAGGACCGTCTGGTCTGGGACGTGGGCCATCAGGCCTACCCACATAAAATCCTCACCGGTCGGCGTGACCGCATCACCAGCATTCGCAAGGCGGGTGGCCTCGCACCCTTCCCGCGCCGCGATGAATCTCCCTACGACACCTTTGGCGTGGGCCATTCCAGCACCAGTATCAGTGCCGCCCTCGGCATGGCCATCGCGGCCCGGCAGACGGGTTCATCCCGGCGCGCGGTTGCCATCATCGGTGATGGTGGCATCACTGCCGGGCTCGCCTTCGAGGCCCTGAACCATGCCGGCCACGTCGGTTCCGATCTGCTGGTTGTCCTGAACGACAACAACATGTCCATCTCGCCCAATGTGGGTGCCCTGGCGAATCGCTTCGCGCAGATGCTCTCGGGACGCTTCTATGCATCGGTGCGCGAG
>DBNU01000116.1 GCA_002299125.1 Proteobacteria bacterium UBA664
TAGGCGCGCGAATAGTTCTGGCAGGTGTGGCAGTCGCAGGATTCATCCAGTGGCCGTGGGTCGCTGCGATGCGCGCTGTTGCGGATCCGCACCACGCCGTCATGGGTGTAGAGATGCCCGTTGCGGGCATTTCGGGTGGGCAGGACACAGTCGAACATGTCCACGCCCTCCGCCACGGCCGCAAGCAAGTCTTCCGGTGTGCCCACGCCCATCAGGTAGCGCGGACGGTCGGACGGCAGCCCCGGCGTCACGTGCCTGAGCACCCGCAGCATGTCCTCCTTCGGCTCGCCGACCGACAGCCCACCGATGGCATAGCCGTCGAAGCCGATGGCCGTCAGGGCCGCGGCCGACAAGGTACGCAGATCCTCGTGCATGCCGCCCTGGACGATGCCGAACAGGGCCGCCGGATTGTCCGCATGCGCCAACCGGCTGCGTGCCGCCCAGCGTAGTGAGAGTTCCATGGAGCGAGCCGCGGTGGCGTGATCCGCCGGGTAGGGCGTGCATTCATCGAACTGCATCACCACATCCGCGCCGAGCACCCGCTGGATGCGCATGGACTGCTCGGGTGAGAGGTACACGCGGTCGCCGTTCACCGGCGAGCGGAAGCCCACTCCGGTCTCGCCGAGCTTGCGCAGGGCACCCAGACTGAAGACCTGAAAGCCGCCCGAGTCGGTGAGAATGGGGCCCAACCACTGCATGAAGTCATGCAGGTCTCCGTGCCGGGCAATCACGTCGAGGCCGGGACGCAGCCACAGATGAAAGGTGTTGCCGAGGATGATCTCCGCACCCAGCCCACGGAGCTCGACCGGCGTCATGGCCTTCACCGTGCCGTAGGTGCCCACCGGCATGAAGGCCGGGGTCTCGACCGTGCCGCGCGGGAAGGTCAGTCGGCCGCGGCGCGCCCGACCGTCAGTGGCCAGACGCTCAAAGCGCACGGCGGGTCGGCCGGGGGCAGTGCCAAGGTGGTGAGGCAAAAGGGTAGCAGGCCACGGACAGCGGCTGCGACGCCGTCTGGCCCACGCCGTCAGCGGCCACGGGCGGCGGTCGCGGTGGGCAGGAGCAGCATGGCGTCGCCGTAGCTGAAGAAGCGATAGCGCTCCCGCACGGCCTCGGCATAGGCCGAGAGTATGTGCTCACGCCCCGCGAAGGCCGCGACCAGCATGACGAGGGTGGACCCCGGCAGGTGAAAGTTGGTGATGAGGGCGTCGACGATCCGGAAGCGATAACCGGGGGTGATGAAGATGTTGGTCTCGCCGCTGCCGGCGGTGAGTGTCCCGTCCACGGCGGCCGCCGCTTCCAGGGCACGTAGGCTGGTAGTGCCCACCGCCACCACCCGCCGCCCCCGCTCCCGGGCCGCGCCGATGGCCGCGACCGTGGCGGGCGGGATCTCGTACCACTCGGAGTGCATGTGGTGTTGGGCGATGTCGCCCTCGCGGACCGGCTGGAAGGTCCCGGCCCCGACATGCAGGGTCAGACGCGCGGTGTGAACGCCCACTTCGGCGAGACGCGCCAGGATGCCCTCATCGAAATGCAGGCCCGCGGTAGGTGCGGCGACCGCTCCCGGGCGCTCAGCCCAGACGGTCTGGTAGCGCTCGGCATCCTCGGCCTCCGGCGCGCGGTCGATGTAGGGCGGTAGCGGCACGGCCCCGAAGCGCGCCATCAGCGCCGGCCAATCGCAGCCCGGCGGCGTCTCGATCTCGACCAGGCCCTCGGCATCTCTCCCACGGACGCTGAGCACCGGCAAGGCGGCGGGATCGGCGGCCTCGGAAGGCCGGAGCAAAAGTGCCTGCCCCGCCTTGAGCGACTTCGCCGGTCGCGCATGGCAGCGGGCAAGACCGGGAGTGAGCACTCGCTCCACCAGCAATTCAACCCTGCCACCCGTTTCCCGCCATACCTCAAGCCGCGCCGGCATGACCCGGGTATCGTTGAAGACGAGCAGGTCGCCAGACATGAGCAGATCGGGCAGATCACGAAAGACCTGATGTCTGACCACGCCCGTCGCACCGTCCAGACACATGAGTCGACTGGCGCTGCGCTCAGGCAGGGGATGCTGGGCGATGAGTTCGGCGGGGAGTTCGAATTCGAAGTCGGCGCGTTGCATGGCGGGCGCATGTTAGCGCGGCCAGAGTGCAACGGCTGCCCGGGCCGTGACTCCCGTGCCCCGGACCTGCTCGAAGGTGCGGAGCCTGCTATCCTCGCGCCCCCGCTCCCCAAGGAGGCGGGCCTCGGCAGGCCAGGATGGCGGAATCGGTAGACGCACCGCACTCAAAATGCGGCGGGGAAACCCGTGCGGGTTCGAGTCCCGCTCCTGGTACCAGAGGACAGAGCCGCGGTGCCCACCCGGCCTGCGGGACGAATTCAGGACATCTGGTTCAGGTTCAAGGGCCGACCAGCTTGCTCTCCTGATACGGTCGAAGTCAGGCCTCATCCCGGTCCCGATGACTGGAGTGTGTGGTCTTCAGATCATCGAAGGGGAACTCGATCCGGAGGTCGGAGTGCTCCGTCATGGCTGGATGCACGTTGTATCCAAGCGCGGCCAGAAACAGCAGGGCTCCCTCGCGCCGTGCCAGCTTCATGACCGGCACCATATCGGCGTCGCCAGACACGAGCAGGATCGCATCCACGTGCTTCTTGAGCACCAGGGTGCAGACATCGATTCCGATCCGCATGTCCACGCCCTTCTGCTCGATGCTCGGCTCGATGTCGTCCGGGCCTACCTCGATCCGTCGTTCCTCACCGCCCGCAGGCCCATCGTTCGCCTGGGCCAGCACATCCTTTGTCAGGTGCCATCCACGGTGCTGGCACTCACCGGCCCGAACAGACGTCATCGGCGACGCCTTAAGCGCAACGAGCAACCTGGCATTGGCCTTTGCAAGGTGGTCACGCTTGGTCCCGCTGGACCGCTTGCTGATGGGGTTACGCAGGTCGCGCTGGAACAGCTCGGCGTCGTACCAGTAGACCCGATGCAGCTCGCGCCGCTGAAGCAACGGATGCGCGTAGCCGGCCAGCCGAAGCACCAACTCGGCGACGGTCTCAGCGGACTCGAGGGGCTGCTCGCGGGTGCCCAGACGGTGCTTGACGAAGCCGCCGTCGAGCAGGATGGCCATCCGATGCATGGACTGGTCTAAGGCGTGACCAGCAAGGCGACCGGCCTGCTGGTAGGGGGTGAGCCCGTTTGCAATGACCAGCAGGCGGTCTTTTTTGCGGTTCGGGCCGTGCCCGATGAGAGGATCGTAGACGAATCCGCAACGGAAAGGCACACCCTGCCTTCGACGCGAGTCCACACCGCACCCGCTCAAGGGTCACGCGCACCGATTCGCGCAGATCATCGCGGCCGGCGAGTTCGGGCGGTGGCGTGCCGCCGACCGCGTTACACCGCCTCCGGCGCTTCCTGCAGCCAGAGATCCGCCAGTGCGATCGGCAGGGCCGCAAAGGGCTCGATACCAACCAGTTCGTCATCGAAATGGTTGCCGACCAGGAGCCAGCCCTCCTCACTGCGGCGAAAGACCTCGATGCGCCGCTGCAGCGGCTCCACCAGCCAGACATGACCCACGCCCGCTCGGTGATAGCGGGCGAGCTTGAGCGAGCGATCCAGCCGCGCCGTGGCGGGCGACGCCACCTCGCAGAGCCAGTCCGGGGCAAGCTCGAACCACGGCACGTTCGGCACGACCGGCATGCGCTCGCGGTGCCAGCCAGCGACGTCCGGCACCAGCACGTCGGCCCCGAAGTGCAGTTCGGGCTCATCGAGTATCCACCAGCCACCGGGACCTCCTCCGCCCCCCGCTTCACGCTGATACGCGACGTTGATGAGCGCACCCAGGCGGCTCGCGGCCACGGCGTGCGGGCTCGCCGGGCGCGCCTGAGCGTACAAGGTGCCGTCGATGAGCTCACCCACGTAGCGCTCAGGCAGTGCCTCGATGTCGGTGTAGCTGGCCTGACCGGGCGGCGGCAGATCGAGGGTGACGGTCATGGGCGGCATCTCACACTGCATGGCAGGGACAGACATGGGCTTGGGCGCTCCTCAAGGATAGGCAGGGCACCATGAGAGCGCAGCCAGCGCTGCGTGGACCGCCAGCCATGCCGGGTCGGGCCGATGACCCGGGATCCGGGAACTACCAGCCACGAGCGTCAGGCGCGCCCGATCCGGGATGCTCAGAAGCGGTAGCCGAGGCCGAAGGTCAGGTAGTGGACAGTGGCGAAGTTGTACTGATCGTTGGTGTCCACGCCGCCATCGAGTA
>DBNU01000107.1 GCA_002299125.1 Proteobacteria bacterium UBA664
CGGCGTAGCGATCGGCGAGTTCCGTCACTCGCGACTTCCCGCCTTGCGCGCGTTCGAGCAGGCGCCCGAGGCCGGCCAGCACTCACCCACACGGGGAACTCGACCCCGCCGGCGCCCTCGCCCTGGCGGCGACGCTCGCCCAGGCCTCGGAGCATCCCCTCTCGCGCGCCCTGGTGGCGGCTGCGGGCGGTTCAGCCGGAACGGCCGCCGAGGCGGTCGAGAACGTCCCCGGCGGGGGGCTCACCGCGCGGCTCGCGGGCCGACGGGTGGTCTTGGGATCGCCGGCCTTCGTGCAGCAAAGCCTCGGCATCACCCTGCCAGCGGATCCCTGCGCAGACGGGGATACTCCGGTACTGCTCGCGGATGCACACGGCCCCATCGCCACCTTCGGCCTGCGTGATCGCCTGCGCCCCGGTGCCCAGCAACTCATCCAGGGTCTCAAGGCGCGCGGCTGCCGCGTCACCATGCTGACCGGCGATGCTGCGGCACCCGCCCGGGCCGTGGCGCGCCGGCTCGGTATCGACGAGGTGGAGGCCGGGCTCTCTCCCGCCGGCAAGCTCGCACGGTTACAGGCCTTCACCGCGGGCGGAGCGACGGTCGCCATGGTGGGTGACGGGGTGAACGATGCGCCGGTGCTCGCGGCGGCCACCGTGTCGGTGGCCATGGGTCAGGGCACGGCGCTCGCGCGCAGCGCCGCTGATGCGATCTTCCTCGGCAGTGACCTCGAGCGCCTGCTGGCGGCGCGTGACACCGGGCGACGGGCGATCGCCATCATCCACGAGAATCTGGCCTGGGCGCTGGCCTGGAACATCGGCGTGCTCCCGGCCGCCGCGGGGGGCTGGCTCTCGGCCTGGCTGGCCGCCCTTGGCATGTCGGGGAGTTCGCTACTGGTGGTGCTGAACGCCCTGCGGGTGTCCGGGTCCGACCGGGAGCGAAAATCCACCGCCGATCCGCGCTCGGGCCAGAATGCGAGTCCCGCGCCCGATCATGACACTCGGGGTCAGGCTGGGGCTGGGAGCCAGTCCGCGCCCGAGGACGTCACGACCGATTTCGAGCGACGCGAGTCGCTGAAGGCACGATAGGCAATCGGGATGGAAGTCCTACCGCTCATCATCACCGTCTCCCTGGCCTTGGTGGCCGGGATCGCCGCGGTGTTCATCTGGGCAGTGAGAAGTGATCAGTTCGAGGACCTCGAAGGCCCGGCCTGGCGCATGCTGCAGGACGATGACAGTCGGCCGCCGGCCGAGGGGCCCGACGAACAGTCCCCCACGTCTCCGGCCCAACCTAGACCCCACTCTGCGGCCGCAACGCCACAACGAGACACCGGCAAAGACCGCAGCGACTAGCCCCCGACGCGCGCGGTGGTCGGCATCCAGTTGAGGGGGAGTGTCTCGGCCCCGCGTTCGACGCTCGCCCGCTCGCTCTCGACGGGGTGGCCGCACAGCGCCTCCCCCACACGCTCGAGCAGGCGATGCTGGGAGAAGGGCTTCTCGAGGTAGTCCAGGGCGCCGGCCCGCATGACCTCCACGGCGGCCTGCACGTCGGTGCGATTGGCCATGACGATGACCGGCAAGCGCGAGCCACGGCGACGCAGGCGCTCGAGGAGCTCGAGCCCGCTCATGCCCGGCAGACCCAGTTCCGTGATGAGACAGACCGGCGCACCTTCAGTGGTGGTCGCCTCGGACTCGACGGTTACCGCCTCCGCCACCCCTGCTGCTGCCTCACCCAGGGCCGCAAGCAGCCCCTCCGCACTGGGGAAGGTGCGCACCGACAGGTGGTAGGCCCGCAGCATGGACTCGAGCCCACGCGCCACACCGAAGTCACCATCGACGACGTACACGCGGGCACCGTATGGGAGCCGTTCCAGCCCGGCCTCCAGCGATGGCCCGAGCACTGCCGCGGCCGACGATCCTGGACGCGCCGGACTCAAGAGGAGGCTACCGATTGACGCTGCCCCCCGCCGAGAAGGGCGCGCAGACCGTCGATATCCAGGATGCGCACCCGCCGACGCTCCACGTCGAGCAGGCCAGCCTGACAGAACTGGGTAAACAGCCGGCTGACCGTTTCCACCGCCAGCGCGAGATAGTTGGCGATGTCCTGGCGCGACATGCTGAGGTTGAATTCGGTGCTCGAATAGCCGCGGCGAGCGTACTCGCGGGACAGTCCGAGCAGGAAGGCGGCCAGACGTGCATCCGCCGCCCGCTGACCGACCAGGGCGAGGCGGCCCTGCTCCGCCACCAGCTCCCGCCCGGCCAGACCGAGGAGCTCGCGGGCGGCCTCGGGGTTGCGGGTGAGGAGCTGATCGAGTTCTTCGCTGCTGATGCGGCAGAAGCTCGCCATCTCGAGCGCAGTGGCGGTCGCGTGATAGACATCCCCACACAGGCCGTCGAGGCCGAGCACCTCACCCGGCATGTGGAAACGCACCACCTGCTCGACCCCGTCGGTGGCATTGGTGCTGGTCTTCACGGAACCCGAGCGCACGACGAACAGCCCCTTGAACAACTCCCCCTGCCGGAACAGCAGCTTACCGCGCTGGACAGCACCACCGCGGCGGGCGCCGTCGGCACCACGCCGCAGGGCCTCGCAGATGCCGCCCAAGTCACAGCGCCGGCAGGCGGCCGGTCGGGAGGCGATTTCGAACTGGACCACGTTACCGGTCGACAGACTCATGTTGTGCTCCCTCAATCGTGATGTGGCCGCAAGTTGATGCGCATCAGTATTGAGGGGGGCAACGTGAGCCTCCATCGTGACTTCACCCGGTTAACACCGTGGGATCCACGTATACCCCCGCCGCAGAGGTCTGCCTCTGGCGCAGCGCGGACCGACGCAGACCCGGCCGGAAGGGGTCAACCCGGGGCGTCGCCGTCTGCCGGGACGATGTCGGCCAAGGCCGCGAGCCGAACCAGTTCCGGCAGGGAGCGCGCACCGGTCTTCTCCATGACCCGGGCGCGGTGGATCTCGACCGTGCGCTCTGACAACCCCAGATCGATGGCCACGACCTTGTTGGCACGCCCGGCGACGATCGCCAGCATGACCTCACGCTCGCGCGCCGAGAGCCCGGCAAAGCGGATGGTTGCGGCCTGACGGCGGACCGTCGCTGCCCGCCGTTCTCCGTCCAGCCTGATCGCGCGCTGCACGCGGTCGATCAAGTCCTGGTCGCTGAAGGGCTTTTCGATGAAATCCACGGCCCCATCGCGCATGGCGCGGACGGCAAGCGAAACGTCCCCATGACCAGTGATGAACACGACCGGCGGCGCAGAGGGTTCGCGCGCCAGCCGCGCCTGCAGCTCCAGCCCGCTCATGCCCGGCATGCGGATGTCGAGCACGAGGCAGCCGGGGCGCGTGGGATCCCAGCGTTCGAGAAACTCGGCAGCCGAGGCACAGACCTCCACTGCAAGACCAACTGAACGCAGCAGCAGGCGGATGGCTTGCCGCACGGCATCATCGTCATCCACCACAAAGACGGTCGCTTCAGTCATTCCCGCCCCCTCCGCATGCCCCGGCCAATCACACCCCGCCAAGGACCGGCGACGAACCGCTCACGCCTCACCCCCCGGGGCCACGGGCAGCGTGAACTCGAAACAGCTACCGCCCCCCTCCCGTGGCTGGTAGCCAATGCGGCCACCATGTGCCTCGACGATGGACTGGCAGATTGACAGACCGAGCCCCATACCGCTGCGCTTGGTGGTGAAGAAGGGTGTGAACAGGCGCTCGGCAGCATCGGCATCAGGACCAACGCCACGGTCGAGCACGGCAATCCGCACCCCCCCGGCCTGCACCTCGGCGCGCAGGATCACCGTGCGACAGGCGACGTCATCCGATCCACCATCGCCCCCATCACTGCTCTTGGCCGGGCTTGCCTCCATGGCGTTGCGCAGCAGGTTCAGTACGACCTGCTGGATCTGCACCGAATCAGCGAGCACCGGTGGCAATGCGGGAGAGATATCCCGCTCGATGGTGATCTCGTGGCTGCGGGAGTCCACTTCGGCCAGTTTCACCACCCCGCTCAACACCTCGCCGAGGTGTGTGGTCGCCCGCGAGGCCGCGCCCCGGCGCACGAAACCGCGCAACCGTCGGATGACCTCACCGGCACGCTGTGCCTGCTGGGCAATCTGCTCCAGGGCGTCGCTGAGATCCTCTGCCACGGTGGTCGCGGCAGCGGTCCCGGCTCCGCCAGCCAGCAACCGGCGACAGGCCTGGGCGTAGGCGGCAATGGCAGTCAGCGGCTGATTGATCTCGTGAGCGATGCCGGAGGCCATCTCGCCCATCACCGACAGCCGGTTCACATGGGCGAGCTGCTCGTGCAGAGCAGCCAGTTCCTTCCTGGCCTGGTGCTCGGCGCTGTGGTCGATGCACTGCCCGATGAGGACACGCGCCCCCTCCACCGCATCGACGAGACCGACATGCAACTGCACGTGCGCGACGCTGCCGTCGAGCCGCAGGTAACGCAGGTCGCGGGTGCAGCGCATCCGCCCGGATTGACCCTCCCGCAGCGCAGCCAGGGTGTGGGCCAGTCCGGGCCGATCCTCCGGATGGACGAGGTCCAGATGCCGTTGACCCGTGAGCCCCCGCGCCGCACTGCCCAGCATCCGCTCGAAGGCGACATTGCAGGACAGGATGAAACCGCGGGCGTCGGTCACGAAGGCACCCACCGGGGCCTGATCGAACATGAGGCGAAGCTGCGCCTCCCGGGTCGCCAGCGCCGCCTGCATCCGCCGCGTTTCGGAGAGGTCACGGATGACACCGACGAAGTACGGCTCGTCACCGGCATCGAAGGCCCCTACCGAGAGTTGCATCGGGAACACGCTGCCGTCACGACGCAGACCCTGCACCTCGCGATCGATACCGACGATGCGCCCCTCGCGGGTGCGGCTGTAACGCGCAAGGTAGTGGTCGTGCTCCCGGTTCCAGGGGGCCGGCATCAGCATGCTGACATTGCGACCGAGTACCTCTTCCACTCGATACCCGAACAGCCGCTCGGCCGCACGGTTGAAGCGCCGGACAATCCCGGAGCGGTCGATCAGGATCACGCCCTCGACCATGCAGTCGAGAATGGCCTCGATATGCTCCGCGACCAGCGCCCCCTGGGTACTTTTTGTGCTGCCCTGTGCCCGCAAGTCGATCTCCTGCGTCTGGCGCGAAGCGTACGCCCGTCAGGCACTCGGCAAGGCTGCTCACCGCGGCGCGACGGGGCGTCCCGCGCCGGGTAGTCTAAGGCCCCTGTCCGCTCATGTGCGTAGCGGGCCACGGCCGCACCTCCGCGGACGCGACCCAGCCCTGAGGGTGCCACTCCCACACTGATGCCAACGCTTGCCCACACCGCCGACCCCGCCGTACTGGTGGCAGCGCTGGCCCTCGGGCTTGGCTCCTCGCTGCATTGTCTCGCCATGTGCGGGCCACTGGCCGCCGCCGTGCCGCTGGCCCCGGGCGCGGCACGCTGGCCCCGCCTCATCACCTACAACGGCGGCCGCCTCATCAGCTACGGCCTGGGGGGGCTGCTGGCCGCTGGCCTGGGCGGTGCCCTGCTGCTCGCCGGGGGCGATGGCGCGCGCGTGGCCCTCACGCTGCTCGCGGCGGCCTTCGTGGTCGCGACGGTGGCGGGGCAGGCCGGCTGGATCCCCGCCCCGCAGGCGTTGGAGCGCTGGGGGCGGCGGCTGTGGGCACGCATCGCGCCCGTCGGTCGCCTCGCCGGCACGCGCGGTGGCCTGCCGGGTGTGCTCGTCCTGGGTCTGCTCTGGGGCTGGCTACCCTGCGGCATGGTCTATGCCGCGCTGGCGTTGGCCACTGCCACCACGGACCCACTACGCGGCACGACGGTGATGCTCGCCTTCGGTCTTGGCACCCTGCCGTCCATGCTCGGTGCCGGTTGGTTCGCCGGGCGACTGCGCGGATCACCCGGCGGCCGGCAGGCCTGGCAGTTGCGTCAGGCGATGGCGGCCACCGTCATCGGACTCACCCTGTGGTCGACGGTCTCGGCGCTGCAACCGCATGCGGGACATGGCCATGGGCATGCGCCGGCCCCCGTGGACGGGGCGACGTGCGTCGCACCTCGGGGGCTGACACGCGCAGCCGCAGACCAGGCCGAAGACCGGGACTGCCGTACACCCCGCGACGCGGGTAGCATGTGCGGGTCGGTCGTGTTGACCGCGATCAAGACACGGCCGCTCGAGCGCTGCCACGCTCTCGGCCGTGCCGTTCCGACCGCCACGGCCCAGCATGGGGCCGGTCGTGCGGCGCACGCGCCACACCCCGATGGAACGTCCCGACCCGGGCACCGCACCCCATCGGACGTGGCCCATCCCCGGCAGGTAACGAGGCGAGCAGCATGGGTGACATGAGTCTCTTCTGGAATCTCTGGATTATCGTGCCGACCATCGGCGGCCTGCTGGCCTGCCTGTGGATCATGAACTGGCTCACGAACACTCCCGCCCAGCCGGGCGAGAAGGTCGAGACCATGGGTCATGTCTGGGACGAAAACCTGGAGGAGTACAACAATCCCCTCCCTCGCTGGTGGCTGAACCTCTTTTACATCACGATTTTCTTCGCTTTCGGCTATCTGCTCCTCTACCCGGGCCTGGGAGGCTTCGGTGGACTGCTCGGCTGGAGCGCATCTGGCGCCTGGAAGCAGGAGATGCAGGCGGCCGAGACCAGATACGGGCCCATCTTCGAGAAGTTCCTCGCCACGCCCATCGAGACCTTGGCGGCTGACGAAGACGCCCGCCGCGCCGGAGAGCGTCTCTACGCCAGTTACTGCGCTACCTGCCACGGCTCCGATGCGCGTGGCGTGCGCGGCTTCCCCAACCTGCGGGATCACGACTGGCTCTGGGGCGGCGAGCCCGCAGCCATCGTCAAGACGATTCAGGAAGGCCGGCAGGGGATGATGCCTGCCTGGTCTGAAATCCTCGATGAGCAGCAGATTGCAGACGTCGTCACCCACGTGCTCAGGATCTCCGGGGCGGACACCGATCCCGTCGCCGCCGCGCGCGGCGAGGCGGTCTACGCCCAGAACTGCGCCGCCTGCCACGGAGCCGAAGGCAAGGGCATGGCGGCGCTGGGCGCTCCGAATCTCACCGACGAGATCTGGCTGTATGGCGGCAGCAGCGCGCGCATCACGGAGACCATCGTCAAGGGGCGCATGGGCCGCATGCCCGCCTGGGGCGAGTTCCTCGGCCCCGCCAAAGTCCACGTGGTCTCGGCCTACGTCTGGAGTCTCTCGAACGAGGCCGCAGCCGAAGGACACGCCGCGGCGGCCGTTGCCCCGACCTCCGGTCTGGCCGCTGGCGGGTCCGATACTCACTGAGGCGACTCAACAAGCTCGGGGCATCCGCAGCCAGGCCATCGGCGACTGCGAATGCCCCGATGGCAGCAGCCGCCATCCTTACTGGCGGGCAGCGAATCATCCCGCGCCGGGCACCAATCGCGACTCGGGTCTACGCTGCCGCAGCGCCTATACTCGGATGCCCGTCAGTCGGTAACCGAAGCCGGCGTGTCAGAGCTTACCCCGAGTCAGCGCGGCCACCGGATTTCTGCCGAGCGATGGGATCTGCCCCGGGGCCGCACACTCAGTCTGACTGCGGGCGGCCGCAGGAAGCCGGGAAACACGAAAAGACCGGGCGCGGATCGCTCCCTGCCGAAATCCAGGGGTGCAGCAGAGCTTTCGTCTCGCACGCTGAGGCCGTATCCATGTCCAGACCAGAACGGTCGCCAGACTTGCCGGCAGAGCCCCCGACGACAACCGAAGTCCCCTTCGATGTCGTTCAGCAGTCGCTCTACGAGTCACGCCAGAAGGTTTACCCGCGGCAGGTGCACGGGCGCTTTGCCTACCTGCGCATCACATCCGTGCTGCTGCTGCTCGGCATTTACTACCTGTTGCCCTGGGTGCCATGGGGTGAGCGCCAGGCTGTCCTTTTCGACCTTCCCGACCGCAAGTTCTACCTCTTCGGTCTCGTCCTCTGGCCGCAGGACTTCCTGTTCCTCACCGGCCTCCTGATCTTCGCAGCACTCTCGCTTTTCTTTTTCACCACCCTCGCCGGACGCCTGTGGTGCGGTTATGCCTGTCCGCAGTCCGTCTGGACGGAAACCTTCCTGTGGATGGAGCGTCTGGTCGAGGGCGATCGCATGGCCCAGATGAAGCTTGCCCGTGCACCGATGTCGCTCGGCAAGGCGCGCATCATCGCCACCAAGCAGTTTCTCTGGGTGAGTTTCTCGCTGTGGACGGGCTTTACCTTCGTTGGTTACTTCACGCCCGTGCATGAACTGGGCGCTGGCGTGATGACTCTCTCCCTGGGTCACTGGGAGACCTTCTGGTTCCTCTTCTACGCCTTCGCCACCTATGGCAACGCCGGCTTCATGCGCGAACAGGTGTGCAAGTACATGTGCCCCTATGCGCGCTTCCAGAGCGCGATGCTGGACGCCGACTCACTCGTCATTTCCTACGATGCGAAGCGCGGCGAACCGCGTGGACGGCGGCGGGCCGGCAGTGATGCGAAGGCCCAGGGGCTCGGCGATTGCATCAATTGCAGCATGTGCGTGCAGGTATGCCCGACGGGCATCGACATCCGCGACGGGCTGCAGGTGGAGTGCATCGGCTGCTCTGCCTGTGTCGACGCCTGCGATCAGGTCATGGACCGCATTGGCAGCCCACGCGGGCTCGTCCGCTACACCACACAAAACGCCCTGGATGGCAAGCCGAGCCGCGTGCTGCGCCCGCGGGTATTCATCTACGCCGGCGTGCTGTCCGTCCTGCTCGGTTCAATCGTCTACGGGCTTGCCACCCGCGTACCGTTCGCTGTGGACGTCATCCGTGATCGCAACCAGCTCTACCGCGAAGTCGGCCGCGATCAAGTGGAGAACGTCTATACCTTGCGCCTGCTCAACATGAGCGAGCAACCACATGAATTCAGCATTACCTTCGAGAGCCCGCTGGCGGCCGAGATCTTCATCGACCGTGATACCGTCGACGTGCAGGCCGGCAGCGTGCGGGACATCCCCGTGCGGCTGCGTGCGCGAGTGGACGCGATCAAGGAGCGCAGCACCCGGGTAGATTTCATTGTCCAGGCGACGGATGACGCCAGCATCCGGGCCGTGGAAGACGCCCGCTTCCTCGGTCCGACACCCCCCTGAATCCGACCCGCGCGACTTGTCACCCTGAAGTAACCATGAGCGACAAGGCTCATCCGCTCGATCCCCGGCTCACGACATGCAAAGGATCCTCGTCATGACACAGCCCCCCGTCGGCGCAGCACCACAAAGACGCTGGTATCGCGAGCCCTTCGTATGGCTCTGCATCACCCCCCCCCTCACCGCCGTACTCGCCGGTATCGTCACCACGATCATCGCGGTACAGGGCTTCGACGGCGTGGTCATCGACGACTACTACAAGAAAGGGCTGGCCATCAATCGCGTGATCGAGCGGGATCAGCGGGCTGCAGCCATGGGGCTCTCAGCCCGTTTCGACTACGACCACACGGTTCGCACGCTGACGGTACACATCGAGGCACCCGATCCGGAGTCACTGCCCGCCACGCTGGTGGCGCGACTGCTGCACGCGACGCGCGGAGGTTTCGACCATCAGGTTACCCTCGAACGCACGCCCGCCGGCACTTGGTTCGCGCCCGAGCCGCCGCTCGCCCGGGGCCATTATCACGTGCAGGTCGAAGAGGCCGACTGGCGACTCACCGGGGATATCTACGAGTAGGCTGCGGCGCCTTGACTCCACCGCATGACCTGCGGTGTCGCTCCCGCATTCATCGTGCGCCCAGCCACACCAGGGTGGCCATGCGTCCAGTGGCGGTGCCGTCCCGCCGGTAGGAGTAAAACTCGCCAGTCTCGCTCGCGGTACAGCGACCACCGCCATGTACGCGGGTCACGCCAGCCGCCGCCAGCCGCTGGCGGGCCAGCAGGTAGAGGTCGCACAACCAGTGGCCAGGACGGCTGGCGGTGAACGCGGCCTCGGCCGCAGGATCCACTCGCCGGAAGGCCTCGCGTACCGGCGCGTCGACCTCGAAGCAGGAAGGGCCGATGGCCGGACCGAGCCAGGCCAGCAGCCGCTCCGGGGGCCCAGGCCAGGCGCACACACCAGCCTCCAGCACCCCGGTCGCGAGCCCACGCCAGCCGGCGTGCAACGCGGCTACCCAGCGACCGTCCTCACTTGCCAACAACACGGGCAGGCAATCGGCCGTCAGTACTACGGCGACCCGATCAGCGCGGGCGGTGCAGGCACCATCGGCAGACACGGCAGGCCCATCCAGCCCATCCAGCCCATCCAGCCCATCCAGAGACAGGACCCGCGTACCGTGCACCTGCGCGAGCCAGGTCGGTGGTGCAGGCAGGGCCAGCGCCGCGGTCAGCGCGACACGGTTCGAGGCGACCGCCCGTTCATCGTCTCCCACGTGGGTCGCCAGGTTCAGGCGTTGCCAGGGCCCTTCACTCACACCCCCCGGCCAGCCCCTGCGGGTAGTGCCACCGCGCACACCGGGCGGCGCGGGCCAGTCTGCCGGCAACCAGAGTCGTTCGTGGGATGCCGACTCACTGCCCCCTGCCGTCATCGGTGGATTTCACTCACCCGCCGGACTCTCGGCGCGCAGCAGGGCAACCAACGCCGCAAAGTCCGCTGGCGGGCGCGCACGAAAGACGAGGGTCTCACGCTGAGTGGGATGTACCAGTGTCAGGGTCTCCGCATGCAACGCCTGACGGCCAAAGCTGGCGAGACCGGCACGCAGTTCGGGCGAGACACCAGCGGGCGGACGCGGGCGACCGCCGTAGAGCGGATCGCCCACGATGGGATAGCCGACAGCGGCCAGATGCACGCGGATCTGGTGGGTGCGACCGGTCTCGAGCCGGCAACGCAGACGCGTGTGGTGACCGAAGCGCTCCAACACCCGGAAATGCGTGATGGCGGCCCGCCCACCCTCCACCACGGCCATGCGCGTGCGGTGGTGTGGGTGGCGACCGATCGGGGCCTCGACCGTGCCGCCCGCCACGAGCACCCCGCGCACCACGGCCTGGTACTCGCGCCCGATGCGTCGCTTGGCAAGCTGGCGCACGAGCAGGGTATGGGCCGGTCGACTGCGGGCGACCATCATCACACCGGAGGTGTCCTTGTCCAGCCGATGTACGATCCCGGCGCGCGGCAAGGTCGCCAGATCGGGAAAGTGGTGCAGCAGTGCATTGACCAGGGTGCCACTCCGATTGCCGACGGCCGGGTGCACAACCAGCCCGGCGGGTTTGTCGATGACGATGAGGTCTGCGTCGGCGTGCAGCACGTCGAGTGCGATGGGCTCAGGCAGCCACTCCCCCGGCTTGGCCGCCTCGGCCCGCACGGCCACCGCCTCGCCGCCCTTGAGGCGCTCGCTGGGACGCGGAACCCGCCCGACGATCGTCACGGCCCCGGCCAGGATCCACTCCTTCACCAGGCTGCGCGAGTACTCTGGCATCAGCGCGGCCAGTGCCTGATCGAGACGCATCCCGGCGAGTTCGGGCTCGATGAGGAAATCGCGACTGACGTCACTCACCGCGGTCGTGCCTCGCCCTGCCCATACACAAGGACCTGCCTCCCGGGCCGACGCCGCGCCGGGCGGGTTCCGCGACCGGCCTCTGCCGGGCACTTGCAGAGGATTACACTGTCCATTCGGCGGACTGGCCTCGAGGGTTGAGCAACATGCTGAGAATCATTGGTTTGTGTGCGGTGCTGTTGCTGGCGGGTTGCTCGATGTTCACCACGAAGGACGATGACGAAACCTCGACGATGAGCGAGGAGCGTCTGTTCAACGAGGCGCGCAGCCGTTTGAACTCCGGCTACTGGGACGGTGCGCGAAACTACTATGAGAAACTGCAATCCCGCTTCCCCTTCGGGCCGTATTCCCAGCAGGGCATGCTGGACCTCGCCTACGCCTACTACAAGCTCGACGAGGCGGCATCGACGATCGCCACCTGCGATCGCTTCCTCAAGCTACATCCGACCAGCCCGGCGGCAGACTACGCCTACTACCTGAAGGGGCTCGCCAACTTCAATGCCGGCAAGGGGCTCGTCGAACGCTTCACCCCCAACGACCCTTCGCAGCGCGATCAGGGCACAGCCTTGCGTTCCTTCCAGGATTTTGCCGAGCTGGTGCGGCGCTTTCCGGACAGCAAATACGCGCCTGATGCACAAAAGCGCATGACCTTCCTGCGCAACTTGCTGGCCCAGCACGAATTGCACGTAGCGAATTACTACATGCGCCGCGGCGCCATGGTGGCAGCCGCCAACCGAGCCAAGTACGTGGTGGAAAACTACCAGCGCACACCCGCCGTGCCTGATGCGCTTGCCGTGATGGCAAAGGCCTACAAGGTGCTCGAAATGCCGGAGCTCTCGGATGACGCACTGCGCGTGCTGGAACTGAATCATCCCGACCATCCGGGCCTTGTCGAAGTTCGTGAGGTGGTTCTCAAGCCGTCATGACCCGCGTGCAAGGCACTTCGAGAGGCCAGCGGCGGCGACCCTGAGCGCCCGCACAAGGCGGCACCGTTAGGCCACCGGCGGGCGCGGCGGCTGCCCGCACAAAGCACGTCATCAGGAGCCCACTGGGTCGGGTGATACCCCGGCGCGGGCGGTCGGCCAAGCCTCGAGGGCCAGGCCGATGAGACCCGGATGGAGCGTCGCGACGGGCTCGGTATCCCAGCCAGACCGATGCAAGGCGGCCAGCCACGGGCCGTGCTCGAGGAAACCCTCGAAATCCAGATAGCGATCGAGGAGTGTCCCCATCCCGGTGGGCACCAGCCGCACCTGCTCGGCCTCATAGCGCGCACGCAACACCGCGAGCGGCAGACTTGGCGGCAACGCGGTCCAGCGCTTCCCGAGCGGTGTGTTCTTGCGGGCCATCATCATTCGGGTCTCCTTCCTGTGACCTGAGCTCACTGCACTCGAATCGCCCGGCGGACGGGCCCCGAGTGGGGGCTCCATCACCCCAGGGCGGTCAGTCGGAGCGTCGGCGACGGCAGGCTCATCGGGTGAGCCCACGCGCGCGGAATCTCTCGCTCGGGAGTTCTGCGGCACACGAGGCGCACACCGCGCCCTACCCGCATCACTCTTCTTGAGAGGCTCGTCAGTGCGAGCCGCCCGCTGCCCCGATAACCCAGCAGAGGAGTAGCAGTCAGCCGTGCACACCGACCATCAGAGTGACGCCTCCCGGAACGGCCACGGCAGGCCCGCAAAGCTCGCAGCGCCAGGCCTCGGGCTGATTGAACTCGCTCGCGCACTCGGTCAAGTCCGACACGAGTTCGGTCGTGACCTGCCCTTGCAGACCCTGCGCGTCTTCATCGACATCGCGCTCAATCCGGGTACGCACATGACGGCCACCGCCGCTCGACTCGCACTCGGCAAGTCGAGCACCTCCCGCAGCATCTCCGCGCTGACTACACACACCTGGCGAGGCCAACGCGGCCCAGCCCTGGTGGCGGCGCAAGACGACCCGGACGAAGGGCGCATCCGCAGACTGCACCTCACATCCCGGGGCGAGGCCCTGGCCATGCGTCTCAACGCGCCGGATCGGGACGGAAGCTAGGTCTCAGTGTTCCCGCCGTGCAGGTGCCTGAGCCCCGCCTCCACACGCTCGAGCACTGCGCGCTGAAGGGACTCCGGGCCTCGCACTTCAACCTCCGGAAGATGGCGCAGAATGTCCATCACCAGCTCCGTCGGGTCGGCATAGGGCAGCCGCAGCCAGTAGTGAGCCTCTGCATCGAAGCGACCTTCCTGCTGGCGATGCCAGGTCTCAGCCGCTACCCAGCGCGCGGCGTGCGGCGTGAATCGAAGTTCCGCCCACTGCACCGAGCGCCCCGCAAAGATGCCGTAGCCCGAACCGAGCTTGGCATCCAGTTCCTCCTGCGGGACCTCGATGGCGCTGCGTTCCACCTCGCTCACGTGCCGGATCACATCCACCGAGAAGCTGCGCAACTCCGTGCGCAGGTGACACCACGCGTCCAGATACCAGTTGTCCCGGTAGTGGATGAGCCGCTGCGGTGAGATCTCCCGCTCGCTCTCTTCGTCGCGACCACGGGCGTGATAGACGATGAGCAAGCGCTTGCGCCGCAGGAGCGCCGTGCCGATGCGCTGGAAATCCGGCAAGTGCAGGCGGCGCGCCCCGACCGTCTGCACCACGATGCGACGGGCAAGGTCCTGTGCGCTGCCGGTTCCGTCCGCCAACATGCAGGTCAAGCGATCGATGAGCGGGCTGACATGGGGCGCAAGCAGACCGCCCGCATCCAGGTTCGCGAGCAGGTGGTTGATGGTCAGAAGCGCATGGATCTCCTCGGCCGACAGCCATAGCCCCGGCAGTTCGTATTGCTGGCCAGCGTGGGCGGCCGCGGCGTCGAGCCGGTAACCACCTTTGCTGCGGTCGTAGACAATCGGATGGTTGAGTCGGTCTCGCAGATAGCTGATGTCACGGGTGAGCTGCGCCCGAGAGACCTGCAGCGCCTCCTCGAGAAATTGGCGCGAGCGGTAGTTCGGCCCGGCCAGCAGGGAATTCAGACGAGCGAGACGTTCGGCTCTGGACATGGATCTGCAAGCTCGTACCCCGGAATGGAAGACCTGAGCGTAGCCCAGACCCCGGCGGAAATTGTCCGGTGCAAGCTTGCCACCCAGCGCTGCGATCCGGTGACGGCATCGAGAGGGGACATCTGCGAGAAACAGGGCCGCCGCTATCAGACCGACATCAGACGATTGAACTCACGCGTCGAACGCTGGATGCGCCGGGCTGAGCCATGGGCGCAGCGCTCCGCGAATAGCCGTCTCGATGATCGAATGGCTATCCACGCCGAAGACCGGTGTCTCTACATCGGACACGATTGGTGGTGCAGCAGATGTGAGCGGGGGCGTAGTGGCACTGGCAGGTCCATCAGGCGGCCTCCGTCTGTGGGCAGCGCCAGGCGAGGGGATCGATGCCGAGCACCTGCACGAGCAGCCGGTAGACTGCGGGCTCGCGCGCCTCGAGTTCCCACGGGCACTCGATGAAGACCTCGGTGACGTAGGCCAGGAATTCCCCCGCGTTCTCGCTGGCTGCGGGATCCAGCCAGACCGGATCGTGGCGTTTCTCGACCGCTCTGCAGAAGCGTTCGAAGGCCGCTGACCAGGCCGTGGTCCAGGTCTCGAGCGCAACCCCTGGCGGCAGCACTGGCAGGCCACCCGTGCCACCCGACAGTGCGTCGAGTTGATGAGCGAACTCGTGGATGACCACATTCACGCCGTCGTGTGGATCGGCGGCACCGTCCTCGACCTCCGTCCAGGCCAGCACCACCCGCTCCCCCGACCAGGATTCGCCCTCCAGTTCGCGCAGGCCTTCCTCCACCACGCCTCCTGCGTGCTCGAGTCGATGTGGGCTCAGGAAGACATCCGGATAGAGCAATACCTCCCGCAGCTCGGGCCAGGGGTCACTCTGATGACCCAGCGTGAGCACACCCGCCTGCGCTGCCACCAGCAGGCGCATGTCGTCGGTCACCGCCAGACCGTTGCAACCGACGAACTGCCAGGACTCCAGCAATTGCAGGATCCGCATCTGCAAGTGCTGGCGCTCAGCGGTGGGCAGATGCGAATAGAGCGGCAGCCGATCCTCGAGCAGCGTGACCCAGGTCGGCGGAAACGGGGCCGCACCGATTCGTTGCCGACGGCGTGCGCGGCGCCCGGGGGCGGTCCAGATCCAGGCGCACACCAGCGCGACCGCGAGCAGGAACAGGATGGAATGCAGCGGCTGCATGCGTTCTCTTCCCTTGCCACTGCTCACCCGGTCCGAGCGGCGACCGGCGCCAAAGGAACACCCGGTTCCGCTCAGTGCTCGGGCGCGGCGGTGTTGCCCAAACGAGACGCGATGAGCGCCACGACTGCCGGATCGGCCCCTGCCCGTGCGTGCGTGAGGGCATCCTCACCCCGCGGATCGCGCAGGGTCAGGTCCAACCCCGGTGCTGCGAACAGCGCCTCGATGCTCGCGACCGGATTGCCTGCGTCGATGGCCTCCATCAGCACCGTCAGTCCATCGAGTGAGCGCCGATTGACGTCGGCACCCGCCCGTACCAGGGCCGCAATCACCTGCGTATCGGCGACCAGATTCACCGCGTACTGGAGAGTGGAATTCTCGTGGTGATCGATCCGTTCCCGGGCACCGCCGGCGATGAGTGCAAGCGCGGCGGCGGTCGCCTGTCCCTGCACTGCGTGTTCGAGCGCGGACCAACCGTGGATGTCGGTGGTATCGAGCGGAACGTTCGCGGCCATGAGTGCCTGCACCAAGGCGAGGTCACCGCGTGCCGCCGCCTTCATCAGCAGCGTCTGCCCGGTCTCGTCGTGGGCCGAGAGATTGGCACCCAGGGCCTGATGCAGGGCCAGGACACGATCGGCCCAGGAACCATCGGCGTAGGCATCGAGCAGCAGTCGCGCTGCGGGCGGGCTTGGCGCGATGCTGACGGGATGCGGGGCAACATGCGCCGGCGGTTTCGGCTGAACGATCAGCATCCCTGGCCGATGAGGGCCAGGGGACCGGGCAACTGCCCCGCCCACGGCCTCGGACGCATCCCCATGGGCGTGCGGGTGGTGGTGTCCGTGACCTTCGCCGTGTCGGCATTTGCACTGCGCTGCGGACGCCCCTGCAGGGGCTGGGGCAGGACCGGCGCACTTGCCGCAGCAGGCGCAGGCACCATGCCCATGCCCATGCCCATGCCCATGCCCGCCCTTGCAGGCGCAGCCATCATGCCCGTGGTCATCCTTGCCGGCGCAGGCGCCATGCCCGTGCTGCTGCCCCTGGTCACCCTTGCCGGCACAGGCGCAGGCGCCATGCCCGTGCTGCTGCCCATGGTCACCCTTGCCGGCGTGCGGACATTTGCCGGAATGCGGGTCGGTGCCAGGCACGGGGGCGTGCTCAGGCGAATTCACGTGGGCCGGGTCTTCGTGGCAGGCGGCGCAGTCTCCCTTTCGCGGACATCTGCCCTCGCCACCGCCAGTGGCCGGGGTCGTGGTGATGCCAGCCGGATTCGTGGCGCCGGCGGAAGCCGGAGCGCCGGTGTCCGCAGCGGCCAGAGCACCCAGTGGCAGCGCCAGCAGGAACACACACAGACGGCTCAACCATCCGGCGGCCCGACTTGCACCCATGGAGCGACGCCGATGGTCGAGGATCATGCGCCCTCTCCCGCGGTTCATTGCCGGCGATTCATTGCCGGGGATGACTGACAGCAACGACGATTGATAGGCCATCAGCGTGCCCCTCCAGAGAGCTTGAGCAGGTTGTCGAGGTGCGCCTGCGCCTTCGCGTGGCCTTGACCCGCCGCGCGCCGGAACCAGGTGATGGCCCACACGTCATCGGCCTCGATGCCCTCACCCATGAGGTAGAGGTTGCCAAGCTGAAACTGCGACTCGGCATCGCCCGCCTCGGCGGCACGCCGGTACCAGTCCATGGCGGAGCGCACATCCCGGGGCCGGCCGCGCCCGGCGTGCAGACGCGCCGCGAGCTCGCGCTGGGCCGCCACGTCCCCGGCTGCGGCGAGTTGCGCGAGCGCGGGATAGGCGAGAGTCGCCGTATCCGCTGCGGCCGCCGTCCCCGGGTTGACGGCGGGTGCGGCGGCCGGCGGGGGCGCGGCAGACCATTCCATCCCCGCGCCACCTCCAAAGGGGTCTGCCGGCATTGGAGAAGGGTTCGCTGCCACCTGTAATGGGGCCGCCCGCGGACCACCACCAGGACCGTCTCCGGTCGGCTGGCCGGTGATGTCATCGCCGCGCGGGAGCGGCAGGGGCAGACCGGGATCGAAACTGACGCTGATGCCGCGCTCGCGGGCCTTGGCGAGCGCAGCCAGTTCCTTTGGCCCCGGCGCGCGCACTTCACCTGCGCCCTCGGCAGGGGCAGCCGCCACGGCCGTCTCAACGGAGCCCGCCGGGGTAGCTGCAATCGGCTGGGGATCTGCGGCCACCGGCGCGTCCGCTGCAGACGGCGCCACAGGCTCGACGGGAGCTTCCGCGGTCGGCACGCTCGGCGCCACGACCTCTTGCGGCGTCGCGGCCACATTCGCAGCCTGGTCCAACGCATTATCCGCAGCGCCCTCAGATGTACCTGCGGTACGCGCGCCGAGGGCATAGAGCGCCTCGACCGCGGGTGTGTGCCCCTGCGCCGCAGCCAACTGGTACCAGTACCAGGCCCAGTAGTCGTCCGGCACGATGCCGATGCCACGCTCGAAGATTGTGCCCATGCGGAACTGAGCCTCCGCGTTGCCACCCTCGGCCAGCGGCCGCAATTCCGAGAGGGCACGCACCCCCTCGCCTCGCTCAAGCAGGCGCAGTGCCTCGTCCAGTTGCGAGGCGGCAGAAACCGGAGCGACGACGAAGATCCCGCCGACCAGACGTACGGCCAGCCAGACCACGGCGCGACGCGGACAGGTCATCGGCAGCCCCCGTTAAGGCAGGACACCGGGCGATGATTGGCAGCGACGGAAACCACCCGCCGTTCAGCAGGCGGAAAGACGATACGGGCGCGATAACTGTCGCCATTCGGTTGCCGGACGTTGGAGATCCCGCGGTATTCGTAAAGCATGCCGCTGGCGAGGTCGTAATCGAGCTCCACAGAGGCGACGAGGTTGCGCAGGATGAAGCCATCGGGCCTCAGTACGAGCTGCAACAGCGACAGCCCTTCGCGCTCTGTTTCACCGACCTTCTCGACCCGAAAGCGCAGCGCCCGCAACTGGCTGGGGACGATGAAATCGAAGACCTTGCGCTCTCCGCGGGCAAGCCCCTCGAGATGTTGGCGCATGAACTGATCGAAGCCGGCATCTGCAACCACCTCACCGGCCACGGTCACGCTGCGCTCGCGATCGCGGTCGGCACCGGGTTCGCGTGTGAAGACCATGATCTCCTCACCCTCGCGCCGGATGCCTTCGCGGTAGCCGATGCGGCTGTCGGCGAGACTGAACAGCGGCAGGAAGGGTGAGACGAACTCCAGCGTCTTGGCCGCAATGGGCTTTCCCGAGGGATCGACGTATTCCACTTGCGCCCGCACGGCGCGGCCGTCCTCGATCACGGCCTCATGACGCTCGCTGTAGATGGGTGCACCGGTGGCGAGGTCGGTGGCGTAGCCGGTCCAGCGCGCCACCTCGGCGGCGAAAGCAGCGGCAGGCAGGCAGGCCATGAGCAGGCAGGTCAGGCGTGGCAGGGTCATGCGCGTTCTCCCGGGCAGGGCCCGTTGCAACTGGCGAGGGCGAAGTCTAAAGCAGTGGCGCGCCGACTCAGTGCGCTCAAGCGCATCGACCACGAACCAGGTGAGCGGTTTCCGGTCAGCCGGCCCGCTGCCCATCAGCCGGCCAACCGCCTCCTCCGGACCGCCTCCAGGCTCATTCCTCCTTGGAATCTCAAGCCCGGCTCCAGGCTCACACCTCGTTGGACAAGACTCCTCATTGTCCGATGCATTCCAGGCGACTACCATCGGCGCTTTTTTGCGGGGGTAGGCATGGCGGCTGGCAAGGGACGCAAACAGGGCGAAGAAGTCCCGGGCAGCGCGCGGATTGGGGTGGTCATGGGCAGCCGCTCGGATTGGGACACGCTCCGCGAGGCCGCCCGGATACTCGAGCACTTCGACGTGCCGCACGAGTGTCGCGTGGTGTCGGCCCATCGAACACCGGAACTGCTGGCGGATTACGCCCGCGAAGCGGAGGGGCGCGGATTCGCGGCCATCATCGCCGGTGCGGGGGGCGCTGCCCACCTGCCCGGGATGCTGGCTGCTCACACCCTGCTCCCGGTGCTCGGCGTGCCGGTGAAGAGCAAATCCCTGGCGGGCCTCGATTCGCTGCTCTCCATCGTGCAGATGCCGGCCGGCGTCCCGGTGGCCACCCTCGCCATCGGCGAGGCCGGGGCAAAAAACGCGGCGCTGCTGGCGGTGGCAATCCTCGGCATTACCGACCCCGCCCTGCGCGAGCGGCTTCGCGCCTGGCGTGCGGCGCAGACGGCGCGCGTCGTCGAAGAAGGCCTGGAGGGCCTGGAGTGACCGTCATCGCGCCTGGTGCCCGCCTGGGTGTGCTCGGCAGCGGCCAGCTTGGTCGCATGTTCGCCATCGCGGCGCGGCGCCTCGGCTACCGGGTGC